>JBDRKL010000001.1:0-13642 GCA_043814055.1 archaeon
CAATCGTGGAAACAAGCTTCCAGAACCGCGGAGAAATTTTCGCAACAGCGTCAATAAATTTCACAAAGTGCTTTGTGTGTATCATTGCCAGCGGGCCAAACATTTTTGCGCCCTTGACGCGCCGCAAAACTACGAATCCCATGAGAATGAGCTCAAGCACTATTGCTATTGCCAAAACATTATCCATGCCCACCTCTAGGAAAGCGTTATATATTAAGGTTATCTATTTTCAAGTATGTCGGAACAGGAAGACCGCGAACTAAGAATAAAGCTCGTTGATGAGCTTAGGAAGTCCGGAGTGGAGCCTTTCGCATACAAGTACGAGCGGACGCACACGACGGCGGAGCTCAGTGAAAAATACGCGAAGCTCAAGCCAGAAGAGAAGAAAGAAAAGGACAAAGTGAAAGTTGCGGGCAGGTTGCGCTCTTTGCGCGGCCACGGAAAAGTCGTGTTTGCGGATTTGGAAGACCAGTCTGGGCGAATCCAATTATTTGTTGCAGCTGACGCGCTCAAGGATTTTGAAACCTTCAAGACCAAGCTGAACATCGGGGACATAATCGGCGCAGAAGGATACCCGCTCAAGACCCGGCGCGGCGAGCTCTCAATCTTCGTGAAGAAATTTGATCTCCTCACAAAAGCCCTAAGGCCGCTCCCTTCAGAGTGGTACGGCTTGAAAGACACTCAAACGCGCTACCGCCGAAGATACCTTGATTTAATCATGAACCCGAGCACGCGCGACGTGTTCAAGAAGCGCAGTGAAATAATAAACGCGCTCCGCGAGTATTTTGTCAAGGACGGCTATGTTGAAGTCACAACCCCGACGCTCCAGCCAGTCTACGGCGGAGCTAATGCTCGTCCCTTCATAACCCACCACAACACTCTGGACATGGATATGTACCTCAGAATTTCGGACGAAATGTACCTGAAACGATTAATCGTTGGCGGTTTTGAGAAAGTATTTGAGTTCTGCATGGACTTCAGGAACGAGGGCATTGACACCAAGCACAATCCTGAGTTCTGCCTCTTTGAAGCCCAGACCGCATACACAGACTACGAGGACTGCATGAAGCTCATTGAAACTTCAATTGAATACGCAGCTAAGAAAGCAGTTGGAAAAACAAAAGTAAAGTACGGCGAGCACACGCTTGAGTTCAAAGCACCCTGGGCAAAGATGACAGTTACAGAATCAGTGAAGAAACACGTGGGCATTGACCCTGAGAAATCATCACTTGAGGAACTTGAGCAGTTCTGCAGGGACAATAAGCTTGAAGTTGTTGGAAAGGTCAGCAAGGGCGAACTGATGGCAGCGATATTTGAGGAAATGGTTGAGTCAAAACTCATCCAGCCAACGCACATCTACGATTACCCGCGAGAGGTTTCCCCGCTCGCGAAAACCTCGCGCAAAAATCCGGATTACACCGAGCGGTTTGAGTCCTACGTGATGGGCATGGAGCTCACGAATAATTACTCTGAAATCAATGACCCAATTGACTTGAAACAGAGGCTTGAAACCGAGATGGGCCGCGGCAAGGACGGCGATGAGGAAGCGCATCCGATGGACCAGGACTTCATAGACGCGATGGAGTACGGATTCCCGCCGACCGGTGGAATCGGCATTGGAATAGACCGCCTCGTGATGCTGCTTACTGACTCGCACTCAATCCGTGATGTCATACTGTTCCCAATACTCCGCGAGGAAGGCAAAGCAACAAAAGGCGATGAGCTCTTCGGGGATGAAGTGAAGGACACTGTGCTCAAGCACAAGAAATAATAATGGCTCTAGAGTTCCTTACAAACAGCATCGGCCTCATAGGCCGCTATGTTCTTGTACCGCTATGGTTCGGCCTACTCCTTTTCGTCCTGCTTGAAATCCTTTCCCGCAAGAAAGGGGTATCGCTGTCGCAGGAGTTTCACACTAGGTCATTCGCTGTGTCAACAGCCATAATATTCGGCTGGCTGGTCTACTTCCTTCTACCCTCTAACTTATACCTTCCAATGGAAACTCTTACTGTAAAATTCGTGGTCGGCCTCTTTATGGTAATACTCACGTTCCAGTACACGGTCTTTTTAATTGCAGAGCTATTCTCCATGCAAAAAACAATCATCTCGCTCGGAATTGGCGCGGGCCTGATTCGCTCAACTATCGCCGCGAGCGTGGTGAGCAAGATGTGCGCTGAGGACGAGGGCGCGAATTATGATGGTGCGGCAGCTATAATGATTTCAAAAGCAACACTGGCAATCCGCAACTTCGTGATAATAATGGTAGTCGGTATTTGGCTCAACATCTTCGCAGTGCCGCCAATGTTCTTCACCGTCCCAATGCTCATACTGTTCATATCCTGCCTTGTCACAGGCATTGTGTTTTACAAGAAAGGTTCAGGCGGCGAGGTTGACTTCCAGCCGGTGTCCCTGAAAAGCTCATTCATTTTCCTAGTGCTCTTCCTTGTGATGTACTACTTCGCGCTCGGCGTGATTGGATATGCGGGTATTATTGGGCTCTATGCGCTCTCAGGGGCTGCGGGCTTCCTCTACGGAGGCGCGCACCTCTTCATAATCGCATCACTTTTATTCACGCAGCAGGTAACTGCCGAAGCAGCGCTAGTCGCGGCTCTTGCGGTTACAATGGGCTCAATGTTCGCGGATCTCCCATACACTTTCTTTGCTGGCGCTCGCGGGCTTACAAAACTAACCCTTATAGCGTCAATAATCCCGCTGGCGCTTGCGATAATTTCCCTATTGTATTTCATTTGAGCTTTTTTTCTTGAAATAATATGCGCGCCAGTTCTTTTTTTTCCAGATTTCCGCACCACAACCTTTATAAAACATATTTGCTTTCTTATACCGATACTGAGGGTGGAAATGGTAACAGCATTTGTATTAATAACAACGGAAACTGGAAAAGAGAAAGATGTTCTTGAGAGACTGAAGGCTATTGACGCTGTTGACGAGGCGTGGACTGTCTATGGCGACTATGACATAATCGCCAAGATTAAGACCGATAATATGGACCACCTCAACGAGCTAATTCTCACAAAACTCAGGGGCGTTTCAAACGTCTCAATGACCACTACTTTGATAGGGCTGTAATCTTTTCCCTTAGTTCAGCTAGTGCCGCTCCAAGCTGGGACACCTTGTCGTTGAGCTGTTCGCGCTCCGCCTTGAGCGCGTCCATATCATCCTTGTGGTCGCCTATCTGGTCCTTCAGGATTGAGCGATGCGCTTCAAGTTGCTTTATCGTGCTATGCAATTCTATTTCTTGTTTTCCTGTTCGCAGGAGTTCGTCCCTGTAAGCGTTCTTGGCTTTTTCAAGCTCCTCAAGCGTCAGTCTCAGCGTTTGCTCCTTGCTCCTGAGCTCACCGAGCTTTTCCCTAATCTGCCCCTCTGCAATCTCCGGGCTGAAATTAATCTTGATGATATCATTCAAATTCTGGAGCAGGTCTTCAACATCTTCAATATTTTTTGTCTTGCTTTTTGCCATTTTATCACACCAACTGCGTCACCTTATAGACCATGTGCGCCAATATAACTGTTACTATTCCAAGCTCAAACACAGCGAGCCCGAAAACCAGGCCTATCACAACTGCGTCGCCCATATACGGCGGGCCGTAGAGGAACGCGGTGTAGGTCGTGTATGCAATCAGCATGAACACGAAGCCGCCAACAAAGCCAAAGAACATAATTCCTAGCGAGAGCAGCAGGAACCTAAACACAAGCTCCTCAACTATCGGGGTCAAAAGCGCCCAGTGCCTGAACTTCAAACACCTTGTGTATCCTGTGTGTATGAACATCAGTCTGAACGGTATCGTCACTGCGAGCGTGAAAAGCCCAAGGTAGAGCGGAGTCATATACCATGGCTCAAGCGCCCTGAAGTATGTCCAAAAAGCCGCTATGTCCATCTTAGCCCCTCCTCATTATGCTCGCAAGGAAGTTGTGCGTCATATGGGCTATGATTGTAACGCTAAGTCCCACTACAGTGAACGCCCAGCCCCAGAGCAGACCGCTCACAAAAGTATCCACGAATCGGAGGTTGCCCCAGAGTATGTGGCCAACCGCAAAGAAGAATGCGGATACAACTACTGCTATCAGGACTGACTCAAATAGCACGGTGAAAATTGAAATCAACACGAGCCTGAATATGATTTCCTCAATAACTGGGGCTACAAAAACAACTGAGAAAAAACCTGCCACGCTCTTGCTCAGCTTTGCTTTAAGCGGCGCAGTATTGCTGTTAAAAATCAGCGCCACTGACAGCGAGATTATGCCCAGGATTATGCCGAATTCAAGATACCCCAGGTCGTACCGCGCCCCGAATAGCTTAAGCTGGACATCTTGCCGCAGGAAGTCTCTCCAAAGTATTGCTATATAGTCCCACATCTCCATTATTTACCACTGCATAATGGTGAATAAATGAGGTTATAAATGTTGCGCTTGGGCTATTTCTTATAAATCTGATCTATCCAAATCTTCCTGAAAAACGGCAAGGTGAGTGTTGAAAGCATGAACGCCGCAGCAGGCACAATCGCGTTCAGCCAGGGGCTCTGCACCCCGATAGCGTAAAGATACGCGCCAATTGCCAGATAAGTAAATAATGCAAGCAAAGACCGCCTTGTAAAACTCGTCTCCCAGGCCTTGTCCGCGGCAACCGTCTTATTTCGCGCTTTAATACTTTTTATTTCAGCTTCAATCTCTTTAATTGTTGCCATTGCCTATTTGCGCCTCAAATACCAAAAGAACATAAAAACCATAACAAGCACCACTGCAAGCGTGGCCCAAATATAAAATCGATTAACAGTGTCCGCCAGGAACAAGTTTGCCGATATGTAGAGCGGTGCAAGACCGGTTATGTTTGACATAATAATTTGAGTGTTTTCCCCTCTATTTATAAGTTTAGAAAAGTAGGGTGTACTCGCCCTTGTCAAGGTCAATCACGCCGAACCTGTGGTCCAGGTCCTTGAGCTTGGCGAACCTGTCCACAAACTGCGGCTCCTTATAGTTCTTCAGGTAGCCCACAAGAATGCCCCGTTCTTCGCCTTCCTTGAGTATTGAAATCCTGAATAAACCCTCAAAGCCCTTAGCCTCTTTTACGCATTCAACTAGCTTGTCCCTGTGAATCTCCTCAAAAAACTGCGGCGGATAAACCGCGAACGAGAAGCCCTGATGCGAGTCAAACTGGCCGCACTTGACCCCTATCTGCCTCATCCTGCTGACCATCTCGCGGTCTTTCTCAGTAACAAGGATTTGTCCCTTTGCTATCAGTTTTGAAGTAACAACCAGCTTATTCTGCTGCTCAACCATCTCCTTGACTAGCTGGTCTTTTTGAATCTTATCCCCTTTTCCAATCCCAGGGCACGCTTCAAGCGAGCTGAAATAAACTTTTCTCCCGCCTGCATCAACTTCGGCTTTTACCCTTTCGTTCTCATACCAGTCCTTTGCCTCGTGCTCGTCAATCAAGCTGTATGGGACATGCTGGCAGTTCGCTGGCTTTATGCCGAGCTCGTGAATTGAGCACTTGTTATCAACAAGAAACTGGCATTCAAAATTCTCTCCGTTTTTCTTCCTGCGCATGCTCATATACTGCTGGCGTTCCCCGCCCTCGCCGATGTAGCCAACCACCTCAAACAAGCTCGCTGACGCCCGATTCAAGGTTTCAGAAATCTTCTTGGCCTCGTCCATCGTGACTGGAACGTTCACGTTCCTGCAGCAATTTCCGCAGAGTGTGCACTCAAACTTCAGCTTGTCTCCGTGGGCTGGTGTGTAGTTTGTCATTTCACTTCCTCTTATTTCTCCCCTTATATTACAGTTCTCATCGCAGGTGTTTTATAGTCTTGGGGCTACAATAAAAACATATGGTTCTCTACAATGACGAGCGGCTTGATAGGGGCAGAATACTCTATGAGGATGACAAAGTGCAGACCCTGCCAAGCAAGGACCAAAGCATAAGGCTTGGGACAGTTAAATCCCAATCCAATCCTGAAAAATTCTATAATGTGAGCATAGAGAACTTCGACCAGCCCAGGGTAAACTGGCAATACTACTGCAATTGTAGGGACTACGCGTTCATGAAAGGCGAGCCGTTCCTCTGCAAGCACCTCTGCGCATTCATGTATGCAATAGGGGCGTTCCCAATGGGCAAATCTTTCCGGGAAATCGCCGCTATGGTGCCCAAGAAATTCCGCTCCGGCAAAACATTGAGAGTACTGCCCACAAAGTTCGCTGCATTCTCAAACCAGGCTGTAATTGATGAGGCGTTTAGAAACAAACATGAATACCAGACAGAGCTGATATATCGGCTTGAGGCTGGCCAAATCAGCAAGCTCAACGAGCTGTACCGTCTCTACGAGCGCCTGGAAGTTATCACGCGGCATGAGATATTCAACAAAATTCTTGGCATTGTGAAAGATAAACTAGAGGCTGCGCTTTTAAGAGCTCCACTTAACGATGTTCACAAGCTCTTGAAGAAAAAAGTCATCCCGAGCCGGATACTAAGTGTAGAGGAAGCACGGGATTTCATTGCCAGAATATTGGCTAACCGCAGGGACTATGAGGTATTAAAAAAGGAATTTAAAAAGGACAAGGACTTTTCTAAAAAATATTCGGAACATCTTCTAGTATTGAACAACAGGGTCAGGGCGTTTTCAAAGTGAGTGATTTATCTCAGTAGGATGGGGTATATCTTGTCATTTTCTTACAAGCTAAACTATTTATTTAAGTTTTAATATGTGTTATTGCTAATTGTGCCCAGGTGGCGGAAAGACATCTGTTTCGCAGCTGATTACTTATTTAAACGAGTGAACACAAATTATAAGGGGCTCACTTAGCCTGGTAGTCCCGCAGCATCACAAATATTATGCGGGACAATCAACACACACGAAGTGTGTGTGCATCACACGAAACGTGTGATGTTCCCTGGGTAATTTGACGCCGTGCCAAGGTGGCGGAACCCGGCAACGCGCTCGCCTTGAGAGCGAGTTCCCTTCGGGGAATCTAGGTTCAAATCCTAGCCTTGGCGCCAACCTTTTTTATTTCTTCCCAATATAAACCCTATACCCTGCACTCCGCCCTGTCTCTTCCAGGGTGCTGAATACTTGTAGCATTTCCTCCTTATACATCTTTCCGCCCTTGTTGTGCCGCCCCACAATCTGCAGGCTCCCGCCTTCTTTCAAGTGCTCAGGAGCCTTCTTGATAATTTCAACCACAACGCTTTTTCCAGCAGAGTAGGGCGGATTTGAAACAATCACGTCAAACTTCTTGATGTGTTCTTTTCCCGCTTCATCAATCCACTTGAGCGGTGAATACAAATCCCCGTGCATAACCTCTGCATTCTTGAGATTGTGGAGCCTCAGGTTCTTCCGGGTCAATTGCACTGCCCGCTTGCTCTTGTCAATCATCGTGACCTTGAGCTCCGGATTATTCCGCGCGGCAACAATTCCAATCACACCATACCCGCACCCCAAGTCAAGCAGGTCCTTTGCCGCGTCTGGAATTTCCATGTTCTCCGCGAGCGTTAGTGTGCCCTTGTCAACTTTTCTCCAGGAAAAAACCGGCGGCGAGGTTTGGAACTCAAGCTCGTCCCCCCTAATAATTGCCTCAATGGTGTGAATCTCCATCGGGATTTCTGTTTCTGTTTTGAAATAGTGTTCTTTTGGTTCTGGCATCAAAATCACCGCTCGATTTTGATAAACACGCATTTCAAATTTAATAGTGTGTGTTGTGTGCCTATCACAACCTATTTAAATCCACTCCTTTTATTACTTTTCAATGACCCCTCACGGGGTACTACCAGGAGGAATAAAATGGATTTTAATATTTGGTTGGAAGCCCTTAAGAACCCCAAAGAGACTTTTGCAGCGCAGAAGGCGCACGCAAGCTTCAGCGAAGGTGCAAAACACATTCTCATTGCAGGTGTGATACTCGGTCTCATCATGGGTATCGGGGGTGCAGTTCTTGGCTCACTGTTCCTTGCTCCATTACTTGGCGCAGCTGCAGGTGCAATAATGTTTGTGTACGGCCTGATATTCGGAGTGATAATAGCATTCCTAGGCTGGATAATAAATGGAGTAATCTACTTCATTTTTGCGAAGATACTCGGCGGCAATGGCTCGCTGACCACGCAGCTCTACTTGTCGGCACTGTTTATGGCGCCGATGATGGTATTGATGGGTATCTTGATGTTGATACCATTCGCAGGCACGATATTGCTGTTCCTGCTTGAGCTGTACGGACTATACCTGTTGACCCTGTCGCTCAAAGAAGCGCACGGGTTCAGCACGGGCCGCGCTGTTCTGTCTTGGTTGCTTCCAGTGATAGTAATCGGAATAATAATGATTGCATTCGTTGGACTGGCATTCATGGCAATGTTTGCAGCAGCCTGAGTCTAAAACACTAAAAACTAGAGAGGGGATGTAAATCCCCTTTCTTTCTTATTTTTTATAAGCAGCCAAGTGCCAGAACGTTTCATATTCTTTTGCTCTCAGTTGCCACTCATCTTTTGGGAATACCTTAATCACGTCTTTAATATCTCGGCAGTACTGTCTCTTTAACTTAAAATTGTCATCCCATCGCATATGAATTTTTGTTTCATCCTCTCCTTTGTACTTTGGAGTGTATTTTTCCAGAATTTCATAAGTCCCATCCTCCAGGCCTTTTTCAAAATAGTCTTTCCTGTAATCCAATATGAAGAATGACTCAGTTAATGGCAGGTATGTCTGTATCAGGTCTTTCCAATCATTCTCAAAACATCGCATAAGCTTAAGCATAAAAGCACATCCAATTTTTTCCTGGTTAAAGAAATTCCTGTCATAAAAACGCCTAACATTCTGATAAGCGCCAACATATTCCTCTCCTGGATTCGTTCCATACAGGTATTGCTTTATTTTTCCACAAACATAGTAAATAGGCGGGTTGAACTCGCGGCTGCAATACATCTCATTACTGTCCCAATTTATGTTCTCTGCCAGTATTTTCTTCCCATACCCCTTGTTTATTTCTTTTGTGCGTTTATTTGGGTGATTGACCTTTTTTGCATATTTCTCTTTAGGTACACCTAAGGGGTTCTGTCCAAGGCAAAGCACATTGCTACTTGAAAATTGTTTTCTTAAATTATACAGGAACGCACCCTGCCAGAATCCAACTTCAAGTGCATTTGGATACTTCAACTGGGTCATTATCTTGCTTACTTCGTCTATTTTGGGAAATTGTTCCACCAGAACCTCGTGTATCTTCAAATTCAGCTCGGATCCTCCCAGCTCAAGAATCATCAAGTCATTTAGGGAGAGCAGGTCGTCCTCATCTCCAAGATTAAAATGTTTTTTGTTTGCATTCATTTTTTATAACTAGGATAAACCCCTTCGTCCATAAAAACTCGTTCTGTCTTAATCGCAAGCCCTTTCTTTGTCTTCTCCATTGCCTCTGAGCTCATCAGCGCTTTGCCCATCACAACTGCTTCGCCTTTCTGCGTGAAGCACGCAACGAGTTCGCCTTTCTCAATTCCTGAGTCCATTTTCAGCAATCCAGGCAGGGCGAGCTGGGCTCCGTGGCACAGCGCGTCAACCGCGTAGTCGCTCACGATGATTTTTGGCAAATGCGTAAGTGCTTTTTCCATCGGATGCACTATTTTCCTCAACTCCTTTTCATCTCCATTCTCTTTCCAATCAACATAAGCATCAGTCAGGCTTTGCAGAGACACAATAGAGCTTTCGTCAAACGCCGCGGTCTTTGTTCTCCTTAACTGTTGCATATGCGCGCCAACTCCGAGCGCAGCGCCCAGGTCATAGCACAGCCTGCGGATATAAGTCCCTGCTTCGCACCCTGTTTTGAACAGCACGTCCTTGCCATCAATCTCAATAATCTTGTTATAATAAATCTCTCTTGCCCTGAGGATTCGCTTGACTGCAGCCTTCTCTGGCGGGCGCTGGTAAATCTTGCCTGTGAACTCGCCCAGCATTACTCTCAAAGCCGCCTCATCAACTGGCTCGTGCAGGTGCATCAGGCAGACATATTCCTTGCCTGCGTGGAGCAGGGCCTGTAGCGCCTTTGTCGCGTTGCCCAAGCCAACAACCAGAATGCCTGTAACATTCGGGTCTAAGGTTCCGGCATGCCCGGTTTTGCTGGATTTTAAAATGCGCTTCACCCACTCGCACACCTCGTGCGAGGTCGGGCCTGCTGGCTTGTCAATGTTAACAACTCCGTTATTGAGCAACTGCTCTACGCTTCTCCTTGTTGGAAGTGTTCCGTGTTTCGCGCTGGTCTCTTCCTCGTGCCTGACAAGAAGCTCCCGGTCGCGCTCAAATGGTAATTTGTCCATTAGCAAAATCAGAATCTCTATTATACTGCTACCTTATTACTTCTTCGGCTTGGCCTTACGTCCGCCAACCATCCATACAATTATGCCTCTTATGCCTTTTTCAAGCAATTTTTCAAATATGGAATGTGCCTGTTCAAACTCATCTGCCACGCCCTTAAGCTCTTCTTCAGCAACAACCACATATTTTCTAGGGTATTGTTTGCCCCACTCTTCTTTGTGTTTTGTAAAATATCTCTCGTTTTTCTTATACTCTGTCTTATTATCCATGCAAATAAGCTCTTTTTCCCCGTCTCGACTGTAATACACGCTCAGAATTCTTTTTGTTTCTGGATTTATCTCAACAACAACGCCTTCTGATTGCTTATGAACTACTGAATCAAAAGTGGGGCCAGCCCAGAAAAATGGTCCGCTGCACACGCCAGAACTCTTAAAGGCATCCTTGCCATTTTCATTAAATTCGTTAATAACCAGCTCTACCAAATCCATAGTGAACATTGGTCCGCTAACTGCATAGGCCCATATTTTGCCATCCGGCGAATCCTTGCATATTCTCTTAATTAATCTAGAATCCTCTAATAAAGATTTCAGCCCGTTGATTTTTACGCTCATCGTGTTACTTCTTCGGCTTCTTCTTCAGCAGGCTCTTCTTCTCTTCCTTGGGTTCTGCGACTTTTTCCTGCGGAGCTGCTGCCTTTTTCTCTTTCTTTAGAGATGGTTTCGGCTTCTCCTCAAGTCCTGCGCTCACGAGCGCGTTGGTCGCTTCCTCGTCAGTCGCGCCCTTTTTCACGTTGAGCTTCTGCGCGAGCGGCTCAATGTGCCTGACATTGCAGCGCCTTCGCTTCACCCTGGGGCCTGCCACTAAAACAAAGCTGTCGTCTACGACATCCACGATAAGGCAGTTCCTGCCGGCCTCACGACCAGCTGTCTTTATGCATACTCTTCCAATTTCAATCATTTTTGTTCTCCCCCTGCTTAATTACTCGGCTGCCCTATTTATATGTTGCTTAGCCAAGCTTTTCCCTCAAGAATTCAATCGCCCTTCCCTTGACTTCATCAAGCCCCAGCTCGTTCGTGTCAATCACAAGGTCATAAACGCTCATATCATCCAAGTCATAACCGTAAAATTCCCTGTACCTGCGCTTGTCCTCAGTCCATCTTTCCCGTATCTGTTCCTGCACATCCTCAACAGTTTCATACGCCTCAGCTATGCGTTCTTTCTCGTCGTTCAAGACCCGCTGGGCTCTTGCCTCAACCGAAGCCTCAAGCCAAATCCTAATCGCTTCACAGCCTTCAACTTCTTTCGTAATCCAAGCTGCGAGCTTTGACTCCATAACCACGCCGCCTTGTCTGGCTTCTTCCTTTGTAAGTTCGTCAACCTGCTTGTCAACCCCCTCTTCCGCAGTGTCGCTGAGCTCTTTAACACTTATGCCGCGCTCCTCTGCAATTTTTCTGAACGCCTTGCCAGTTGAGAAATATCTTAATTCAAACTCGTTAGCCACAGCGTGGGCAATGCTGGTTGAGCCCGCCCCTGGTGGTCCGCCGATTGTTATTACTGGATTTTCTTGCATAATGCGTAATATGCGCTCCTGTTTTATAAATAATCCCCTTCCATTAAGAATATGCATAGTTTTTTAATAAGTGGCAGGAATTCTTCTTTAGTTCTTTTAGTTGGTTTGATATTTTTGTAATTTGTTATATCTGTATATGATCTGGCAATTGGCCTTCTCAAAAATCTCCTGAGATTTGGGTCCCCCTCAATACTGCACCTGTAATTGCTATTATATTCTCTAAACTCCACATATGTCATATTATATCTTTCAGGACTTTGTGAACCGCCCACTTCCATACGTTCGCTAAAATATTTTATACTATCATCCCTATCCCAGAAAAGTTTGTATAATTTTTCTGGAATATCTATCAATTCCATTCCGTGGTCATCATGTCTCATCCAGTCATAGTTATGAAAATTTAAAATTATTCTGCCCTTGTTTTCTTTTAGGTATCTTTCAATCTTTTTCTTGTCTTCACTCAACTCTAAGTAATTCTCAAAAGTTTCAGCATCCTCTTCTTTCGCATATTCAAAATATCTTTTTACAGCATCTTTATATGAAATTATCTTTAAATTCTTTCCAATTAAGTCAGGGTTTCTTGCGAAAAACAGATAGACATCAGCCCAGGGTGTTGGTATCGTATCATACCTCTTGAATAGCAAATCAAAATAGTCATCCACTATTTTTGGGACTTTGGTTTTCCACTCTTTGTCTAATATTTTGTGTATTTCCTCTTTTGTTGGGTGCTCTACTTTTAAAAAAGTAATCTTGTCTTTTAATTCAGCATCCTCTTTCAGCTGCTCTGCAATCCATATGGCGGATTTTTCTTGAATGTGCTGATTATAGATTATTCCCAGCTCTGTCATAACTAGTTCTATGCCTGCGGAAACTTAAATATACTGCTATTCACATTTGATTTGTATGGCTCAGCGTGATACAGACCTTGGTGTTGAAACTCTTCCAATAGCGGATAATGAGATACCTGATAACTCCCGTCTGTCTCAGGATATTTGGGACGCGGTTGAAACAAGAATGCACGGAGGTTCTAATTCTACTTTTAAAAAAGCAATGAAAAAATTCGGTGTGCGTGACTATAGAGATGTTGTTCATATCTGTAAAGGTATGAACTATGGTAACAATGCAATCCTTGGTTACATTTTCATAACTGAAGTTGCCACTCTGCCTTTTGGAGTTAGGAATGCAGAGCTATTTCTCATTGCAAACAAACGACTTGAAGACTGCGGCGAACCTCCTTCTTTTAATTCAAGTGCCGTTCAATCACTTTTTTATGAACAAAAATCACACCAGAGTATTCGCCAGAACAGAGTACCTGATTCGCGGTCATTGTGCGAAGAACTTTTTGGTCCTGCATTTACTGGGCATCACGGGACTGGCAAGTTAAAATCATCAGAGTTAGGTCGATTGATATTTAACAACGAAAATGCCGTTTATGTGCGAATTCTTCTAGAAGGGCTAGAACACGAAGAAAAAATACTTAGTATGTTCACGTGGTTTCCTAAACATAATAACGAATTTGTCAGTGCATATGTTTTGGAGCGAAAAATTGGAATATCTGTGACTTCTCAACGTCGCTTAAAACGCTTTCTAGTAAAGAATGGAGCTGGGCAGTATCGTCTTGCCACTCAAAAAGATTCTACTGATGAGCGCAATCCAAAACTCCTTGCACTTGAAATTGCCAAAGTATTCTGCAAATCAAAAGGCAAAGCTTGGAAATCCTTCAAAAACTCCGGCTTCTGGAAGCAGTTCTGATTCTACCTAACGCCCAGCA
>JBDRKL010000002.1:0-25812 GCA_043814055.1 archaeon
GACCTGAATGTTTACCGCGCAGGGCGAAAAATGCTTGACGCAGGGGTTGTCCCGCTCGGCGACATGCTCCCGGAGACTGCGTACGTGAAACTCGGCTGGGTGCTTGGGCATAAGGGCTGGGATGCGAAAGAAATGATGCTGAAAAACTTCGCTGGGGAAATAAAAGAGCGGAGCGACGCTGAATCCTTCCTGTACTAAACGTGGTTTGTGAAATACAATGAATCTGGACTATAAGAAACTCGGACTTAAGTGTGGTTTAGAAATTCATCAACAGCTTGACACAGGCAAATTGTTCTGTCGCTGCCCATCGATTATGCAGGAGCGCGACCCTGATTTCAAGTTTGAGAGAAAGCTCCACGCAGTGGCAGGAGAAACCGGATTAATTGACCCTGCGGCTCTGCAGGCCTACCTCGCAGACCATTCTTACACTTACCACGCTTTCAGGGAATCAAACTGCCTGGTTGAGCTGGACGAGGAGCCGCCGGGCCCGATGGACTCAACTGCGCTGGACACTGTACTCACAGTTTCAAAAATGCTGAACTGCGACGTGATTGACGAAGTGCACGTTATGCGCAAGACTGTTATTGACGGGTCAAACGTTTCGGGCTTTCAAAGAACCTCTCTGGTCGCGGTGAATGGCAGTTTCAAGGTTGGTGATCTTGAGGTTAAAATCCCGACAATCTGCATTGAGGAAGATGCAGCGCGGAAAGTTGATGAAAAGGATGGCACAGTCACGTATAGCCTTGACCGATTAGGAATCCCGCTTATTGAATTAGCCACAGACCCGTGCATCACAACTCCGGAGCAGGCTAAAGAGGTTGCGAAGGCAATTGGTGCAATACTCCGAGCTACGCGGCAAGTGAAGCGCGGCATTGGAACAATCCGGCAGGACGTGAATATTTCAATCAGGGAAGGTGCACGAGTTGAGCTTAAGGGGCTTCAGGACTTGAGCATTCTTTCAAAATCTGTGGAGCTTGAGGTTCAAAGGCAAGTTGGGCTACTTGAGATTAAAAACGAATTGAAGAAAAGGAAAGCGAAAGTTGATTCAAAGCCAGCTGATGTTTCAAAACTCTTTGCAAAGAGCGAGTCAAAAGTAATCAAATCCGCGCTTGAGAAATCCGGCTCAATTTACGGTTTAAAACTCAGCGGGTTCGCCGGGCTTTTGAAAAAAGAATTACAGCCGGACAGGCGATTCGGCTCAGAGCTTGCGGATTACGCGAAAGCTTACGGCTCCAAGGGATTATTCCACAGCGATGAATTGCCGAA
Organism: archaeon; assembly: GCA_043814055.1. Taxonomy (GTDB): domain Archaea; phylum Undinarchaeota; class Undinarchaeia; order Undinarchaeales; family JBDRKL01; genus JBDRKL01. The sequence goes on from JBDRKL010000002.1 coordinate 1,267, forward strand.
CTATGGAATAACTGAAAAAGAAATTGAAACTGTGCGGAAAGAGCTCGGTTGCAAAGAAAACGACGCGTTCATACTCATCGCGGAGCAAAAAGATGTTTGCGAGAAATGCATCAAGGCGGTTGCGGAGCGGGCTCAAATTGCATTTGAAGGAGTTCCGGAGCAGACCCGCAGAGTTCTGCCGGAAGGAACCAGCGCGTTTATGCGGCCTCTGCCAGGCGGAGCAAGGATGTACCCTGAAACTGATTTGTCGCCGATTGTGATTACTGACAAAAAGCTCAAAGAGTTGAAGCTGCCGAAGCTGCCGTGGGAGCAGATTGCCGAGCTCGGGAAAAAGCATGGACTTTCAAAAGAAGTCGCGGGCGAGTTGTACGATTCAATGTACCTTGAGCTGTTTGAGAAATTGGTCAAGGAATATGATTCAAGTATTCTTGCCACCACGTTTACGAATCACATCAAAGCTTTGGAAGACCCTCAAGTGCTCCAGGAAGAACATTTCAAAGACTTGTTCAAATCTTTGAAGCAGGGCAAGTTCAGCAAAGAGGCGATTCCAGACATTCTTGAGAAATGGGCTGAGCAGCCTGGTTCTAAGCTGAGCAATTTGGTCTCTGACTTGGGGGTGGAGGGTATTGGAGTCAAAGACCTTGAATCTATAATTAAAAAAGTTGTTGACTCAAACAAAAAGCTTATTGAGGAAAAAGGAGAAAGAGCTTTGCAACCGCTGATGGGCATGGTTATGAAAGAGGCTAGGGGCAAAGCTGATGGTAAGAAAGTTATGGAGCTGTTGAAGAAAGCCCTCTAACCCTACTCAGCCGCGAACTTCTCGACCTTCTCAACAATCAAATCCGAGATTCTCTCAGCGTTTTCCTTTGTGCTTCCGCCAAGGTGCGGGGTCATAATCACGTTTTCAAGCCCCTTGAAAGGATTGCTCTCCGGCGGCTCCTTTGAGTAAACGTCAATTCCAGCACCACCGACCTTTCCGGACTTCAGCGCTTCAGCCAAATCAGCTTCATTCACGATTCCGCCGCGCGCAGTGTTGATAATTATTACGCCGTCCTTCATCTTCGCAATTGAGTCCTTATTTATGCTGTTCTCAGTGTCCGGTGTCTTCGGCACGTGAATTGTCAGAATGTCCGCGTTCCGCACAACATCATCAAGGCTGACCTTTTTCACATAGTCCAGCATTTTCCTGTCCGAGCGGCAGCAGCCAATTATGTGCATTCCAAAAGCGTGAGCCCTTTTCGCAACTTCTTCTCCAATTCTGCCGTAGCCATAGATTCCAATGGTCTTGCCGTAGAGCTCAGTTCCCTTCAGCTCCTTCTTGAGCCACTCGCCTGCGTCCATTGAGTTGTGCGACTTGATGAGCTTCCTGCGAATTCCGAGCGCCAGCGCAAATACCATCTCAGCGACTGCGACTGACGCTGCTTCAGGCGTGTTCTCCGCGCGGATTCCATTCGCTTCGCAGTATGCCTTGTCAATGTTGTCCATTCCAACTCCGCCACGTATTATGTATTTGATATTCTTGCACTTTTTCAAGTACTCAGCCGTGGCTTTTGTAGCGCTTCTAATCAGAATCACGTCAGCGTCCTTGCAGTCCTCTTTATTCTCTGTCACTTCGCCGAACTTAGCCAGCCGCGCAGGGAGCTCGGGTGAGAAAGGGTCTGAAATTAAAATTTTCATTTCAAAGCCTCACCTCCTTTACCAGCTTTGAAGTGGAACACGAAGCTCACCAGTTTGTTAAGGGCTTTGTGTCTCATTATAGCCCCGCTTCCTGCTCAACAGCCGCGAGCAAGCCCTTGATATCGTCAAGCTGCATGTCGCCCATGTGTGCAATCCTGAAGGTCTTCTCTTTCAGGTCGCCGTAGCCGTTGCTCAGAACCATTCCGTGCTTGGAGCTTAGCGCCTTGTTCAGGTCTGCGATGTTTATGCCCTTTGTGTTCGTTATTGCAGTCAGCGAGTTGGAGCGGAAACCTTCCTGCGCGAAGAGCTCAAAGCCCTTCTCAACAGCCCAGTTCCTCACATAGTCAGCCATCTCAGCGTGTCTTTTATAACGATTCTCCATTCCTTCCTCAAGCATCTTGCACAGAACTTTGTGCAGTCCGTAAATCTGCGGTATCGCTGGCGTGGTTGGGGTTTGGCTCTTCTCGTCGTACTTCTTGAACGCCTGGAAGTCAAAGTAGTAGCCGCGGTTTTTCATCGTCTCGGACTTCTCCATTGCTTTCTTGCTCACTGTGAATACAGCGAGTCCTGGCGGAAGCGAGAATGCTTTCTGAACACTTGCGAGGCACACGTCAATTCCGAGCTTGTCAACGTCAATCGGCACAGTGGTCATTGAGCTCACTGCGTCAACAAGGAACATCACGTCTGGGTATTTCTTCATTACTTCTGCGACTTCCTCAATCGGGTTCATTACGCCGGCGCTGGTCTCGTTGTGCACGAAGGTCAGCGCGTCGTATTCGCCTGATGCGAGCTTCTCGTCAATCATCTCTGCGGTTATGCCCTGGCCCATCTCAACTTCAAGGAAGTCAACTTCCCTGCCGTTCATCTCCACGACTTCGCCCCACTTCTTTGAGAACGCGCCGCAGGCGCAGCACAGGGCTTTCTTCTCAATGCAGTTTCTTATTGCAGCTTCCCAGACTCCTGTCGCGGAGCTGGTTGATAAAAATACAAACGCGTCCTGTGCGCCCAGGACTTCCTTCAGCTTGGTCCTGCACTCAGCATACAGGTCCTTGAACTGCTGGCTTCGGTGGCCAATCATTGGCCTGCCAACCTCTTCGAGCACGTCGGGGAATACCTCAACGGGCCCTGGTATAAAAAGCTTTACGTGTTTCTTCCAAGATTCTTCTGCCATCTTATTTTTCTCCTTCTCTCCCCTTTAATACTATAATCCGACTCCCTGCCGGGATTTACATAACCGTAGGGTGTGCTTAAATAGTTTGCGCAGGAGCAGGCACAAGCTTTAAATCCCCTCCTGCCCTACCTCTTTTTATGAAAACCTGCGACCTTACTCAGCTCGGGCTTGACTTCCTCACCGTGAGCGCCGGAATGTTCCTGTTTTTCATGGTATTCGGTGAGTACACCGCGATAAAGCTCCTGCTCATACCCGCGGTGGCTGGAATGATAGTGCTGCTGTTTTCTGTTACGAGAAAGGACTCCTGCTAAATGGACAATAAGCTCAAGGCGGTGCTGCTTTTCGCCGCGGTCTGCCTGCTCTCTGCTGCATTTTACTTTCTCACCCCGGCGACTCCTGCCGGCAGAATCGGCTCCCAGGGCTTTTTTCTCCTCATAATCCCTATTTTCATTGCCTACAAGCTCGGGTTGAAAGGGAAAGACATCGGGCTCTCATTCAAGCACAAGCGCAGGATAATTTTATACTCAATTGGGCTAATTCTGCTCGCAACGCCGATAATGCTCTACGCGTGCCAGCTCCCTGTGTTTCAAATGTACTATCCAAGGTTTGCCGCGCTCACTATTTCAGATTTTGTGATTGGAGAAATGCTGGTCTTCCCGCTCTTCCTGTTCCAGGAATTCTTTTTCAGAGGCTTCGCGCTGTTTCAATTGAAAAAATATGTTGGCGATTACGCGATTGTCCTCTCAGCGATTCCATACACGCTCGTGCACATCGGCAAGCCAATGCCTGAGGTTTATTTCTCGTTCTTCGCCGCGCTGGTGTTTGGTTATGTTTGTTTGAAATCAAAGTCATTCTTGCCGGCGTTTATTCCGCATTATGTGAGTTCAGTAATATTTGATGTGTTGTGTTGGTAATTAACCAAAGGCGAGTAATTTGCTCGGTAGCGCTGTAACTTCACAAACTTGTGCAGCGCACGGTGTCAACTGACGTTTCACTTGCATTCCAAAAACGTAGCATCATTAAACATGCCCCTAAGCTTTCCGTAATACTCTTTGTATTCACACTCTTCATTATCAAGGCACTTGTAAACAAAATCAAAATCTGAAACAGTCGGGTCAAGCTGTAGCCAGGCGTTGTCCACGCGAGCCACAACCCAGGCGTGCGTGTCGTTCTCAAGCGCGCCGCCGTAAACAATGTATGACTCAATGCCCATTGCGCGCAGCATTGAAACAAGCAGGACAGATTTGTCAGTGCAGTCCCCAGCGCCGGTCTCAAGCACGTCAGACGCGTTGCGCCAGTCAGAGTAAACAAGATATGAAATGTTTGAAGTGAACTCGTGGAGCTTGTAAATCTTTTCTATGTCTGTTTCAGCCCCGGCGCAGAGCCCTGTCGCAAGGTTCCTTATTTCAGCGTCTTCAGCAAGAACATCATCCTTCTGAGGGGACATCACCTGGTTAAAATTGCACTGCGCCATAAGCTCGTCAAAACTCACGCTCCAATTCTCCTTGTTCTCGTCCCACTGGCTCGTCACTGCGTATGCAGTCATCTTGTTCTCCAGAACAGGCTCAGCATTCAGGTTTCCGTTCACTGAAAGCACTCCGCCAAAAGCAATAACAACTATGGCAAGGACCAACAGGATAACCTTCTTATTCATGGCAAATCCGTGTGTAATATGTATTATAAAGGTTTCCAAACCTCTGGCAATTAGCAGTTGGCTAAAAGCTAAATCCTAAAAAGCGCTTTCGCATTGTTCGTGGTCGCGTCCGCAACCTCTTCAAGCGTGAGCTCGTTAATCCGCGCAATCTCCTCTGCTGCGATGCGAACATTTGCTGGCTCGTTCTTCTCTTCTTTGCTCGGGCCCAAGTAAGGTGAATCTGTCTCAAGCAGGAGGTTCTCAAGCGGAATCTCAGCAAGCTTCTGCAGTTGGTCATTCCTCACTATGCTCGGCGGGATTGAGAAATAGTAGCCGAGCGCAACTCCCTCAAGCGCGACCTTGAAATCGCCGTCAAACGAGTGCATGCACACTTTCTCCGCGTTCTTTTGCTTGAGAATTTCAATTGCGTATTTTCCAGCTGAGCGGGAATGCACAACAACAGGCAGGTCAAGCTCCTGCGCAAGGTCAATGAACAGCCCGAAAATCTCGTTCTGACTCTCCTTGTCCAGCGTGCCATTCACTTTCCAGTAGTCCAGACCAATCTCCCCAACCGCGACTATGCGCTCCTTGTGCTGCCTGATAAAATCAGCGGTTTTCTCTGCCTCGCCCATATCCAAACTGCACGGGTGATGCCCGAGCGCGGGCCTGATGAGCGGGAACTCCTTGCTCAACCTGAGGATTTTGCGGTTCTCCTTGTCGGTTTCCCCTGCGTCAATTACAGCGATTACACCTGCTTTCTTCGCGTTTTTAAGCATCCGCTCGCGGTCCTGGTCCAGTTCAGGGATGTTCAAATGCGCGTGCACGTCCACGAATTCCATATAAACTTAATAATATGACATAACTTAAATAGTAGATGGAGCACATAATATAAGCGAGTAAAAATGCAGACAGACGACGACACTTCGACAATCGTAAAGCAAATTAACACGTACGATAGTTCTTTTGTTACTCTCGGTGATGGTGCCGTGGGCAAGACAGATTTGTGGAAGAAATTTCTTGACCCTAACTACGACCCCCGCACTCTGCAATACTCAGGTTCCACCCATATGAAGGGTGTTGTCCTTAAAAACAAGAAATTTTCAGGCGGCGTAATGTATCAGTGCGACACAATGGGTCAGCGCGAATTTCTTCTTGGAGACGATTTTCCTGCTGTTGCAGTTGGCATAAACGCGCTTCTGCTGGTGGCGAGAATAACTGACACTGCGAACGGCACAAAAATAGATTTTAAGACTGTTTATTCGCCTAAAAAAGGCGAGGGTCTGAACCACGATTTCATCCCGCTCATCCTGAAATACACTCGCCAGGTTCCGGTTGTAATTGCAGTAACGCACCTGGACAAGATAGACCCGCATTATTATCCCGAGCTGCGACCTTCTTCAAGGGACGCTCAGTATGAAAGGCAGATACAGGCAAATGAAACTTTCCGCGCAGCACTAGGTAAGCTTTTTGAGGATTTCCCGCAGCTCAAATCATACCAGAAAAAAGGGCTTCTGAAAGTGCGCGTGTGCAGCAATGTTACCGGCTACAATGTTATTACGGATGATGGCATTTTCACAACTCTTTCAGGAATGATGGAGAAGTCAAATGAGGATTACAAAGCAGTGTTCAAGTTTAAGAAAGGCGCAAAGAAATCTGAGTTTCTGGAAAACGTCCACGAGCTATACAGATACTGGCGAAATGATGATGAAGGCACAAAAGTAACGCTTAAAGCCTGCGAAGGCAAGGATCCCATGACTCAATATGGTATAATGTTCCGAAGCTTATTCAGGTTCAAGGAATCTTTTTACGCCGCAGAGGCGTTCGCCAAGGCAATGATTAGCGTTATTGAAGCGTATTCTCAGGCGGTTTCAGCTGAAGCCCGCCCGGGCCTGGAAGCTTTTGCAAAAGCCATAAAAGGCTCGCTAAAAGCTGAGCAGGATAAGAATACCAACAAGGAAAAAGCAGAGGCTGCAGAACGATTCTTAAAAGACCTTCAAGCCCGCACTATGTAATTTCACTCCTTAAACTCAACCTCGTCAATGTCTCCATCTGAGTCTGCGTCTATCCCTATCACAACTTTTGCCTTAATCTTCGGGTTCTTCTTGTTGCCTTTTGTTATCTCCTCAAAATTCTTGAGAAATGCGAGCGTCGCAGCCCGCGTTCCTGAATACCTGATTCCTGCGATAACAAGAATCTTCTTGCCCTTTGCGTAAGGGTTGTCAATCTTTACTATGAGCCCAGCTTCGCCTGCCTCGTATTTCTTTTTGGTAATGTCTGATTTTATTCTCCAGTGCTCGTCTTTCTCAAATCTAATTGGCATTTTTGCATTGAACTTCTCCACAACCTTGTTCACTGCCGGACCTCCGATGAGAATTAAATTATCGCGCAGATGCTCCTTGCGGATTTCAGTGTCAACGCGCACTTTGGACATTGGAACATAAGTTATAAAAGTGCCGAGGAAAAGCGCAAGGTCAATCCCGTAGTACCCGTCCCGCGGTCTTGTGCGCTCAGGTCCGTGCGCCATTGGGTCTCCAATAACTATGGTCGCGTTGAGCTGATTATTTTCAATAAATGGTTCCAGAAACTTGCCGCCGCTTCCTTTCTTGAGCACGTCGCCTGCCTGTTCAAAATCCTTGAACCTGAGCAGGAACGCAGGGGAGCTTAGCGAGTAATACTTCGCAACAGCGCCGTGGTGATTCTCGTGCATGTCAACTTTTATAATTCCGGCTTTCTCCAAATTGCGGATGTGGTAGTAAACCTTCTGCTCGTGGGTCTTGAGCTTGTCCGCGATTTCCTTTGGGTACGCAGGGCCCTCTGCGAGTATCCTGAGAATCCTCTGCGCGAGGTCAGAGCTCAAGCTTCTCAAATGCTGACCCTCAACCTCCTGCACTGGCAGAGACTTGAGAACATTCTCTTCTCTTTTTATTACATCCATAGTTACAAATCTTTTTTTATTAGCTATTTAAATAATTTGTTAATCATGAATCTTTTTTTAATAAAGCTTAAATACGTTCTTTTGGATTGAGTCTGTCTTATGTGTGGTATCTCCGGCGCGACCTTTTTCCGTTCGCTTGCGCGAACGCAAAAAGCTCGACCAAAAAGTTCTGCCTTCGGCAGAAAATGTGCCGCTGCGCGGCACGAAGGAAGTTGGTGAAAATGTGCGGTATCTTTGGTGTAGTTTCAAAATCAGAAAAAGTCCTTGGCGATATGCTCTACGCGGGCGGTCAGCGCCTGTCCTACCGCGGGTATGACTCAGTCGGCTGTGCCACTATCTCAGGGGATAAAATTGACCTGCGCAAGGACGTTGGCACTGTTGATGAAGTTTCCAAACAGCTAAATTTCCCAGAGATGTCCGGCTCCCGCGGATTGATTCAGCTCCGCTGGGCGACTTTCGGCGCGCCTGCAAAGGAGAACGCTCAGCCGCATTTTGGCTGCGACGAAGATATGGTCGGCGCGCACAACGGCAACATAACCAACACGCTTCAGCTCCAGGCGAAATTCAAGAAGGAAGGGCACGAGATTCGCAGCACTAACGACGGCGAGCTCTGCGTCCACGCGGTTGAACACTACTACGACCAGGGCAAGGACATGGTGGAAAGCCTCAGGCTCGCCTACAAAGACCTGCACGGCGACTACGCATTCATGGTACTCAACACAAAAGAAAACGCGCTCTACGCGATAAAAAAGGGCTCCGGCTTGGTGGTCGGCTTGAACGGAACAGAAGCATATTGCTCCTCTGATTTGCCTTCAATTCTCCCGCTCACTAACAAAATCGTTCGCATAAAAGACAACGAAATACTCAAGCTCACTCCGGAAACTCTTGAGATATACAGCGCAGAGAACGGGTTCAAGATAGAACGCGAGCCTGAAATCTGCAAGGAGTCTATGGAAGCAGCGCAGAAGGGCGGCTACGAGCACTTTATGCTCAAGGAAATCCACGAGCAGCCAAACGCTGCGCGCGACCTGGTGGACCTGCTCAATGACTCCAAGTATGCAGGACCTTTCCTTGAAAAAATCCAGAGCGCGAAAAAAGTCTTCTTTGTTGGCTGTGGCACAAGCCGCCACGCGTGCATGCTCGGCTCTTACTATTTCAACAAGCTCGCTGGCATTCAGGCAATACCTGTGCTTCCCCAACAGCTCACTGAGCAGTACGGCAACACGCTTGACGCGGACACTGCAATAGTTTTTGTGAGCCAGAGCGGGGAGACAAAAGATGTCCTGAATGCGCTGAAATTTGCAAAGGAAAAGAACTGCGCAATACTCGGCGTGCTAAACGTGCTCGGCTCAACCCTGATGCACGAGTCAGATATTTACCTGCCGCTTGCCTGCGGCTATGAGATTTCAGTCCCTGCGACCAAGACGTTCCTGAACCAGGCTGTTCTGTTCCTCTACCTTGCGGCAAAAGCAGGGGACAAAGAGCTTCCTTTCAGCGAACTGCACGACTTAATCCAAAAGACAATTGACCAGACCAGCGGGCCCGCCAAAATAGCAGCAAAGGAGCTTGAGGGCTGGGCGGAATTGTATTACCTTGGCTATGGCATAACTCATCCAATCGCGCACGAGGGAGCGCTCAAGCTCAAGGAAATCACTTACATGCACTGCGAGGGCATTTTCAGCTCAGAGTTCAAGCACGGCCCGCTCAGCGCAGTGGAGAAGGATTACCCTGTCGCGTTCCTCACTGCGCCTGACGACGCTGAGATGATGGTGAATCACATCAATGAGGTCGCGTGCAGGGACGGCAAGCCTATAATAATCGCAGAAGAAAACGAAACTCTTGAGGCATACGCGCACACTTTTATAAAAATACCAAAGAGCGGACAGCTGTTCTTCCCATTGCTCGCAGTTGTCGCTGCTCAGCTGATTTCATATTACGCGAGCGTTTCGCGCGGATTAAACCCTGATTTTCCACGGAATCTCAGTAAAACTCTTACAGTTGATTAAATCTTATATAGTTCTGCGTATAAGATAGATTATGACAATTGTTACAGGCGCAATAACCGCTGAGCCGGGCTTTAACGAAACTTTCAACACGACCTCTGCAACCACGCTCGGCCCGAAACTGCTCGGGCTCTACTGGTATTATTGGGTGATAATCGCGTTCATCGCCTGCGCCGTAATTGTTTACGTGTTCATGCACTTCCGCTCCCAGAAGACGCCAAAGTCAAAGGCGGGCAAGGAAACCATAAACCGCAAAGTGCTTGAACAGATCCGCGCTGGGAGAACGCTTGTTGAAATCCGGAAACTGCTCATTGACGCAGGGCACGACCGCGGGATGGTCAATGATGTTGTCGGCACAATGGAGATTTACAATTTCATACTCACGCACCTCAAGAAAGGCCACAGCCCCACAGTGATTCAGAATCACCTTGTGCGGCACGGATGGGACCACGAAAAGATTTCAAAACTGATGCACAGGGCGAGTGAGAGAGTAAAAGTTTCAAAGAAGACGCTTTAACACAACCTATAAATACCTCAAAAGCAAGTAATACAGCTCTATGGCTAGATTCCCTGAAGCAGATGCAAGGTTGTTCAACGACATGTACATCTGCATGAAATGCAACGCGCGCAACAGGATAGACAAGCGCAGGATTAGGCTGGGCAAGGGCAGTTGCAGGACTTGCGGTTCTGATGCTCTCCGACCTAAGCGCAGGGATCACTAAGTTTTAATGTTCTTTTTATTTAGCTAATTTATTTAAGAATCATTTTTTTCGTTACGTTTATAAGTATTGTATAATTATACACCTCTATGGCCCTTAATCGGAAGTCTATCAGTTCTTTTTATTCCATCATATTCTTCTTGCTCGCTCTTCTCGCTCTTGTAACTGCTGTTTACTCAGCGGATGTGGAGTACTACCGCGTTGACCTGCCCGGAGTTGACCTTGGAACTCCTGAGAGCTCGCCGGAGTCCGAGGTTGTGTGGGTGCCGGACCCTGAGCCTGAAAACAACACTACTGGGCTGAATGAGTCTGAAATAAATGAGTCAAATGATTCTGAAGTGCTGGCGCCTGAATCCAATGAGCTCAATGCAGAACTTGAATTGCCTCAAAACATTGTGCAGGACCTGCCCCCTCTCCCTGCTGGCGACCAGCCGGGGTGCATAAACATCACGGACCTTAACACATCTATAACAGTGGACACCACGCTCTGCGGCTACACGTATTACATAAACGATTCTTTTGACACTGCTGAAGACAGCGATTCAGCGGTTATATGGCCTGGTGAGGGTGTAACAATAGACTGCGACGGCTCAACATTTATTGGAAACGGCTCGGGGGATGTTATTAACCCTCCAGTTTACGTAAGCAACGTGAAGATAAAGAATTGCATATTTCAGAATTACAACAGGACTATCCTATTCCTCGGCGTTAACAACATCACGGTTGAGAACTGCACATTCATAAACGTAACGCAGGCGATAAAACTGACTAACACACCCAGTTTATACCATACTATTGCTAACAACACGCTCATCAACGCAGGAAACATATCTGTATCTGGAAGCTATAGCTTGGTTGACTCAAATAACGTCACGGGCGGCGGCATTTACATCGGCTGTCCGAGTGGAACATGCACAGGCAGCAACATAACAAACAATATAGTTTCTGACTGGAGTATGTTTGGAGCATATGGTATTAAAATAGCCAGCCACACTTATAGCAGAGTATCAAACAACACGATTTCAAACATTTCAGGCGGCTTCTCTGGTGGTGTATATACCAATAGTGTTACCTACCTTACAATTGAGAACAACACTCTGATAAACGGTGGCTACGGTGGTATATATCTCTACGAAGGCAACAACGACCACAACAACATAACCCTCAATAACGTTACAAATTCCTCGGTCATTGGCATCTTCATAAACGGCCAGTATAATCTCATAACCAATAACACTGTGCGGGACGCCGGCTCCTATGGAATTTCATTTGACACATCAGACACCAATGACTACAATGATGTTTACTACAACTTAATTTACGGGGACACAAGCAATGTAAATTACAAGCATATGTATTCCTACGCGGCTGAGCACAACAATTTTAACACCACAAGTGGCGCGACTCCGCATGGTAACTTTTACAGCGACATAACAGGTTTGTCTATTTTTGACATTGACCAAGATGGCTACGGTGAAACTGGCTCACAGTACCCTTACAACAACACGAACGGCGGCTGGGTATACGGCTACGTGAACGACTGGGGGCCAATGGGTGCAGTTGACACGCCGTATCTTGTAACCACAACTATTCAGGGGGCCAATACATCAATCCGTGATACCAATGTCAACATGACTTACACCGTGCTTGTGCGCAACGCTGGCTATGCAAACAACACTTTCAATCTCAGCGCTGTGAACTACAACAGTTCATTGTGGGCTGATGTGAACCAGAGTAATATGAGTTTGAATTCTGGCTACAGCGCGAACATAACGCTGACCGTTGGAAGCAATGTGACAGGAGATTACTACGTTGATTTCCTGGCTGTTATGGCAAATAACTCATCCATGAACAGCTCAGTACTTACATACACGAACGTTTCTGCAAACGTGCTCTACTGCGGTGACGCTGTAACAAAGAATGTAACACTTTCTGAGTTCTATTACAATCTCACTGATTGCAGTGGTCACGGGCTTAATGTCACCGTGAGCAACGCGATTATTGACTGCTCTGGAGTAACTCTAACTGGCGACTACGGGAGCTCAGATTATGGGATAGTTATGGATGGTCAGACCAACGTGACCATACGCAACTGCAGTCTTGATCAATTTGGGGTTGGTATACGAATCATAAACTCAAACTTCACGCTTGTGTACAATAATAGTTTCCCAACAACTACTAGCAATTTCATTTACACTGCCATCTCCTTCACAGGCACGAACTACAACAACACAGTGTCAAATAATACTGTGCTTGCTTATGGTGAGGGTACTAGTATATCGCTTGGGGGTTTCAACAACGGTACGGTTTCAAACAATTACGTACTTGGCAATAATGACCCTCTTGATAGCACTGTTGCTCTTATTGGTATGTCAGATTCTTCTTATACAACTATAGTGAACAACACGATGAACAACAGCTACCAGCGTGGTATTTCTGCAGGTTACCCATCCAACTTTAACACAATCGCAAATAACACGATATGGTCTTCTGGCAATTATGGATTATATGTAAAGGGAACTAACAACACCCTTTCTGGCAACACAATCACAGATGGAGGTTCCTCTGGAATTAGCATTGACTCTAATGCACACGGGAACATTATTACAAATAACACTATAACTTCATCAAGCGGCAATGGGATCTATATTTTAAGCGCGGACAACTGCAGAGTCTACGACAATGTGATTTCGGGGGGGAGCTCCAGTGGAATCTATATCTCTAATGCGGAATCAAACCTAGTCTATGACAATTCGATTACTGGGAATGCGCGGGGTGTGTATATCGATATCAATTCTCCCTACAACAACGTTTACCAAAACAACATTACTGGAAATAGTATTGTCGGCGTTTTATTATACTATGGGGATTCAACCAATATATATGACAATAACATTTCTTCCAATTCCCAAGGGATTGAAATTGGTTGGGATGCCAACTCCAACAATATTACCCGCAACACAATTTACAATAATACAGTCCACGGCGGCATAAACATTTCGAGTACCAATTCTTACGACAACATCATATACCAAAATAACATCTGGGGCAATCTTGAGGGCGGCTCACCGTTGAATGCCAGGTCAGTCAACGAATCAAATTACTTCAACAACTCGATTGGCGGAAACTACTGGGGTAACTTTGACTCTTCAGAGGAAGGGTGCAACAACACGGACTTTAATGCCTTCTGCGACGCTGAATACGTGATTGACGATGGCAGCGCGACTTGCTACGACTACGCACCCTATGCATCAATGGATGCTTGGAGTGACGTGACTGCACCGCAGATAACAATCACCAGCCCGACAAACCAGAGCCAGCTGGAGTATACTACGACATGGATCCTAATCAACATAAGCACGGACGAGGTAGCAAGGTGCAAGTACAACGACTCAAACTCTTCTTTCAATTTTACCACACAGGGAACGAACTTCACGAACACTGAGTCAACAGAGCATACTTTCAATTACACAGGGCTCACCGAGAGCACCAGCTACACAATATACTACAAGTGCCAGGACGCTTTGGGCAACGTGAACTCTGCGTCTGCTGTCCACTCCCTCGCTGTGAACATGGGGCCTATAACAGACTTCAACGCCACCCTAAGCCCTGTGGACAACTCCTCTATAAACCTCTCATGGAGCACTAAATCAAGCGCAGGCGGCTACTACCTTTGGTACAGCACCAATGTCTCTTGGCTATTAAACACATCCAACCTGAATACGAGCAACATCTGGCTCAACCTATCGGGGTCATCAAACACATCCTACATAGACACGAACGCGTCGCAAAACTCGTCGCGCTACTACCGCGTCGCTGCCTACCAGCTAAATCTCTGTAACTTCTCTGCGGAAACTGTTGGCAAGTTCAACTTTACCATAGTTGCTGCGAATTTGTCTGATGTTAAAATGAATTTGATTTCAATGCCTTTGCAAATTCAGGATGATAATATCACCAGTTTAATTTTAAGTGCTCCCTCTGCCGGAACAACCATTGCGTATTACATGGCGAACGAGACCTCGCCGCAGTATGGGGTTTATTTCTATCACAACAGCACGTGGAAGGGCACGATGAATCAGTTGAATAATCTCAAGGGCTTTGTGGTTACGAACACGCAGGGCTTCAATTTCACCGTGGTTGGCACGGTTCCTACTGGCGAGCAGAACGTGACGATTTACGCGACTAATTCAACTCCTGGTCAGGCGCAGGTCAACACAATTGGCTGGTACTCGGCAGTGAGGGAGTGCGGCCTGAACGCGACGCTCAACGAGACTGGGATGAGCTCGGGAGATACATTGTCTTGGTACAACACGACGAGCAAGGACTTTGAGACAATAACCCGCGATGGCGCAGGGTGGACTGGTGACTTCGCCTGCCTTGAGCCTGGCAAGGGCTACTTCGTGACCGCCAGCAATACTTACAACTTGTCTTATATCAGCACGTAAACTTGCAGAGGTTTTCATAGTGCTGCAGCTCCATTTATTTCATGCAGCACCGTGTTTTTCGTCAACGTTTTTGGATAAGGGCAAGCACTTAACCAGAGCAAAGAAAAAGGTTGAGCTGCAACAGCTCGTAAGAAAGTTTTTTATACGCCACCCTCCTAATGTCACTTATGGGGAGATGGCAAATTTGCCTGTTGCTAGGAATTGTGTTCTTATTTCTTTGTAGCAGCGCCTATGCCCTTAAAAACCCTGCAGCTGTCTATTGCAATGAGCTGGGCTACACTTATGAGGTTGCCAGTGGGGAGAATGGCGAGCACGGCTTTTGCGCAGTTTCCGATGATGTAAAATTCGAGGCGTGGGATTTTATCCAGGGAAAAGTCGGCGGCGATTACTCCTATTGCTCAAAGCTGGGCTACGCAACCGAGTATGAGCTGGTTGAAAACGAAACCTATTCAATGGGACAGGCGGTATGCGTTGAAAAAATGGGGTTTGGCAGCAACGAGGTTTCCGAGGCTGCGGAGTTCCGGGTGCCAATGCTCGACCTGATGGAGCAGAACAATCTCAGCGTGTTGGTCGAAGACATGGGCAAAGCCTCGCATCAGGAAAGCGCTGCCATGATACCTGCAGAGCTTTTCGGTCTGAAGGAAATGGCAAAAACGGGCATTCCAGCCGGGTTTGACTGGCGCAACAAGAGCGGGCATTCTTACATAGGGCCCATAAAAGACCAGGGGTCTTGCGGGAGCTGCTACGCTTTTTCCTCAGCTGCTTCGGCCGAGGGAGTGTACAATTGGGCAAATGGCCTGTACGACGGGAGCGCCTCAAACTTTTCAGAGTCTTTCATAATCTGGTGCCTGGCGAGGATTCCTGCGTATAGCGCCCATTTCTATGGCTGCGACGGCGCAGACTATGACTACATGGAGCTACAAGCGCTCGTTACGAACGGCACGACCAACAACTCCAACTTTCCCTACACAGAGTCTGACCCTGGCTCGTGCACCCACTGGGGCGATTCGGTTGTGAAGTTCAACACCTGGGGCAGGATACCCTGTAGCGACGTGGATTCCATAAAAGCTGCGATAATGACCTACGGTGTGATAGACGCCGCAGTTTATGTTGACTCCAATTTCCAGGCATATACCGGCGGCATATACAATGACTCCCTGACATCCTGCAGCTCCTCTCCGTGCTACTACACCTCAACCAACCACGCAATAGCGCTGGTCGGCTGGGGCTACAACGACACCTACGGCGACTACTGGATACTGCGCAACAGCTGGGGTTCTGACTGGGGCGAGAGCGGTTACATGAGAATAGCGGCGAACGCTGCGAGGGTTGCGTGCGAGGCCACATACCTCTCATATGCCCCGCTTTGGAATTCCTCGGGGAATATCACAAGCACCGTGGCTGTGGTCAACCAAAACCAAGCCCTCAGCAGCAACATCCTCATCTCCAGCGGCGGAACCCTGGACATGACAAACTCAACCCTAAACCTGAACGGCAACACAATTTACATCCAGCCCGGCGGCACCCTCCTGCTCCAGAACTCAACGCTCATCGCAAATAATATAGTGTCCAACGGCTCTGTTTTAATAGACCCAAGCACTGTGTGGCTCAACGGCAACTGGACTATAAGCGCAGGGCAGACCAACATCACTGACGGGAGCACTGTGCGCGTGAACGTTTCAACAAACGGCACCTATGGCATCAGAGTCCAGAGCGGAGGCGCGCTCGTTGTGAATGATTCCAACATAACCAACGGGGACACAGGGGGTGCAAGGTATTTCTTCATAGCTGAAAGCGGCTCAAACTTCTCAATGGCTGACTCGCACGTAAGCTACGCGGGGTGGGCGGACAGCATTGGCTCGCGCGGCCTGGAGATTAACACTACTGCGGCAGAGTTCAGGAACAACACGCTGCGCAACGGTTATACAGGCGCTGCGTTCTACTCAAACGGCAGCACGATTGTCAACAACACTGTCTCAAGCAATGCATATGGTCTCTACGTAGAATCCAGCTTAAACAACTATACGAACAATACTGTGTTAAACAACACAATTGGTTTCCAAATACTTGGCGGCTCAAGCAGCAACGTGCTGTCCTGGAATAACCTATCGGGCAATGCCATTGGAATAAACCTCTCCAGTTCCCCCAACAATAGCATTTACAACAATTATTTCAACAACACGCAAAACGCCCTTGATGATAACACAAACTTCTGGAATGCCAGCAAGGCATCTGGCACAAGCATAATGGGAGGCTCTTACATCGGCGGAAACTACTGGAGCGATTATGCTGGCTTGGATTATACCGGCGATGGACTCGGCGACACTAGCACTCCGTACACTGCGTCCGGGAGTATCCAAAATGGCGGCGACTACCTGCCGCTTGCAGAGACCTCGAATTACCCGCAGGACCTGCAGGCGCTTCTGGCCCCTGACAATGAAAGCGTTAACCTCAGCTGGACTCCTGCCTACAATGCAGAGGGCTATTACATCTATTACAATACAAACGCCTCGCTGGTCCTAACCGAATCCAACCTGAATTCAAGCAATGTGTGGGTTAACCTGAGCGGCCAGTTGAACTCGTCATACTCTGACAGCAATGCCTCGCATAACTCCTCCCGCTACTATCGGGTTGCATCCTACAACGGCTCAAACCTGAACTTTTCAACGAATACCCTGGGTAAGTTCAACATTTCTGTGGTTGCTGCAAATCTCTCTGACGTAAAGATGAATCTGATTTCGCTTCCATCAACTCTGTCAAATTACAGCATTTCCAATGTAATCCGCGCAACGCCGTCAGAAAACACGGTTGTTGCGTTCTATAATGCCAGTTCTTCACCGCCTGCTTATCAGACCGCTTTCTACTTTAACAATTCGTGGCGCGGGGATTTCACTGAGCTTCAGCCTCAGGTTGGTTTTGCGGTCACGAATACGCAGGGTTTCAATTTCACCGTGGTTGGCACGGTTCCTACTGGCCAGCAGAACGTGACGATTTACGCGACGAGCTCAACGCCTGGGCTGGCAGAGGTGAATACGATTGGCTGGTACTCAGCAGTGAGCGAGTGCGGCTTGAACGCGACGCTCAACGAGACCGAGATGAGCTCAGGCGATACAGTATCCTGGTACAACACGACAAGCAAGGATTTTGAAACAATAACGCACGACGGCACTGGGTGGAACGGGGACTTCGCCTGCCTTGAGCCCGGCGTTGGATACTTCTTCACGGCAAACCAGAGCTACAACCTGACCTACAACTCTACTTAATATTTATATAACGTGTTCTCCTATCAAGTTTCATGAACAAATGGCTCATAGTTTTAACTATATTTATTCTCCTATCAGGGGCTGCCTATGCCCAGGGCATGCAACCGGTTATGCTCAAGTCAAGACAGTTCATCCCTGAGCCCGCCGGGCTTGAAAAACTGCAGTCTGAACTCGCCAGCCCTTTCCAAAAGCACGTGTTCCTGCAGTTCGACCACATGCCCACTAACGAGGAGAAGCAAAAGCTCGCTGAGCAGGGCATTATACTTCACACCTACATTCCGAAGAACACCTGGATGGCTACAGTAACTCAGGGGGGGAATCAATTTTTAGCTGCGAGCGCGGAAACTTTCTGGAAGGGCGACATACTTCCCCAGGATAAAGTTAATCCTGAAATCCTGAGCCGCGGAGTTCCTGCCTGGAGCAGCGTGGGCGGGGGGCTTGCGAAGATCCGAGTATCTTTCTTCCCTGATGTTCCGGAATCAGAGGCAATCAGCACAGCATCCTCCTACGGCACTTACGAGCAGGGCTCTTACTTCTGGGGTGAGCTGAAACTGATAATCCCTGAACAGAATATTTTACAGCTCGCAGGTGAGGACAGCGTTTACTGGGTTGACAGCATAACTCCGCCGAACATTGCGCTGAATGATATGGCGCGAAGCGTAACAGGCGTTGAGCAGGTGCAAACCACTCCGTACAGCCTCAACGGGTCAAATGTCACAGTGGCATTGTGGGATGGTGGGCACGCACGTTTAACCCATTGGGATTTTAACGGAAGAATAACTGCAGGAGACGTAAATGTCAGCAATGACCACTCAACTCACGTTGCAGGAACAATGGCAGGCGACGGCAATGCGAGCAGTGGCACTTACAGGGGCATGGCGCCGAATGCAACCATTATTACCTATGACTGGCCTGATGACACTGCAGAGCTCATCTCTGAGACAAATGATTCAATTGCAAATGATTCAATTCTTTCTCAAAACTCGTGGAGCTACAATGTTCACTCTGCCTGCGAGTATCTGGGCAGTTACTTCGGCCTTGCCAAAAACTACGACAGCATCATCTACGGGAACACCTCGCTGACTGACGACGTGCTCACAGTTGTTTTCGCAGCAGGGAACGAGCGAGCCACAAGCAGTGATGGTGGGGGCGGTTACTACTGTGGCTACTATGGTCACACTTACAACACAACAGCCCCTCCTGGTGGGACTGCAAAGAACACCTTGGTTGTAGGTGCAACTGACGACAACGATGCAATGACTTCTTTCAGCAGCTGGGGTCCTACAGACGACGGCAGGATGAAGCCTGATGTAACAGCTCCCGGCTCAGGCATAATTTCAACAAGCAGTATAAGTGATATTGCATACGTTTCAAAGGACGGAACCTCAATGGCTTCCCCTGCAGTGTCAGGCATAATTGCCCTGATGCACCAGCGCTGGAGGCAGAACAACGGCGCAGGGACTGACCAGAAGCCGGAGACGAACAAGGCAATACTCATCCACACTGCGTATGACCTGAACGAAACCGGGCCTGACTTCACAACTGGTTATGGTCGCGTGAACGCAACTCAGGCAATTGACCTGATTGACGCGGACAATGTGAGCGATGCGAGAATAATTGAGGGCACAATAGCGGACACAGGCGCAAATCATGGTTTTTACATAAATGTTCCAAGCGGCCGCTCAGAGCTCAAGATAACGCTCGTGTGGAGTGACTACCCTGGCGCAGAGGCTGCTGACCCCGCGCTCGTGAACGACCTTAACCTTGTGGTGAAGTCACCGAACGGGACACGATATTACCCGTGGACCCTTGACAAGGACAACCCTAGCACTCCAGCAGTTCAGAACCAGACAAACACTGTGGACAATGTGGAGCAGGTCTATGTCTCAAGCCCAGCAGAAGGCATCTGGACTGTGGGGATTGACACCTCAAGCCTTGCACAGGCCCCGCAGAGATACGCAATCGTTGCGAGCGAGAACCTGACCTCGTGCATTTACCCCGGAGACAGGACAAGTCCTTTCTACCTCAATGAATCTGGAGCATTGTGCCCAGGCAATTATAGCATAAACATATCTGAATACTCCGGCAATCCTGCAATCTGGGTTGCGGCGAGCGGCATAACTCTTGACTGCAACGGCTCGGGCATAATCGGGAATAACAAGGATGGCGTTTATGGAATTTTGGTCAACTCCAGCTTCTCTGGTGTCACATTGAAGAACTGCATCATCAAGGATTACTATTATAACATATACTTCAACGGCGCGAGCAGCAGCCAGGCAATAAACAACACGCTTTCACTTCACGGCGCAGCAGGCGTGCAGCTGAACAACGCGGATTACATAAACCTCACCAACAACACGGTGTTTGACGGGGATGACGGCTTCGGCGCCTCAAATTCAAACTACACGATTGCCCTTGGGAACGTGGTCAACAACACCACTTCAGGGAGTGGCAAGGGCTTCAGTTTTACAACAACATATAATTCAACTTTCTCAAACAACATTGTCCAGAACGCGGACTACTTCGGATTCACCTTTGCGTCAAGCGGAAACAATACTTTCACCAATAACAATGTGTCCGGAAGCGGCTATTCCGGCTTCAGCATAACATCTGACAACACCACGGTAAGCCAGTGCAATTCGCACAACAACACGATGAGTGGCTTTTTCTTCTACACAAAAACACCAAAAACTGCGTACTTCATAGCCACGGACAACAACGCAATTGACAACTCTGACTCCGGCTTCCAGCCGTGGTACATACACAACCTCACGTTCATCAACAATACTGCGTATTCAAACAACGAGCACGGTGCCTACTTCCACATAATCAACTTCAGCACAATCTCAAATAATACTTTCAATGGCAACACCTGGATTGGCGCGTATTTCAACGCGGTGATGAATACAAGCACGGTAACTGGCAACAATTTCTCAAACAATGGCTGGGCGGGAATAAACGCATCCTCAGCCGGGTTTGTCTCATATGACCTCTACATCTACAACAACTACTTCGCGAACAACACTCCGAACGGCTTCTCTGACAGCGACATGCCTGGCAAATACTGGAACACTACGAAAACCCTGGGCACGAACATAATCGGCGGAGCTTATCTTGGCGGCAATTACTGGGATGATTACGCTGGTGATGACTCTGACGCGGACGGCATTGGCGACACAAGCACTCCATACCAGACTGGTGGTGGGGGGATTTGGGGCAATGACTCGCTCCCTCTCGTGTATCCTGCATCGCTCGCTCCTGCGAGCTTGACCGCAGTGCTGAACACCTCTGACAATGTCTCAGTTGACCTTAGCTGGAGCTCGGCAGTTGACGCGGACGGTTACTATATATTTTATAACGAATCTGCTTCCTGGATAATCAATGACTCTAACATAAACGCAACAAACTTCAAAGTGAACCTTTCTGGCGTAAATAATACAACGTGGACTGATGTGAACGCCACCAACTTCTCAGCGCTCTACTACCGCGTGGCAGGTTATAACGAGATTAACCTGACGCCAAGCGGCGACTCAGTGGGCAAGTTCAACATCAGCATTCTTTACACAAACATCTCTGACTCCACTGCCGCATACAACCTCATCTCGCTGCCAATCTCGCTGGATAACAATTCCATTTCAAGCATAATCCGCCAGCCTGTTCCTGAGCTCACCACAATCAGCTATTACAACACAAGCACAAGCCCGCCGGGCTACCAGACAGCTGTGTATTACAATGGCTCGTGGCGCGGAGATTTCACAGGGCTCCAGACGCGGCTCGGCTACGTGGTGACTAACAACAATGACGGCTTCAACTTCACAGTGGTTGGTTCAATCCCAAGCGGGGAGAACTCGCTTGGCATAAGCGCTACTAATAACACGCCTGGGCAGGCGGAGATAAACCTGATTGGCTGGCACTCGGCGAGTATTAGTGGGACTCTGAACACGATTATGAATTATTCCGAGCTCGGCAGTGGCGCAGAGCTTTATTGGTATCAGCCAACGTCTCCACCTAATGTGAGTGCAACTTACAACGGCGCATCGTGGAGCGGAGTTCTTAGCACACTTGCTCCGGGTCAGGCTTATTTCCTGACCTCAAACCAGAGTTTTAACTGGACGTACAACAGCACATAAACAAATATTTAAACCTAGACTTTATTTAATACAAACTGGGGAGTGCATATATGCGAAAAGTAATATTGCTGGAAATAATTTTGTTAATTCTATTAGCCACGCTTTCTTCTGTCTCAGCAGCAGACATAAGCGCGTGCCAGAACATAACCTCTCCTGGAACTTACACGTTAACCGCGAGCATATTGAATAGCGGCGCGGCGAAGTGTATTGATATCCTTTCGAGCGATGTTTCTATTAACGGTGCTGGTTATACTGTGGATGGGGTGGATTCCTGGGAAACTTACGGAGTTTATGTTTCTGATGAGCCTGGAGGGGTTACAAATGTCAATATAAGTAATCTAACTGTAACTGGCTGGGAGGGTGGCATCTACTATGAGCTCTCTAACGGAAACGTCATAAACAACACAGTCTCATCAAATATATATGTTGGAATAAACTTGCACTCAGCAATTAATTCGCTAGTTGAAAACAATATCATATATAATGTCTCATATGGTGTGCGTATAGATGGTGCATCCACTCAAAATGTCACGGTCCAGAACAACACGATAACCAATATTAGTGCCAGTGGAATTTTTATTACAGATGCTAGCGAGGTTTCACCAGATCACATTTATGAGATTTATATTTATGACAATACGATTATTAACAACACCAGGGGAATCTACCATAATTATAGCGAATTTGAACTGTACGACCTGGTCATTAAAAGAAATTATTTAGAGGGGAGCACCACTGCCTGTATTGAAACTGAGCGGTTGTGCACTTACAATATATCTGACAACAATTTAACCAATTGCGGGACATATGGTTTTTATTCAGATGAGCTTAGTAGTGGGGCGTATACTTACTATATTTACAATAATCGTATTAATAATTCAACCTATGGGCTTAGGCTTTTGGCGAATGAGTCGTCTGCCAACATATACAACAATTTTTTCAATAATACCAATAACGTTCTTTTAGCTGGGGTGATAGCGAATTATTGGAACACCACAAAAACTGCTGGCACAAACATAATGGGGGGTCCTTACCTCGGCGGGAATTTCTGGGCGTATCCAAATGGCTCCGGCTTCAGCCAAACATGCACGGACTCTGATGATGACGGGATATGCAACTTAACATATACTCTTGCTTCCAGCAACACTGATTATCTCCCCTTGGCATTTAATAATAGTTCAGTAACATGCATCAACCTCTCAACTGAAACCGGTGGCACGGGTCCATATTATATGAACAACACCACTGCGTTGTGTACAGGCACTTACAATGTAAACGTCACAGCGATGGAGGGTGCAATATTTATCAATGCAGTGGGCAACATAACTCTGGACTGCAACGGTTCAAACCTATATGGGAATAACACTGGTTATGGCGTTTACGTGAACAACTCTGTGAATATTACAGTGCAAAACTGTAACATAAGCTTATACAATGCAGGTGGAATTCTCGCTACTTACACGAACGAAAGTAATTTCATAAACAATACAATAGTTTCATCCGGAAGCTCTATTAGTGGCCAGATCTTCTACAGGAACAATATCACCAACAACACTGCGTATAGCGGTGGCTATGGGGTTGACTTTGGAGGTCAATCATGCGATGACAACATCGTCAGCGGGAACAATTTCTACGACCACAACATGTACGGCATCAAGCTGTTGGGTGACGACAGGAACCAGTTCATCTCAAATAACATCAGTTCAAACACAGGGGATTCAGGCATTTACATCCAATCATCAGACAATAACACTTTTGTGAACAATACAATACTCTCAAACTCGGACATTGGCATAGAGTTCGTGGGCTCAGCTTCTTTGGGAAACAATTTCACAGGCAACAACATTTCACTGAATGCAGTTGGCATAAATATGTCCAGCGTTGCCCTCAACAACACGATATGGAACAATTATTTCAACAACACAATCAATGCGGTTGACTTAGGAAATAATTCTTGGAACATTACAAAGACTTCGGGCACGAACATAATCAATGGGACATACCTCGGCGGGAACTACTGGAGCGACTACAGCGGGCTGGACACTGATGATGACGGCATCGGTAACACGCTTACACCCTACAACTCCTCTGAGGGTATGCTATGGAGCCGTGATTACCTGCCCCTGGCTTATCCGCTTAATCTCACCCCAACTGAATTAACCGCAGTGCTGAACACCTCGGACAATGTCTCGATTGACCTTAGCTGGGAGTCAGCTGCAGACGTTGACGGGTATTATATATTTTATAACGAATCTGCCTCCTGGATTTTAAATGACTCAAACATAAACCTCTCAAATGTCAAGGTGAACCTGTCCGGCGTGGACAACACGACCTGGGTCGACATTAACGCGACAAAATACACACAGCTCTATTACCGCATAGCAGGCTATACCGGAGCAGTCTTAAACTTGTCTTCTAATTCAGTTGGCAAGTTCAACTTTACCATTGTTGCTGCGAATTTGTCTGATGTTAAGATGAATTTGATTTCTATGCCTTTGCAGATTCAGGATGATAATATTACCAGTTTAATTTTGAGTGCGCCTTCTGCCGGAACAACCATTGCGTATTAC
>JBDRKL010000003.1:0-30890 GCA_043814055.1 archaeon
CAATAGAACAGACAAAGGCTACAATGAAACCACTGTGAACAACACGAACACTTACATCAATGCTTCTTCAACCGCGGACGGCATATATGATTGGTGGGTGAACTGCACGGACGGGACAAACGAGAACAAGAGCGAGGTGCGTATAATTACAGTTGATATAACGCCTCCAAGCGTCAGCTACCACGCAAGTGCGGATGAGTCTGGGTCTGCTTCAAAAACCTGGGTTCTTGTAAACGTAACAATTTCTGACGCACTTTCAGGAATTCACACTGTTCAGCTTGAGTGGGAAGGCGTGAATGAGTCATTCGCATTTAACGACGGCACAAACTGGTGGTCAAACAAGTCAGGACTTGGCGAGGCCAACTACACTTTCAAAGCCTGGGTGAATGACTCTGCAGGAAACAACAATAACACAACTGAGCGCTGGGTCAATTTGGACACAACAGGTCCAACAATTACTTTTGATACTCCGCCAACCCCGAACAATGAAACTGTGGCGGTTACTTATGCAGAGATTAATGTGACAATCGGCGAGTCAGTAACAAGCGCCATGCTGGAGTGGGACGGTGTGAATGAATCAATGGATGGTTCTGGGGTTGACTGGTATTTGAACAAGACAACTCTTGCGAACGCCAATTACACTTTCACGGTCTACGCCAACGACTCGCTCAACAACCTCGGGTTTTCATTTGAGCGCTGGGTCTACATAAACTCAGCTTCCAACCAGCCGCCTACTGTAAACCTGACGACTCCGATTAATTTGACAAATACCACTGACACCACGCCCGAGCACGGTTTCAACTTCACGGACCCAGACAACACGTCTGCAAATTGTACGCTCTATTACAATGGAACAGACAAGGGCTACAATGCGAGTACTGACAACAACACGAACACCTACATAAACGCTTCCTCAACCTCTGATGGCATCTACGATTGGTGGGTGAACTGCACAGATGGTGAAAATGAGGTCAAGAGCGATATGTGGACAATTACAATAGATACCACTGGCCCAACTGTTACTTTTGTTGAGCCTACGCCGAACAACGAGACAATAACTTACAACTGGGCATACGTAAATGTTACAACAACCGACGCGCTACTAAGTGTGGAAAGCGCAACCCTTGACTGGAACAGCACAAATGAATCAATGTCTGATGGGGGCTCAGGGGCAGACTGGTGGTTGAACAAGACCTCGCTTGCAAACGGCAATTATACTTTCCGTGTCTGGGCGAATGATTCCCTGAACAACTCCGGAGTTTCAGTTGAGCGCTGGGTCTACATAAACGTCACGCCAGACCCCCTAGTCCTTGAAATCTTTGACCAGGAAGATGACTCTGAAATCTACCCGCCGCCGCCAGCCGGCTATGCAGAGCACACGGTCACTGCAAATCTTACAACAGGCTTCTGGGCGAATTACACGAACAACAGCATTGGAATTTATCCAGACCCGACCTCTTCACTGGTCCAAGATGATATGGAATCCTGGGACTCAGGGGAAACGTATATCTATGGCTTATTCAGCATTGATGTTGACGGCGACGGGGCAGTTGAGCTGATTAGCACAGGGCACAACGTTGAAGACCCATACCCAGCCGAGGTGCACATCTGGAATTATACTGACGGCGGCCTCGTGAATGAAGCAAACCTGACCAACATTGACGACGGCACAACACGCAGCTGGGATGTCTACGCCTCAGATGTTGACAACGACGGCACAATAGAAATTCTGACCTGCGGCATGGATGATGGCGCGAGCAAAGCCGGAGTCATACACATCTTTAACTACACAAGCGGCACAATCCAAGAGGAGGCTCAAAGCAGAACCTCCGGTGACTTTGCTTCAATGGGCATTTATACGCACGACCTTGACGGCGATGGTGCTATTGAGATAATAGTAACAAGCACTGACGATACAAATAAAGTGATGAGGCTGGAGGTATTTAACTACACCGACGGAGTGATAAACAGCGAGGTAAGCACTACTTTTGGCACCGACATTCGCGGGGAATATCTTTTCATTATTGATATTGACAACGATGGGACAACCGAGATACTTACTACAGCTGAGCAACTAACCGCAAATCAGGGCGAACTCCATATTTGGAATTACACCGGAGGCACCTTGAATAACGAGGTTAACACAACTTGGGCCTTAGAGAGGACTGTCAAAGGGCTGCACGCTGCCGACGTTGACAAGGACGGGGCTATAGAAATCTTCGTAACTGGTTGGGAACCAGGAACTACCCCGAATGTTGACGCAGAGCTTCGAGTGTGGAACTATACCAGCGGCACTCTCAATCAGGAAGCGTTAACCAGCTGGCCCCAGAACGGGGATACCAGGTCACAGGCAATGGACATAAATGACATTGACTTTGACGGCGAGCTTGAGATACTAACAACCGGCTTTGAGGCCACAGCTGGTCAACTTAAAGTTGAAATCCAGGTGTGGAACTACACCGGCGGCACCTTGAATAACGAGGAAAACATCACGTGGAGCGATGAGCGCGTCAGGGATATCTATGTTGCTGACCTAAACAATGATGGCACAATAGAAATATTTACAGGTGGACGAAACCAGGGCGCCGCCGGTGGCATAGCCAAGGTGTTTGTCTACAACTACTCAAACTCAACATGCAATATCTGGTTCAATGACACAGAGGACTGGTCTGGCATGTTCTGGGACAGCACATATTCGTTCTACAATTACACGCGCAACTTCTCATCAACCGGCACTTATGAGTGGAACGTTTCCTGCTTCAAGTCCGGCTTTGCCACAAAGAATAATGAATCAACGCTCACTGTGCAGGAATCAGGCGCGCCCTCCAATACCGCCCCTGTCGTGAATCTAGTCTCGCCGCCGAATGACACCAACACCACTGACAACACCACGACGCACACTTTCAACTTCACTGACAACGAGAACTTGACCGCGAACTGCACGCTGTATTACAACTCAACGCCCTATGGCTATAACGAGAGCACTGATAACAACACGAACACGAACATTACCGCGAACGCGTCGGTCCCTGAGGGTTTTTACCTGTGGTGGGTCAACTGCACAGACGGCGAGCTTGAGGCCAACAGCACCAAATGGACAATAAACATAAGCTCAAACGACCAGCCTGTGATTAACTGGGTCAACGACACCCCTGACCCGGTTGTGCAGGGTGACGTGGTGAACATAACTGCAAATATAACCGATGTGAATGGGCAGGGCGACATGTACACCGTGCGCTTTGAGGTAAACGGCACTAACTACACCTACGAGGGCGTTGACGGTTCAGTGTACTGGTACGCGAGCTGGGACACGAATGTGCCTCCTAACATGTACAACTACACGGTCTACGCGAACGACTCTGTCGGCAACAACGCAACTCCTGTGAGCGGCAACTTTACTGTTGAAACTACCACAGTTGATCTTACCCTGCCTGTCAACTTGGTTGACTTCAATATCACCACAATCGGCCAGACAAACAACACAACTGACGGCAACCCCTCGCCATTCATACTCCAGAATGATGGCAACGTTAAGGTCAACATAACGGTCTACGCCAGCGCAGCGCTCTTTGCCAATGCAACTCTCAACTCAACCAATTTCCAGGTCAAGGCAGATAACTCCTCTGGAGAAAGCAACACATTCAACTGGGATGCCTCTCAGATTAATTGGACCAACATGTCCGACACAGAGCTCGGTTTCATCAACGAACTTCTCTGCGACAACTCAACTGACGAGGCGCAGTCTGAAATATTAATCACTGTGCCGCTTGAGGAACCAGAAGGAAGCAAGTCAACTTCTGTCATCTACATCGCAAGCGACGGGAGATAGAAAGGTATTTAAATATAAACAATGACTACTCTTGAACATATGTACAAACTGAGTTTCCCGATGGCTGCGGCAATTCTACTTTTGCTGATTGCGTTTTCAGCTTTTGGCACTTATTACGGAGTTGATACTACTGCGCGAGTCGGCAATGCTGCTGTTTCAGGCTATGTGAGTGTTTATGTACCGGAGTCGCCTGCAAATGAAAACCTGAAAACCCCTGAAGATACTAACACGGAGGAAGATGACAATGGCTGAAGATATATCCCTTGAAAGATTTGCTGCAATCGCTTTTGTAGTGGTTGTTATTTCTGTGCTCGGCACAATGATGCTCTTTGCAAAAGGACCTTTCATAACAGGTTTTGCAGTCGGAACAGCCCAGCTCATCGTGAACAACACGACTGCTATTTCTGTTGATGCAAGCACAACCCCAATGGACTTCGGCACAATGGACGTTAACACGCAGAACGACACCACTAACGATGACCCAAGCCCTTTCATAATTAGCAATGACGGCAATGTCATGGTCAACATAACTGTTGGAGCGGCAGACATGTGGACCTCAGATGCTAACCCGACTGCGAATTACAAGGTCAACTCATCTGAAAACGAAAGCGCCTCAGTGGTCAGTGCAACCAATCTTACTACATGGATGAATATGCCAGCAACTGGCGCGCCAAGCAACATCGTTACACACCTTTGGTACGAAACTGCCAACGACAGCATAAAAGTTAACATAAACGTAACGGTTCCTGGTGAAGAACTACCTGGCTCAAAATCATCCGTGGTAACCTTTACAGCATCACAGGCATAAGCTAAGCTATAAAGTGTTGTAGTTAATTTTATATCCTACCAGTGTCATCTATATTTAATGAAATCTGAAGTGCCACTACATAAGTTCTTAATAGTTGCATTATTCGCAGTGGTTTTGACCATTGCCACGTCCTCCTTCATATTCTCCGGTGCGCCAACAATATCAGGATTCGCAACCGCGACCGCCCAGCTTGTCGTGAACAGTACAAGTGCAATTTCTGTTGATCCAGCTACTACTCCAATGGATTTCGGCACAATGGACGTTAACACGCAGAACGACACCACCAATAATGATCCTAATCCATTCATAGTCAGCAACGACGGAAATTCCTTTGTCAACATTACAATATACGCAACCAATATTTGGAGCCAGTCAGGCTATAACAATCCAACAGCGAACTACAAGTTTAACTCAACTGAAAACGAGTCAAACTCAGTCATAAACCCTGCAACAGACCTCACTGCCTGGTCAAACATACCAAACACAAGCAACAACAGTGTCACAGTCGTGACAAACCTTGAATACAACCAAACAAATGACTCAATAAAAGTGCATCTTAATCTAACCGTGCCACCTGAGGAGCCGCCTGGGTCCAAGACATCTACAATAACCTTCCTCGGCACGCTCGCATAAGCAAATGGACAAAATTACCTTAATCTCAAGTGTACTTGCCTTTTCAATGGTACTCCTTATGCTCTTTACTTATACGCCAAGCCTAAGCGGAATGGCGATTGACAGCGCTGCCATAAACCTCACAGTAAATACCTCAACCTCTATAAGCCTTGAGATAAGCACTGTGGATTTCGGCACTTTGATGACAAACTCTACGGATGACACTTCTGACAACAGCCCACAGCCATTTGTTGTAAGAAATGACGGCAACGTAAACGTGGACGTGAGCATAAAGGCAAACCAGAGCATGTTCTCGGGCACTGGAGCTGGCAACGATACTGACACTTTTCAGTTCAAGACCGCTAACTGCTCGCTCTCGGTATGCGGTTTCATAGAATTGAATTCTTTTGACTGGGCAAATTCCACAATCTCTTGGACTAATTTCACAGATGTTGAACAGGGGGTAATTGACTCCCTTGAGTACGCGAACACGAGCGATGAGGCTGAGGTTGACATCCGCGTATTTGTTCCACTGGACGAACCAGCCGGTTCAAAAGGTGCAACAATAACGTTCACTGCCACGCAGGAGAGCTAGGGGAAATCTTATATATCCACACGCCGTACTGGTTTCCATGATGTTAAGTCGGTGTTCCAAACTATTGATTCTGGCAGCGGTTACGCTGCTTTTCATCCTTCCCTCGGCTACTGCAATCGGCATTGGTCCAAGCCGTGTCATACTGGATTTTGAGCCGAACTACGAGAACACTTTTTCTTACACAGTGGTCAACGGCGGCGATTCCATACTCTACGCGGAGATATACGTGCGCGGCGACCTTGCGGAATACGTCACGCTGTATGACAGCACTGTGAAAGTAATGCCAAAAACCAGCGTCCAACTTTCCTATCTCTTCAAGCTTCCCTCAGACCTCCCGCCAGGTTTTCATGACACGCGGATAGGTGTTCTTGAAAGCGAGGAGAACATTGGAGGCGAGGGTTCAATGCTAGGCGGGCGTGCAGGTGTTGAGCAGCAACTATGGGTTAATGTTCCCTATCCTGGAAAATACGTTAGCGTTGCTCTTGTAGCTCCAAGCGTTACAACAGGGCATCCAATTGATTTCACTCTTAATCTCAAAAACTATGGAACCGAAGATGTAACCGTAACTGGGAGTGTAGAATTGTTTGACGCCTCTAACACAAGTATTGCAACTCTTCCAGCAGGAAGTGTTTTCCTTGCATCTCAGGATGCAAAAGCATTAAACGCCCACTGGGGTGGCACTAAAACAGCGGGGATGTACAAGGCAATTGCAACCATAACCTATGAAGGGGAGAGCAAGCAGGATGAAAAGATATTCCACGTTGGTGAGGTCCGAGTGGAAATTATCAACGTTACAATTCCGCCAGCCAGGACAGATTCAATCGCAAAAATAAACACTGAGGTAGAGAGCTATTGGAATGAAAAGATAGACGGCGTTTATGCCGAGGCACTTCTAAAGTCTCAAACTGGCACAGTATTTGGGAGTGCTCGGTCCGAAACACTAACTCTGAACCCCTGGACCCCAACAACCCTCAGCGCATTCTGGGACACTCACGGAGTTGAGCCCGGAACATACCTTGTTGAGGTCAACGTGCATTACTCGGGACTCACGTCAACCCATAGTACTACCATAACACTTGAAGAGGGCATGTCACTAATGATGGTGATGGTAATAGTAATGGTCATCGTAGTGGTGGTGATGCTTATCATCATCCTTCTGCTCCTGACGCGGAGGAGACGGGGAAATGATTCAAGATAAGGGAAAAATCCTGATTCTGGCAATTACAATACTCCTACTCATTCTTCTAGTAATCTTTTTATGGTGGCCCTCAATCCCGCGCGAGGTTCAAGAGCTTGGTATGTACCTTACTGTGGGCAGCCACATAGGAGTAAACGTTGACTCAGACGCAATATATTTTGGCACGATACCACCGGGCG
Organism: archaeon; assembly: GCA_043814055.1. Classification (GTDB taxonomy): domain Archaea; phylum Undinarchaeota; class Undinarchaeia; order Undinarchaeales; family JBDRKL01; genus JBDRKL01. The sequence goes on from JBDRKL010000003.1 coordinate 7,222, forward strand.
GTGCAGGAAGGCGTGGCATAATCGTGAAGAACGATCTCAGCGAAAACCGCAAGATAACCCTGCACGTGACCGGAGACTTCGCGGACTGGATTTTTGTTTCTGAAAATAATTTCGTGCTAGAGCCCTATGGACAAAAAGATATTTATGTGAGCGTTAACGTGCCCAAGAACGCGGACAAGCGCGATTATACAGGAACCTTTCTAATGGTGTCAGACCCCACTAAAGAGCCCGCGCCAAATGTAATAACTGGAATGTACACCGCCACAGTTGACCTCAATGTTTTGCAGGGTGGCAAGATAAACCTAACAGTCAAGGACATTCTCGGAACCCTAATCCCAAACGCAACAATTTTCATATGGGAGCCCGGCCCAATCTTTAACGATTCTGGTTTCACTGACGCCAACGGCGAGTACCTGTCCGACATACTAGCCGAGAACCAGTATCTTGTTGAGGCAAGCAAGGCGGGCTATGTTACAGGTCAGGAATATGTCAACGTGAGCAATGGCTCAATAACTCAGGTTACAATAGTGCTTTCCCCAGCAGCAGCCCCAATCCTGACTGTATCTCCTGTCCTCATAACTGAAACAACCACTCCTGGCACGCAGGTTGAGGTTCTCCTTACAATCGGCAACATCGGCGACCTCAACATGACCAACATCACAATCCAAAGCGGCGACAGTTGGATATCTTTTAATCAGACGCTCATCTCGCTGATGACGCCGATGACGTACACTAACGTGAAGGTTTATCTCGGAGCGATATCCACTGAAGGCACTTATGCTGGCAGCATATTCGTGAACTCAAGCAACAACGGCAACAAGACCATCCCAGTCACGTTCTACGTCCGAGCTGCTCCGGCATCACCAGGACCTGGCGGGGGCGGCGGGGGCGGCGGAGGCAGTGCAGGCCCGCACATTCAAATCATTGAATATCCAAAAGAAATCAATCTTAGCCTAGGTGAAACAGCATCCTACCTTGTTATAGTCAAAAACCCCGGGTTGGTCACACTGAACAATGTGTCCCTTTCACTCGTCGGCGCTCCTTTTGATTTCATAATAGAGCCGCAGAAAATTGACAAGCTCAGCGCGCTTAGAAACGCATCATTCCTTGTGTCCACATCAGTTCCCTTTGACACTGTGTCAGGGGATTACGCAGTGCTGTTCACCGCAATGAGCGAGGAAGCGACATCCAGCGAGGAGGCAAAACTCAGGGTCAGCAAGGAAATCAAGGCGGATACAAAAGAAGACCTCATAAAGGAAATAGAAGCGCTTAGGAAAATAATCAAACAACTGCGCGTGCAGTCAAACTGGCTTGATTCAAATGGCGGCGATGTTGAAGATGCAGTCAGGTTCCTGGATTTGGCAGAGGGCTCGCTCAACTTTGCTGAGATGTACTGGAAAGTTGGGGACGTTACAAACACGATTGTCCAAATTGAGGTGGCGCGGGGCTACATAAAGGATGCCGTACTGGCGCTGGCACTTATTGACATATCAAAATCACGCATACTCCTTATGGGGGCAATTCTTGTAGTTGTAATGGTTTTCATAACCCTCTCTGCGCTATCCTTCCCCAAGAAGCACCCAGCAACTGAAACGAAAACAAACGTGCGCGGCATCAAGAAGGAAATAGCCGCAATCCAGAATGAAATAGTGAAGCTCAACGACAATTACATAAAACGCAAACTATCCAAAAAAGAGTATGAGAACGAAAAGCAGAAGTGCCTCAGGCAAATACGCGCTCTTGAGGAAGAGCTTGTGGACAAAGACCTGTCCAAGATGGGGGAGAAGCGGGGTCTTTTGAGATGAAAAAACTTGTTTTTCTTGCGCTAATCCTGCTAGCTGTATCTGCTGCAAACGCAGAGCGCATCTTTGACCCCCAGTCAATACTTGATGTCTCTGTTTCGCTTGATGAGCCAATTGTGGCAAAATCCAGCGAACTATCCCTGACAACCGAGCTTGAAAATCTTCAGGAAGATCCGCTCAGGGTTTACATGACTTATATAGTAACAGGCGAGACCGGCAGTGAATTCTTAAATGACAAAAGCTCTGTAACGCTTTACACAACTAATACTGTTGTAAAAAGTTTTAACGAGCTGAATGTTGGAGACGGCAAATATCAACTCACTTTTAAAATTTCATATCTCAACTATACCGGTGACTTCAAGTATGATTTTGAAGTTGATGCAAACTTTGAGGCAGGTAACACCTCTTTTTTCTCTAGGCTGAACCTGGGCCAGCGGGTCGTACTAATAGCGCTTGCAATTTTGCTCGGTCTCCTGCTCGGAGCAATTCTGCATACTCTCACATTGTTCCCAAAAATGCGGAAGAAAAGAGAGCGCATTGAGCGCTTGAACAAAATTCTTAACAACTTGAAAAAGCGCCGCATAACCCAAGACGTTTTCAAGGCGGAACACGCAATAGTTGCAGAGGAAAAAGCGATAAAGCAGGGAGTACAAGGCATCTTTCATGGAAAAAGCGTGCAGGGAAATAATCAGAGCGGCGCTCAGCAAAGGCCTCAGCCGCGAGGAACTAGTCAAGCTCAAGGCCAGAGTCAGCCGCAGGCATCACCTCGCAAAAACTCCAAGCAACGCTGATATTCTCAAAGTCGCCACAGCTTCTGAAAAGAAAAAACTCAGGCAATTGCTTTTGAAAAAACCAACCCGCTCAATCTCAGGTGTCTCAGTTGTTGCAGTCATGGCCCGACCCTGGGACTGCCCGCACGGCAAATGCTCATACTGCCCCCGCGGCTCAGACGCTCCGCAGAGCTACACCGGCGAGGAACCTGCAGCGCTCAGAGCAAGGTTCAACAAGTTCAGCGCCACAAACCAAGTTAAAAATCGTTTGCAGCAACTCCGCGAAACCGGCCACCCAACTGACAAGGTTGAATTAATCATAATGGGCGGCACATTTCCTGCACAGCCGGTTTCTTACCAAAAGCAATTTGTCAAGGACTGCCTGGACGCGATGAGCGGTAAAAAAACAAAAACCTTGGCTGAGGCAAAGAAGGCGTGCGAAACTTCAAAAGTCCGCCCAATCGGCATCACTTTTGAAACCCGGCCGGATTACTGCAAGGAAAAAGAAATCAAGCGAATGCTTCAGCTCGGCGCAACCCGCGTAGAGCTCGGAGTTCAAAATGTTTATGATTCAATCTACAAAAAAGTCAACCGCGGCCACACAGTTTTAGACGTTATAGAATCCACCAAGCTCATGAAGGACGCCGGTCTCAAGGTGCTTTATCACATGATGCCAGGCCTCCCTGGCTCCTCTCTTAAGAAGGACTTGACAGGGTTCAAGACCATTTTTTCAGACCAAAGGTTCAAGCCTGACATGATTAAGATTTACCCAACGCTTGTTATGCCCGGCACTGAGCTTTATGATGACTGGAAAGCCGGGAAATACAAGCCCTTAACTTCAATCCAGGCAGCGAAACTTGTTTCAAAAATCAAGCAAATTATCCCGCCGTGGATTAGGATAATGCGCGTGCAGCGCGACATACCGGCTAATTTGATTGCAGAGGGTGTGAAGAAGAGCAACCTTAGGCAACTTGCCACTGCGAATTGCAAGTGCATCCGATGTAGAGAGGTCGGGCACAACAAGCTCAAGCCTGAGAACATTGAAATCAAAGTTCAAAAATATAACGCATCCGGCGGAGTTGAGTATTTCATTTCAGCCGAGGACTTTGAGAAAGGTGTATTGGTTGGTTATTTAAGACTTAGGAAAACACAGACCCACGATGTGGGTCGTGCGAGCCGCTATCGCAGCTCTGCCCCAACGCGTTGGCTCGTAAGAGAGCTCCACGTCTATGGGGTAGAAGTTCCAATAGGCGAAGACGAAGCCACAGCTTATCAGCACAAAGGCTGGGGTAAGAAACTTTTGCAGAAAGCTGAGGAAATTGCAGATGAGAAGTTGTATGTTCTTAGCGGAATCGGTGCAAAAGAGTATTACAGAAATCGCGGGTACAAGGATGATGGGGTTTATGTGGTTCGTTACCTGTAAGCACGTCCGTGCTCTGACGCCTTGCTCACTACTACAACCCCTTTCTCTTCCTTCAGCTTGAATATCTCCTCAACCGAATATCCCAGCGCTGCAGCAATCTTCAAGCCAATCTTGATAGAAGGGATCATCTTGGAATTCTCAACTGCGTGAATGGTCTGCCTTGTAACTCCAGCCCGCTCTGCCAGTTCCTGCTGGGTTACTCTGTGCCTTGCCCTGATTTCACGCAGTTTATTGTGCATATGTAAACGACTAATTACATTTAGTATTTAAAGGTTTACATAGTGTAAGGTATAGACTACATTTAATTGATTTTAATTTCCACTAATGTAACCGCTCACTTTGAATTAATATTCACTTTTCGTCGACGGTGATTTAAATCCTCCAAAATCTATAAATACCCCTACACTTACTCTACTAAAATGAATTCTACTCCAAAAAATGTCAAATCAATTCTAAAAAAGCTCAAGGTCAGCGAGAGCGAAATTGCTGACTATTGCATAAACCACGCAACCGAAGCTCTTCAGGAGAACGGCTACAAGGACGCGCGGCTCTGGGCAACAAACATACTTTCCAACGCAATCGGCGAGTTTTCCTCGCTCAGCAACTACGATGACATGGAGATGTGGATGGATGAGCTTGAGGGATTGGAGCGCGAAGTTGTGGAGGCAATCCTTGAAACATTTGAGCACCTCTACGAGTCCCACCCGAGCTCAGACCCAAATGACATAAAGGACACCATAGTCTACGCTATTTCAAAAGCCCTTGACCAGGAAGATAAGATAAAGTACTCAAGGTCTTACGCCTGAACCTCGTTTGCCCACGCAGCGTATTTCTCATTCAGCTCATCCAGTTCAAGCGCGCTTATTAATGGAATCTCATAGCTGTGAAGTTCCTCAATGCGCCGCTTGATGTCCTCGTACTTCCTATTTGTCTTGAGCAGGAGAAGCGCTTCATCAGTCTCGGTGACTTTGCCCTCATATATGAAGTAGGAGGTTATGTTTGGAATGATATTTGCGCAGGCTACCATTCGTTCTTCAACGAGTTTTTTTCCAATTTCTTTTGCCTCGTTCTTGTTCTTTGTCGGCACGTAAATTAAAAGCATATATTTATTTAGTATGCGCTGCTTTAAAACCTTAATGCAGTACCACACACACGCAGCAGGCGGGCTTGTTTTCGGTATGCTCTCTGTAAAATACGCACTGGCGTCATTCGCCGGGCCCAGCTTTTTGCTGTTCGTTGTACTCGGCTCGCTCCTCCCTGACATTGACCACCCAAAGAGCAAGGTAGGCCGATGGGTTCCAATCTTGCCGCGGCTGATGAAGCACCGCGGGCTCTCGCACAGCCTCTTTGGTCTTGGAGTAAGCGCGGCAGTTCTCATACTCCTATTCAATTTTGCCGGATTCACCGCGTGGCACATTTCAGTTGCAGCTATGAGCGTCGGCTTCTTCTCACACCTTGCACTGGATTCGCTCAACCCTAAAGGAGTTCATTGGTTCCGTCCGCTCCACAAGGTTCACTTTAAGGGGCCAATAGAAACAGGCACAATTTTTGAAAGCGCTATCTTGGTGCTCCTAATATTCGCGCTCGGCTTCCTCCTCAGGGACTTCGGCCTTGCAATATTTCATATAATTTAAAGTTTGTAGTTTATAGTCGGTAGTTTGTAGTTTTTTACTACCTACTACCCACCTCCTACAACCTACTTCCTAAATTTTAACCCCTTTCAAAACTTCTTCTTGCAGGGCTTCCTGCGCAATTCTTATCGGCTCAGGAATCTGGCTCGCTGAAAAACATTTTTTGGTAATACTCACAGCGGTCTCAAGAGTTATCTTGTTTCCAGGGCTCACGTATATCGGCGCGCTGCCCATTTTTTGCTTTACAATCTGCGCTCTTATCTCATCATTCTCAACAACATATTCAGTCCCGTCGCGGTTTTCAATCTGCCCAAAAGTTAATTTTCTTGAAGCGCCGATTGTTGAAATTCCAAGCGCGAGTCCAACGTGCGCTGCAATTCCTAATCCGCGCGGGTGGTTTATGCCCTGCCCGTCAATCATGTAAACCGGAGGCATGTCCAGGCTCTTAATCGCGTCAGCCAGGACTTTTCCCTCGCGGAAGCCCTCGCAGCTTGGTATGGCCGCGAACTTCATTTTTTCTGTGATAATCTCCTTTTTCTTGACCACCAGGTCAGGGAAGCCAAGCACGACAACGCTCACGGTTACTGAGTTTCCCCTGCAGTACATCACTGCGCCTCCTATCCTATCCATATTCACTGGAATCCTGTCCTCAAAAACTAGCTCCTCGGCTAGCTGTTCCTGCAGCGCAAGAGCATCGTTCACCATTATGTTCTGGGGGAAGTACTTGTTAGCCATTTTAAGGGAAATCGTCTAGTAGCGGGGTATTTAAGTGCTTTTCGTTTCCTGCGCCGCGTACTTGCTTGCAATGTTCCGAACGTCCAAAAGCTCCAACTTTGTGCTGTGGCAAATTTCTCTCGTGTCCTCTATTAGCAGGTTCAGCTTGCTGAGTATCTCGTTGGCGCGCCGTGCCTTGCCAATCGATTTGTCCGTTGCCTGATGTGATAATATTGTCAAAATCCATTGTTTAGCTGGTCTCTTGCGCTGGTCAATTCGCGAGTACGCTGTTATGAGCGAGTCAAGCTGGGCAAGGCTCATGTCAATTGAGCTCAATAGGTTTCTGTATGTTGCCCCTGGGTTCTCTTTGTAGCTCTTCATTATCTCACTTAGTGGTGCATTACCTGCATAGCTCTTTTTCATAACGTGGAAGCGCCGTGCCATCTTTGAAAGCTCCTCGTTGAAGGTGAGCATCGGCGTTTCAAGGTCAGAGACCTGCTTTAGCTCTGTAGCTGCGACCAAATCCAAAATCTCATCCTGTCGGCCCTTGTAGCTTGATGACATCAACTTGATTCCCTTAGCTTTCAAATCATCCAAGAAATTAGCGGATAAAGTGGATAGCCTGTTAATGCAATCTGTATATTCGCGCTCGCTTCCGTACGGGCTTATTACCATATGTAGAATATAGCTGAGGCTTATTAAATAACTTATGGGATAAAAAAAGTTTAAAAGACGCCCTGCGTTGGGCGTCTTTTAGTAGTGTGTTATTTAAAGCTTATTTTAGTGATCTTTCTACGCGTCTATTTAGGAAGTGCAGAGCCATTCTGTCCATACGTGACGTAGTTCCTGCAGCAACTTCTGCTTCCTTGAGCTCAATTAAAAGTTTTCCTGTAGTGCCACCAACAAGGTCTGCAACACATGCAGCTGCCTCTTTGGAGATTTTGCCTTTCGCGTTATGAGCTGCAACCAGAGTAGACATAGCGCCTAGTAAGTCAAGTCCCTTACCAAAGTTGTTATCAACATAATCTTCAACTGCCTTTTGACGAGCCTTCTCGTCTTTAGGAGCTCGTGCAGCAATTGATTCCATTGCTGTCATATGTACGTCACCTGCTGGTAGAATATTTTTCGTCAAAAGTCTGGTTCCCTGTATACCCGTAAATTCCTTCCAAATCATAGGGAAAATCTGCTTCACCTGCATTGCTTTTGTGCCACCTTGTGTCTTAACCATAGTTTATTTCACCTCTCCTTATTCAGTATACCCCCTCCTATTTAAATATGATGAATTCTAGAAGACGCTAAAGAATTTCTTCCAGACCCACATTGCTATAGGGGGGAGTATGAATATGATAATCGCTGGCCAGCCGCACTCTGTGAATATGCATTTCAGACTTCCCAGAAATTGACTCGCTATGCCTCCTTCTTTTTGCTGAGGGGTTGTCTCTTCTCTTGCTGCGGCGAGCACTGCATCAGCAGCGATAAGCAGGACTATAAAACCCACGATGATTAGCGCTTTTGTCTTCTTGTTGTTCATTTTTTGGTTACCTTAACCGCCTCGCCAATGAGTATCAAGCCGATGCCGACAGCCAGTATGGCTATGATGGCAAACCAGGACTCATAGAGGGTCAAGAACTGTATCACAATCCAGATGATGCCCACGGTCAGTGCGAATGCGCCTCCAAATGAGAGTGCCTGCCATATCATGTGCATCTTGTGGTCTGCGCCTTGCTTGTCAATGAAGAACTCACCTAGGAGTATGAAAATTATTCCCATAATAAAGAGCAGCGCGCTCCCGTAGGTCTCGGCTTGAAACTTCATGCTGCCATACAGCAGACCAAAAATTATGCCAAGAAGCAGTATAAACCAGCCGGAGAATTCAAACACTTTCCATATGTGACTTTTCATGTGGAATCTATAGAGAAATCGTTTTTATATATGTTTTTATTCCCCAACAGCCTTGCCTTTTTCCCACGCGTGGTCAAAAAGCTGCTCAAGATACTTAGTGAGATACGGGCTCTTCACCCAGAGGCCTGTGTCCTGCTGGGCTGTGTTGGACGCAGTCACGAGGATTGCCTCTTTCCCATCCCTTGCGAAGAACCTTCCTGAGAACCCGTCGTGCTTTCTTATGGCCGCGTACTGGTGCAGTGTTTCTGATTTTTTGAATGAGCCGTTCGCAGTTACTATAATTCTTGTTTTCACGCCATTCTTCTTCGCGGTTTTCATCGCTTCGGCGCAGTGCTTTTCAAGGCGCGCGAAGCCCGGCGCGTCTGTCATTTTCACAACGCTCTTCTCTGATGTTTCAATGAGTTTCTTGATTTGATTGTAAAGGTTTGCCTTGCCCCTGATGAGCCCGACTGACTCCTCTGGGTCGTCAGCAATCTTGCCCTTCTCGTAGAGCGCGTCCAGCTCTTCCCGCAGGCTGTCCTCAAGCTCCTCGAGCGAGCTCAGCTTTTTCTTGTGCTCCTCCTCGTGCCTGCCCTTGATGTGGTTGATTGCGTCCTCGGGTGAAACCCCGCTGTACTTGACAGGCCTGCCGACTTCAACCATTGCGAACCCTTTCTTCTCCAGGCTAGTAAGAACGTCATAAACTCGTGAGCGCGGAACATTCGCGAGCTCGGAGAGGTCCCCTGCTGTTGAGTTCCCGCTTGCCAAAAGCGCCACGTATGTCCTTGACTCATATTGGTTTAACCCAACGCGCTTTAGCAAATTAAGTGTTTCATCGTTCGCCATTATCTACCATTATCCCCAGTTGAGTATCCCTTATACCCACCACTTTATATTTGTTATTACTGAGTGGTTAATTTAGTAGTCTAGCCTCTTTATATACCTATTTCTCTGTTTTCTGCAAATCATAAAGCCGGTCCATCCGCTCCAAACTGTCCGCATCCTGCGCCCCCTTGTCCTCGCGGATTCTCCTCACCCGCGGAAACCGCAGGGCAAACCCGGACTCATAGGTCGGGCTCCTCTGAATCTGCTCATACCCAATCTCCACGACGAGCTCAGGCTTGAGCGTGACTTCCGCGCCTTCCTCCTTCAAAATCAGCGGCTTCAGCAGTTCAGTTAAATGCTCCAAATCAGCATCACTCAACCCAGTCCCAACGCGGCCAATCTCAACGAACTCGCCGCTCTCCTGCTCCCTTGCGCCGAGCACAAAAGAGCCAAGCCAATTAGCACGACGGCCCTCGCCCCAGGTGGCTCCAATAATAACCAGGTCAAGCGACTCAAGCTCGGGCTTGAGCTTCTGCATATGCTTCACCCTTGAGCCCGGCGTGTAAGGTGACTTGAGGTTCTTAATCATCGCGCCCTCGTGCCCCTGCTCCAAGGCATCCTTGTAAAACTTCTCAGCCTCCTTGACATCAGAAGTGACAATCTGCTTCGCGAGCGAGAAATTGTCCTGCTCCTCAAGAATCTCCTCCAGCTTCTTTCTGCGCTCTTCAAAAGGCTTATCAACCCAGGTCTCCCCATTAAGGTAAAGCAGGTCAAACAAGTTGGTCACAACAGGAATCTGCTCCATAATTTCCTCAACTCCATACTTTCTTTTTATCCTCCTTGACAACTGCTGGAATGGCTGCGGCTTTTTTGTCTTTGGGTCAACCCCAACAGTCTCGCCCTCCACAATGCACTGCTTTGCCTTGAGGCATTTCCTCGCCGGGGCGGCTATGTCCGGGAACTGCTTTGTTACGTCATCCAACCTCCTTGTGAAAACTTTTATGCTATCCCCGTCCTTGTGAATCTGAGTCCTCATTCCGTCATACTTGAATTCAAACGCGGCCTCCCCGCCCATTGCGTCAATCCCCTCTTTTGCGCTCAGAACTTTCTGCGCGAGCATCGGCTTGAGCGGCCTGCCAACTTTCAGGCTGAGCTTTTCCAGCTTCTTCTTCCCGCCCTTCTTCGCAATCTGCGCAATCTCGCCCATATCATTCCGCACGCTGTAGGCCCGCTCCACAACATCCGCAGGAACATTGAACGCTTTTGAAACTGCCTCTCTCAAAATACCCTCGGCAACTCCAATCCTCATCTCGCCGAGCACTGTGCGCACGATATATTTTCCCTCTGCCGGCTCCGCGCTTGAGAGTAATTCTGAAATCATTGAAACCTTTGAATCAACCGAGCCTGCCCCTGTCTGCTCAGGTATCCTGACAAACCGCTCATAAACTCTATTGACTGTAAGGTCGCTTGAGGCGAGAGTGGTCTGCTTTTTCTTTTTCAAAAGCTCCTCAACTGCTTCCCCAATATCCCCTGATTTCTTGATTTGCTCTTTAATCTCCTTCTCGCTCAAGCCAGTTGCCTTTGTAACAGACTTGGTAATCAGGCTCTCAGCAACCCCAAGCTCGGTCTCCATCCAGCTCGGGAACACCGAGCCCTTGAGCAGGACAACAACCGTGGGAAGAATATCAGCAGGACACTTTTTCAAAAACTCAGCTATAATGTCGCGCTTCTCAAGCTTCTTAGTCGTGGACTCAAGCTCGTGATAAACCTTGGCAAGTTCGGAGTAGTGCATACACAAGCTAAATCTCTTTTTTATTTAAACCTTCTTGGGAGGTGAGTCCTCTGCGCCTGGCTGTGGAGCCGGGGTAAGAAATATTGCACGAGGGGCAATTCTAATCTTTCAGTTCGTCTTTTAGCTCTCTAATCAATTGTTTACTCTCCTCCAACCAATCTCGCCTAGGATCCATGCTGCACGAGCCCATATTACGAATGTTATTCACTACAGTCCAGCACTTTGATGCAGTAGAATCCGTATGCATCTTGTCCTTAAAAATTTTCTTCATAAGTTTTTGGAATTCCTCGTCTAATTCTTCGAATTCCTCTGTAAATCCAGTATATCCATCTTTCCCAGCTTTGTATATTTTTGTCAAAAGCACAAGCAAATCTCTTTTATCGCCCATACCTATTCTCATGTCCTAAGTTCCTTTTATAATTAATCCCAGTTCGACTAACTTGGTTTTCGATGTACTATAGCAGGCTAAGGTGGGGCTGAAACCTAATGTGGTTTCCGATGGACTAGCTCAGTAAGACCGCAACATCTGTTTGACCACAGGCAATCAACTAGCCCAGTAGTGCTGTAGCATCAAAAACTTCATGCAGCACAAAGCGCCGCCCGATTTTGCGGGCGGTGGGAGAAAGCGCGCCTCCGTGGCTGCATCATCGGCGCACTTTTCCCTTTGGTTGGGTGGGAGATTGGAGAAGCATAAAGCCTCCCCAATATTCAGTTAAGTCAAGAAACGTAATCTATGCAAAGCTCCTGGAGCATCTCAGGTTTTGCCTCGTCGGGCAGCATTATCCTCGGCTCAAACTTGCTGTTCTTCCCAACGATATTCGGGCTGTTCACTCCGGTGATGATGGTCATTATGCGCATCTTGTCCCCGAGCGTTGGGTCAACCCGCGCACCCCAGATGACGTGCGCTGTTGGTGAGAGCTGGGATGAAATCATCTTGCTCGCCTTTGTCACTTCCGCAAGTGTCATACTGGGTCCGCCGCTCACGTGGATTATAGCACCGTTCCCACCGGTTGCGTCAACGTCAATGAGCGGGTGCTTGAGCGCGCAGTTCACACACTCCTCAGCATTTGTTCCTTCACCGACTCCAATCATTGCAACTCCGCCGCCGGTCATTATTGTCCTGATGTCCGCGTAGTCCAAATTGACCAGGCTCGGCGTGGTTATGGTCTCTGAAATTCCCTTTATCATTCCAGCAATCAGATTGTCCGCATAGGCGAACGCGTCGTTCAGCGGGAGGTGAGGAACCAGCTCGACAAGCTTGTTGTTGTCAATGACTATGACTGTATCGCAGTTTTCGCGGAGCTCCATCAGCCCTTCCTCTGCCTTGTAGAGCCTGGCTTTTTCCATGTCAAATGGCGTTGTGACTGAGGCAACAACTATTGCTCCCTCGGATTTTGCAATCTCCGCGACAACAGGCAATGAGCCGGTTCCGGTTCCGCCGCCAAGCCCGCACGTGAGGAATACGAGGTGTGCGCCCCTGAGCTTCTGCCTGAGTTCGTTCCTGCTCTGCTGAGCTGCCTGCCGGCCAATTTCCGGGTAGCCGCCAGCGCCGAGCCCTTGTGTGAGCTGTTCACCTATGAGTATTTTTGAATCAGCCTTTGAGAAATTAAGATGCTGGGCATCAGTGTTAATAGAGATTGTTTTTGCCCCCTTCGCGCCTCCCATTCCCATTAGCCGTGTGACTGAATTATTGCCAGCTCCGCCTGCACCCACTACGAGTATCCTGGCCTCGCCGACCTGTATCGGTTCTTTTATTTGCTCTTTCAATTCTTCTGCTCTGCTCAGGAGTTTCCTCACGTCAAAGTTCATTTTTGCCCCCTTTGCGGACAAGTCAAAAAGCTTATATAGCCCTGAGACTTACCGCTGATTAATTGTTTTAAAATTGGATAGTAACCTGAATAGGGCTGTTCAACAAATCGAGTCAAACCAAACACAAAACCGATGTCAGTTGCCGCTGACGATGAAAGTTTTGAATTTAGTTCTAATTGTGCTATAATCTGGGGTGATTTATATAGGTTTCTCATTAAATTTCAAGTTCCAAACTCTCTTTTATCGGCTCGTAAACTATGTTGCTCACCACTTTGTCAACCCCGGCAACTTCCCTTACCTGGTCCAAAATGAACTTTCCCATCTCGTCCAAATTCTTCGCCTTTACTTTTATCAGCAGGTCCCACTCCCCTGCCATTATGTAAACTGCCTGAATCTGCGGGAACTTCGCGAGCTTCTTCGCAATCTCCCTCTGTGAAACAATCTTGTCCCCCCTCGGTCTATGCGAGTAAGAAATCTGCAGAAAGTTCGTGACTTCCCTGTCAAGCTTCTTCCCGTCCAGCACAGCGTGATACCCTTTGATAATCCCAAGCTGCTCCATCCTGCGAATTTTCGCATACACAGTGCTCGTCAAGCTTCCAATCTCCTTTGCAACCTGCTTGGCGCTCTTCTTGCTGTTGTTCTGAATTATGCGCAGAATTTCAAGGTCGTTCCCGTCGAGCTTTACTTCCATTTTTATAAAATTTATAAATTTAAGTATATAAATCTATGTATTTTTGATATTTTTATAAAAAATATTGGGATAATCTTATTAAGCACTTCTCACACTAAACAAGAGATTAAAATGAAAACAGAAACTGAAATACGGAATCTATGACGCAGGCCTAGCGGGAACGCTGGGCGTCCCTAAAACCGGTGGTAAACCGGACCTGAGTTCTGTGCTGAAAATTCAGCACGAAATCATTGGAAGCGCGAGAGACTTTTTGGCAAAGGAAGGCTTTTTTGAAATTCTCCCGGTATTGCTCTCTGCTGAGACAGACCCCTTGTGCCACGAGGTAGTGGATGCAAAAATCCCCTACTGCGGCATGGAGTTTTTTCTAATGAAGAGCATGATACTCCACAAGCAAATCGCGCTCAAGCACCTTGACAAGATTTTCTGCTTCTCGCCAAACATTCGGCTTGAGACTGAAGAAAAGCGGGACAGCGGAAGGCACCTGCTGGAGTTCACCCAGCTTGACCTTGAGGTAAAGGGCGCGAAACGCGACGAAATCCTTAGCCTTGGTGAGAAACTGTTTTCCTACGTGATGCTCAGCGTGCTCAAAAAGCACAGGGCTGACCTCAGCCGCCTGACAATGCCTTTAGTGCCCTTCAGGCGTATAACCTATGCGGATGCTGTGGAGAAATATGGTCTTGACTTCGAGTTAAAGCTTTCAACTGAGGCGAAAAGCCCGGTCTGGCTCATAGACATTCCAATAGAAAAAAGGGAATTCTATGACCGTGAGGACCCAGCGCGGCCTGGCATTCTGCTGGACTACGACCTAATCTACCCAGAAGGATTCGGAGAAGCACTCTCGGGCGGGGAGCGGGAGTTTGAATATGGCAAAGTCGTTGAGCGGATAAAAAAGGCAGGCGGCTCGCCTGAAAAATTCGCCAAGTATCTTGAAGTAGTGAAGGAAGGCATACCTCCTTCAGCAGGATTTGGCATAGGCATAGAGCGCCTAACTCGCTACATCTGCGACCTGGAGCACGTCAAGGACGCGCGGCTCTTTGCGAAGGTGCCGGGAGGTGGCCTAACACTGTAGGTCGCAATGTCCCTGTGGCTCTCCGCCAAACTGCGGAGGGGAGTTACGTCGTGCCATTCACGCTTCGCGTGAAAGGCACATAGTGGGTTCATCTGTGGTAATAGTGCCCCTGTGGCTCAATGGCAGAGCACTCCGCTGTTAACGGAGAGACTGTTGGTTCAACTCCAGCCGGGGGCGCTCATCTTCGCAAAACTTTATATGCCAAAACGGAGTATGCATAACTATGACTTTCATCTCAATCAAGGACGCGCAGAAGGACGGCAAGGACGTTGAAGTTCGCGGCTGGGTGCACAGGCACCGGGGCAGCAACAAGTTCGTCTTTTTCGTGCTCCGCGACTCGTCTGGAATTATGCAATGCGTCGTGCCCAGTGAAAACAAGTTCTTCAAGACCGCTGAAAAATTAACAATAGAATCCTCAGTTGAGCTTAAGGGCAAGGTCAAGAAAGACGACCGCGCTCCAGGAGGCTTCGAGCTCCACGTGAAAGACCTGAAACTCATCGGCGCATCAGACACTTTCCCAATCTCTAAGGACAAGGGAACTGAGCATTTGCTGGACAACCGCCACTTGTGGCTCAGAAGCCAATACATGACCGCGGTTCTAAAAATCCGCCACACAGTCATCGGGGCGATACACGAGTTCTTCCGCTCAAAAGGATACTACGAGTTTGACCCTCCAATACTCACGCCCTGCGCTTGCGAGGGCTCAATGACACTCTTTAAGGTCAACTACTTCGACGAGGTAATGTATCTCTCCCAGAGCTGGCAGCTCTACGCAGAGGCAGGTATCTTTGCGCTTGAAAAAATCTACGACGTCGCGCCCACGTTCCGCTCAGAGCCTTCAAAGACTTCAATGCATATCGCGGAGTTCTGGATGGCTGAGATGGAGGCTGCGTGGATGCATCTTGATGAAATAACTGAAGTTGCAAAAGAGGAAATCAAGTTCATAATCCAAAAAGTCCTGAAGGAAAACAAAGGCGAGTTAGAAATCCTTGAGCGCGACATCAAGCTCCTTGAGAAATACGCCAAGGAAAAATACCCGACAATAACTTACACCGAGGCTGTGGACATACTCAACACGAAGTGCGGGATGAAATTTGAATGGGGCAAGGACCTCCGCACCAAGGAAGAGGAAGCCCTTGGCAAACACTTCGGCGTTCCAGTCATAGTCACAAGATATCCAAAAGACATAATGGCGTTCTACAAGCCAGCTGACCCAAAAGACCCCAAGGTCGCTCTGTGCTTTGACATGATTGCACCAGAGGGCTACCGCGAAATAGTCGGCGGGTCAGAGCGATCAACAGACCAGGCGCAGATGAGGCAGGATCTAAAGAAGAAAGGCGCCGGCGCCGGGGACTATGAATGGTACTTTGACCTTCGCAAGTACGGCAGCGTGCCGCACTCGGGCTATGGTGTTGGTGTTGAGCGTGTAATCGCGTGGATTTGCGGCTTGGACAACATCAAGGACGCGGTCACGTTCCCGAGGGCGATGAACAGGATGAGGCCATAAGGAAAATTTGAAATGACTGAAGAAGAAAAAACCTCTGAACAAGAAAAGACAGAAGCAACAGCCAAGGCGCTGGAGGCTCTTAGTCAGGCCGTTGTGGAGGAGCTGGAGAGCAAGAAGGCGGAAAGCCTCGGCGCAAGAACAAGAAAACGCCCGGTCGCAGTCCTGCTTGAGAGTCCGCGAGTCCTGAAAGACCTTGCGAATATTCCTAGAAATTATCTGACGGACCCGAAGGTAGTTGAGGCGGCTGAGCAGGGGCTTGAGAAAACGCAGAAGCAGATAATCATTTTCTACCAGCACGCAGTAAGCTTTGGAGATCGGCTGCGTGGACTACTTTTCGTGCTGCTTGGACTGTCAATACTCTCTGCAGGCATACTTGCAGCGAGCGTTGACCTGTTCACAATCCAGGACTTTCTTGCTTATCTTGCAATTACTGGCATTGGGCAGATACTGATGGTTATAGTCGGTGTTTCATTGTTTGCATACGGTCTTTCCAAATTGTTCAGCGGCTTCTGGGGCAAAATGAATGAGATGAAGAAAAAGAAAGTGAAACCAAAGTATGTGCAGAAGAAGTTGAGCTACTAGTTGTAAAAATATTGGCGCCCCGGAGCGGATCTCCGTCTGCTCACGGAGGGAGAGCTGAGGCATTCAGCTTCGCTGAAGCCTCTATAGAAATATTGGCGCCCCGGAGGGGATTCGAACCCCTGTCCCCGCCGTGAGAGGGCGGAATGATTGACCGGGCTACACTACCAGGGCACTTTATGTATGTGTTACACTTTTTCTTTTGGTCAAGCAAACACGCAACAGCGTGTTGCTCAATTCGCTTACGCGAATTCGAGCTTTTCTTCTTAAAGAAAAGGTCGCCGTTGGCTACACTACCAAGGCAACCTTAGACCAATAAAATGCTCTAATGCATTAATAAGCTTTTTTAAGAACCTACTATTTTCTGTTGTAGTAGAAATACCCTACAATCAGGAATATCGCAACTACACCAAGGAGTTGGCCGCTACGCCTTGATGGTTGTATTGTTGCAAACCCTGTGACAGCTACGGTCTCCTCAGCCGCAACCTCGTCCTCTCCTGCATTCTCGTCAGTATTTGGTTCAGATTCCTGCGCTTCAGTACCCTCAGGCATTTTCGTTGCTATTACAAAATATGAAAAGCCAGGAGTTTCCGCTGCATAGTTGTAGTAGCCCTCGCCCGAGCCGGTTTTTTTCGTAGGTAGCTCAACCCAGGTCCCGTTCACATTCCTGAGGAGAACTACTGACTCGTTTTTCTGGATCCACCCAGTGTCCGCCCTGAAGCGTATTTCCACTCTATCTACTGCGTCATTGTTGAAGTTTATAGGGTCAATGCTCAGGTATGCTCTTGCAACAGCGTCTGGCTCAGTAACGCCGGACGGCTTTCCCTTGTATCTCTTGACCTTCATCATGCCATTTTGTATGTTGCTTTTTGCAGTAAGCTTTATGGAATTCACGTAGAGCTGGTCCGCTTTTGTGAATGTTACTATTGCGCTCCTGCCACTTTCCATTGACGGGAGGTTTATGATTTGCTGGGGCAGCGGCTCGCCAATAGTCCCGCCTCCTGTAGTCCCTGTGGGTGCAGGAGCGGGCGGCAGCTGCGCTGCTTGTATTTTTATCTCAACAGTATCATTGCCCGAAAGCGTGCTATTAGCCTCTCTTACTTTGAGCATTATGGCGTGGTCTGCCGCGCCAAGCGAGGAGGTGCTAAAGGCTGAATCATTGCTGAGCCAGCCGCCAACATCCGAGCTCCAGGTGTATTCAAGCGCGTCGCCGTCAATGTCATACGACTCCGAGCTGTTAAACATAAGGAGGGTACCCTGTGCATACGTCCCTGCGGTCGGGCTGGTTATTCTTGCGATCGGCGCTGTGTCAAGAATCTCTACTGCACTTGAGTTCACCGCAGCTCCGTAGTCAATTCCGTCATAAGGCGTGTATTCGGCAGTTGCAAAATCTCCTTTGGTAAAATTGCCAGGACCAAGAGTTGGTTGGTCTGAAACATATGCGCTATTAATGAACCATTTTATTATTGGTGTCATCTCAGTCTGGTTATCATTGTCAATGTAGCTGCCTGACACGCTCAGGGTGCTGTTCGCGTATGCAGTGCCTGGGCTTATGGTGACATTTGATATGCTCGGTGCCGAGTTTGTGGTGTTGTTTGTTGATTCATTTGCCGCCTCGCTCCTGAATTCAATTCTCAGCCAGTCAAGGTTCAGCTCGCTGCCAGTGCAGTTTGTGCAGGGCTGGTCGCTGTAAAGCATTGAAATGTTTCCGCCTGAAAGCAGCTGGCTGCATTCTCCGCTTGAGTCGCAAAGTTTGTATCGCAACAGGGAATATTTTGGATTTGGCATCTTTCCCAGGGGAATCCACGACGCACTTCCGTCCCAGGCAGATATGTTTGAGTCATTGCTAGTTCTGTCCCTGTGGTTTGCAATCAAGTATATTGAACTGACATTGCTGTACTTGCTACTAATTGAAAAGTTTACAAAAGCGCTGATGCCGCCGCAGTCCCCGCCTGAACATTGCTCGCTTATGTTAACAGGATTTTTGTCTTTTAATTCAAGCAGACTCAGCTCGCCAAGAGCAGTTCCGGTATCCACCTGCATGCCTAATGCGTTTGCGGTTTTCCACTGGGTTTCATTTTCAACTATGACATAAAACGGCTCTGTGGTGGTTTCATTGTATTCGTTGATTCTGCAATTCCCATATGCAATCTTGAAGTAGCCATTGTCCTGCCACGAAGTGCCCCAGCTGTTCTTGGCTATCCAGTAGCCTCCTGTGTCGTTGTAGCCCACGAGGCTCACCCCATGCCCTACGTTTTCATTATATGTCGTGACATTTTCGCATCTGTAAATTTCATTAGAATAATTATTGCTCTGCATGTAAAGATATGTTGTGAGCGGTCCCTCTGCGATTATATACTCCTTGATTTGGGAGTCCGGCACGCTGCCCCAGCTGTCTATGTGCCACTGCCTCCTGTCATATGCCGGACATCTTGAGCAGGCTGAATTTGAATAAATATAGGGGGTGCAGGACTCGTCGGTTATACCCTGTGTCCTGACGTATTCCAGGGCATTGTCCGACCACCCGCCGCTACAGTTATGCCCAAGCAAGCAGTCGGAGACCAGCTCCTGCTCTGAAAGGTCAACATTAAAATTTGAGTCGTTCCTTGCAATTTTTATTTTTGCCTCAATGCTTGCAAGCGCGGCAAATGCCCAGCAGCTTCCGCAGCCATTCTGGCTCTTCACGGGCGTGTTCCAGTTCTGTCCATTATAGTTCCTCCAGTCAAATTCGCTCGGCAATCCTACCGAAGTTTCCAGCGCTGGGTTTTCCACAAAACTTGCGCTGGGTGTTTGGAGTGTTCCGCTGGTGTCATCTCCAATCCCCATAAGTCCCATAAGGCTGGTAACAGACATATCCACTGCTTCAGCAGTCACTATTTCAGAATTAGGAATGCAAACAGCGTAATCAGAAGAAAACGGGTTGTTGCCATCTGTCCTGGTCACAATCCCATACCCATTCTTGGCGCAATACGAATACTCAGCGCCGCACTTCCCCTCAAGGAAGTCCCAGTCCCCGCACTCAACGCCCTCGGCAAGCACGCAGACCCCGCTCTCCCCCTCTATAGTTAAAACTTTTTTGTATTCGTGTCCAAGCTCCTGGCAGTAAACCGCGGCAGGATTCGCCATTCCGACTGTTGCTGCAAAAGCTCCGGTTGCCGATACAGCGAAAAGCATTGCAAAAAGCAGGCACATCGCTTTCCATAGATTAAACTTTTTCATTTTAATTCTTTGCAGGCTGTAAATCCAAACATCTGGTAAAGCTCAAACGCGCCGGCAATGCCATTTTAAGTCTGCCT
The DNA here is from genome assembly GCA_043814055.1 of archaeon. Taxonomy (GTDB): domain Archaea; phylum Undinarchaeota; class Undinarchaeia; order Undinarchaeales; family JBDRKL01; genus JBDRKL01. The sequence continues at coordinate 27,011 of JBDRKL010000003.1, forward strand.
ATAATCCGTGCCGAAGAATCCTTAAATACTTTGTCTTCTGCCCTGCTGTGCACAGAGAAGATTTATAAATAACCCTAAATTACTACGCTATATGGGGAAAAGTTCAATATTTCTAATCACATTTGCTATAATTCTTGTTATCGCTTTCTCAGGCTGCACCAGCGACGAAGAACCCGTGCCAGTGAGCAATGTGACTCCTCACTTTGACCGCTCGTGCCCAGTTTCTTGTGATGACAGTGATGCTTGCACCGAGGATGTATGCTCAGCTGACACAGGCTATAACTGCGTAGCCCGCGTAATAATTCCTTGCTGCGGCGATGGCATTTGTGAGGGGGATGAAACTCCTTACGACTGCAGCGATGACTGCGGAGAAGTTAATGTGGACTGCGAAAACTTGACTTGTCTAAACAAGTGCATTGGAAACACATACTACCGCGACGGTCTTTGCAACATTAACAGCGGCCTTTGCGAATACCAAGTGGACAAAAGCTCGCCCACCTGTGGATATGTCCCGCTTGAGTACGAGGCAGATGGCAGTGCAATGCTCTACGAACACCGGCAGTTCAATGAGAGCAACGGGTATATGCACGTTGTCGGCTTGGTTAAGAACGATGGCAAAGTCAACATCAAGGACATCAAGCTCACGATTCGTCTGTACAAGGTGAATGACGTGCTGTTAGAAAGCCACACGATTTATGCAATGCACTCTGTGCTTGAGCCAGACGCGCTGTCTCCTTTCCGGCTCACTCTGTTACAGAATGATGATTACGATCACTATGACGTTTCAATTACTTCATTCGTGAAAACACTAACCTCTCCTCGCGGCACAATTTCTTTCTATGATGACCGGGCTCGAGAAGATGATGGTTACTACTACGTTGAGGGGAATGTGACCAACAATGGAGACGGCGAGGAGGATAACATAAAAATCATAGTTGCGATTTACGACGAGGTCGGCAAGATATTGTACGCTGAGAAAATCACCCCGACGCCGACACGCCTAAGCCCTAATGCGAACGCTACTTTCCAGTCCGCCTCACGGCTTTCAATGTTGCCTGAAGGAATTGATATGTACAGGGTGTGGGTTGAGTAGGTGGCAGTTCACTTTTCTTTTACCACTAATCTACCAAAGTCTCTTCCTGAAATTTCTTGCACAGCGCTGTTCCAGCTGCACCGGCTGAGCCTCATACTTGTTTCTCTAAGAACTGTGAAATAGAATTGCTCAGTTGGATAATGCTGATTCATTATAATCTTGACTCTTTCAACAACTTCTTTAACTTTGTTTACATCTCTGTTCAAATAAACTGCGCCAGATTCTATTGCTTCTTTAACGCCGGATGCAAGGGAGCCTGCGTTTAATTTATGGATGAACGTTGGTGCGTTTGCTGGTGGCAAGATGAATACAGGTATCTTCTTTGCGTCTGCAGTTTTGATTTGTTTTATAACATCCCCTGGTACTTCTCCAGAGTCTTTAGAGAGGAGAGCGAATGCGTTGATATTATCTTTCATAAGCTCGCCCATTATTCTAGCGCAGTCGCTGTCTGAAATTGAAACAACCCCCAACTTCTATCAGGGTTTTTAGCAGGCCCATCTCTTTCTTCAGCCATTCCTCTTCAAGCTTTTGGGATGCCGCCTTCAGCTTTTTGCTGAACTCAAAATCTAGCTCTTCAACTTCTTTTGCGAATTCTACTGTAGTAATCTCGCCAAACTTTATATGGCCTAAATAGTCAGGGTAGCGCTGGCTTATGAACGTATGCAAGCTCCTCTTGTATTTTCTCCATTCATATTCAAACATCTCTCTGCTTAGTTTTCCCTCACTGCCTTTTGGGACGGGGCGGCATATTCCAGAGTCTGGCAAATCATATTTGCCCGACCTTGACAGGCTAATCATGCTGCTCACTGGCGTGCCAAACATAGTGGCTGTGCCGATTATTATTTTTGGTTCTAGGTGAAGCTTGTTATAGACTGCCTCTATTCTTGACGGGATGCAACTGTATCTGCCATATCCACAAAAATAGCATACCTTAAGTTTTGTAGCGAGTTTTTCAACATGCTCCTGAAATTCTTTAAATGCTTTGCTTTCATCATAGTTTGCATAAGTTTCTATCTTTTTTACAGAATCAATGTCAATGCCTTTTTCTTTAAAATATTCATACGTTTTAAAGCCGCTCTCTCTTTTCCAGGGTTCTATTACAATAAGAGTTCCAGCATCCTGCGCTATCTTCATAACTCTTGTAAGCCCCTCTAAATTATATTTTGCACTTGCGTTGCGATATTCATAGAGCTCCCTGCTCTTGTGTTTCTTTAAATCATACTTTCCTAAATAAGAGTATAAACTGTCTGGATGCACTACCCAAAGAATCCCTGTGCTGTTATCCTCTGCCATATCAATCCTATGTGATTTGTACTTAATAAAAGTGTTGAAGTGGACCCGTCGAGATTTGAACTCGAGGCCTCAACCAGTCAGGACCTGCAAACTTGCAGATTTGCCAGGGTTGCGCTCTACCAAGCTGAGCTACGGGCCCAATTTAGATCAAATAAATGGAGTTTGCCCTATTTATCTTATTCCCCAAAACTTTATTATACCCTATTCCTAATTCTGATACATGGGCAATGATAAAAACATAACAGAAGCATCTCTCGGCAAGAACGGATTTATTTGTGCTTACATTATGGATACGGCTTTTCAAAAGTATGGCAAGAAGCGGAGCGGTCGGATGTACATAACCTACGAGCAATATGGGCAGGTATACGACGAAGCTCGTGGCGCTTCTTTTTTTGATTTTAGCCGCATTGTTCTTATCAGCTCAATAAACTCTCTCGTAAACTTGTTTTTCATTGAAAAAAAGATAGTTGAAAACAACCTCCGCATACTCGTAAAAGGTCCCTCCTACCAAACAATAAGGGAAGACCTAATTTCTAGGGCTGATGAATACGCGAAATACCTAAATAAAATTGGGTGGGTCGAAAATGACCGCTGACTGCATCTTCTGCAAAATCGCAGCGGGCGAAATCCCTTCTAAGAAGTTCTACGAGGACGACGACTGCATAGGATTCCTTGATATCAACCCTATGTCCAAGGGGCACGCCCTGCTCGTCACGAAACAGCACTACGACAGCATACTTGACGTCCCGCCGGAAGATGCCAAGGAGCTCTTCGCCAAGGCGCAGATGCTCAGCGCAACGCTTAAGCAGAAGCTCGGCGCGCAGCTGATTTACTTGATGGTAATGGGTGATGAGATTGCCCATGTGCACTTCCACTTAATTCCATTCTACGGCGAGAAGCTTTTCCAGACGCTGGGCAAGGATGAGACAGATTTGGATGAAGTGCTTAAATCTATAAAGGCTCTGCAATGAACTCTTTCTTTAAAAAGCGCAAGGCAGTTCTGCTATTCCTCACCGCATTCACATCCCTGGTGCTCATCCTGAGCGTCGCTAGTTTTCTCGTCTCAAAAAACCCAGTCTTAATTCCGCTGCTCAAAAACTTCGTCCAGCAGCACGGTCTTATGGGAGGCTTTGCAGTCTCTTTTACCGGCAGTCTATGGTTTGTCCTTTTCCCGCACGAGATAATCCTTGCGCCAATCCTGAGGTTCTATGAGCCAGCATATGTGGCAATACTGGTATTTGCATTTGGCGCAGTGTTCGCAGACACAATAAACTTTTTCTCAGGCAGGTATCTCGGCGAGGCAGTCCTGCACAAGAGGATAAAGCCGGAAAAGCTCGCGCAGATACAGGGGGTCCTGGACCGATGGGGCATGTACACGCTCATCCTGTTCGGCTTCGTTGGTCCGGTGACCTCTTACGACCTGCTCGCGCTGGTGCTGGGCGCTTTTTCAAAAATGAAGTTCCGCACGTTCATCGCCGTGACCATACCGGCGCG
>JBDRKL010000004.1:0-150245 GCA_043814055.1 archaeon
TGATCCGTCTAGGATAAATTGTGGGTCTGATTGCACAGAGTTTTATGATAGTGGGAAATCGTCTACGCTTACTGCATATCCAAGTTCTGGTTCAAAGTTCATAGGTTGGAGTGGGGACTGTTCTGGGACAGGGATTTGCAAAGTAACAATGGATAAGGCAAGAACTGTGACTGCAACGTACTCAAAAACAACTAATGGGAGCAATGAGGTCAAATATACCTGCTGTGCTGGTAGCAGTTCTTCCACTGCGGTAGTTAAGAATGGGGACAAGAGCAATGGTTGCAACAGTAATTATCCAAACAATTATGGCAATGATTTTTCCTCTTGCGATTTCAGCTGGCGCAACATCTGCACTGACTCGGCAAGCAACAAAGACTGCTGTATAGAGTGGTGCGGGAAAAAGGCTCTAAAATTCGTGAGGTCAGAAGGGTATAGTTGCGTGTGTGCCTAATACAACCTTTTTCCAGCAGTCGGCTGTAAAAAGCTGAGACCAAAAAGAAATCGCAAAAGCGCTTACTTTTGCGAGATAGGCTGCGCGCTTTTGTCTCTACAGGCGCTGCCTGTAGATTTTGCAAAGCAAAAGTTATGCTTCGCTAACTATATTCGCGCCACGTGTGTTTACATTTAACGCATCTATAGAATCTAGTCGGAGCCTCGTCAGCTGACCGTGTCTGCTCCATCCAGTAATACGCTTCCAAGTTCTTGCACTTTGGGCACTCCTCTTTTGTCTTTGGCAAGTTCTCCCCTGGGTCCTCAATCAGTACAACATCCTCGGTCTGCTCAATCGCTTCAGTCATGCTTGAGCTCCCATCTTCTTTCTTCTCCCAGCCGCAGACCGGGCAGACAAGAATTGTTTCCCCTCCTTTTTCTTCAGCACTCAGCATCTTTCCGCATTTATCACAGAACTCCATTCTCAGAACCTGCTATCCGCAGGACCTCCTTTGCTTTTTCCCGGTTCCGAGCACAACGAAACTCCAGCAATCTTATCTTCTTTATTTTCTCTGGAGATTCGTTGTGAGACCTCCAGCACAAATGCTCCGCATTTGTGTGCGGCTTCGCCGCTATTTAATTTCATAATTTATAACCCTCCTGTAACATACATCGCTGTAACTTTCACAAACCCGAGCCACGGCATGTGAATAATCGCTTTGCCCTGGTATTCCTTCTCTGTTATCGGACCTGCAATCCCTGAGCCGCTCTGGTCAGTGTTCATGTTGTTGTCGCCTTTCGTGTAAAGCTCTGCCTCATTCCTCGCGATAACCCTGTGTATTATCGGCTCCCTGTTCTCTGCCTTGTAAACTATGACATCTCCAACTTGGACATTTTCAAACGCAATTCCGCGCACAACCACTAATTCGCCCATCTGCATCCCGCGGTCAAAAGACCACTCGCTCCACTGCTCCTCTGTGATATTATTCTCCCTGAGCCAGCTGTAGTACGTAACCTCCGGGTTGTCGTGCTCCATGCTTGTTGAAACCACAGCCACGACAGGATAATCCGTGTGCAATCCATACGAGAGCCCTGCATTCGCTCCAACAGCTATCAAGTACCCTGCCACAATGTATGCAGCGATTTCAAGAATATCCCTAACAGTTTTGTTCATTCAATACAACTAGTTACTTCGCCTTCTTAAACTTGTCCTCAAGCTCAGCGGTTTTCTTCTCCAGGCGCTGCGCAGCTCCCTTGAGCGCTGCCTTCGGCGTCCTGCCGCTCACGGTGCGGACAATGATTCGCGGGTTGCCCTTCATCGGGTGCTCAATTATGTAAGCCGCGGTCTTGACCTTGTCGTCCAGCCAGAGCTCTTCCTTGAGCGCGTTGGCGAAGGTGTGCCCTTCTCCAATTAGTTCAACCTCAATCATGTCTTTGTCTTCTTTTAGAATATTTAGTTCCATTCAAGCTTTCCTCTTTGTTATTGAATGTCCCTGCAAAGCTTTGCTCTGCAGTTCCATCGTAGCGTTTCTATCATCGCGCGGGTATTTAAGTGTTTTTAGGACTGTGCCTATGCCCCTCTGCGCCATTTACCTCTCTCCCAGCACTTTTTCTATCTGCTCGCTTCCGCCCCAAACTATGCAGGGCGTTCTTACATCGGGAGAAATCCTGTAGCTGTTTGAAATCGTCCTGCCTTTGTTGTCAACTGCCGGCACGAGCAGTTCCAGCTTGACGAGCTCCATAAACTCCTTGTCAAACTCCTGCCCGCCGTGCGCTTTTTCTCTATACTTCACATCCTTTGTAAGCACTCTACTCACGTCGCCCGCGGTTAAGATGTTCTTGTATCCCATCCTGTCCACGATGAATTTCAGCAATTGGAACAGCCTTTTGCTAAGGAGGAAGTTCCACTCGTCATACAGATCCTTGTATTTCCTGCGCGTGTCCCCGCGCCTTTTCTCCTTGTACCTGTTGAAATCCTTAATCTTTTTTATCTCTCTAAGCGCGATTCGCTCTACGCCGGTTTCGTCAATCTTTAGGTAACGTCCTTTGCTAAGTCCAGGTCTTATGCCTGTGGTCGCAGTGAACCAGACAATAAATCTCTCCCTGTTTTTTGGGTGGGACCAGTAGCCGTCCGGCACCTTGCCTTCCCACACGAGCCCCTTCCTGTTCATCTCTGCTCTGGTCAAATCCTTCAGCTTGTCCCCTATCTCTGGGAATTCTATTCCTCCCCACAGGCGGTTCTCCTGAAGTTTGTTCTTGGCAGTTCTCTCCTGTTCATCCAGCATCTCCCTTATCAGATATATCAGCATTGTTTTCTCTATCCTGCGGATTCTTTGAAGCTCTTTAGTCGGGATCTCGCAATCCCGGAGTATTCTCCTAACATCTTGGATTCGGATTTTATCCACTCTCCTAATGACCTCGACTTGCACTTCAATTTGTTCCTTCCTGCAAACATAGGCTATCAGGAGTTTTCTTTTCTCCTTGATTGCGTCAAATGCTTCCTTCTGTGTTTCTCGCCCCATCTCCTCGCGGTCGTGCGTGGTTATGAATATGATGCCAGGCCATTTGCTGGATTCAGCTACCATCTCCTTGATAATCTTCCTACCCGAGCCGGTTTGTGTAGGTACGTATCCAAGTATTGCCTGAATCTCAGGTATTCTCCTGCGGGGGTTCTCGCGAAGAATCTCAGCTATTATTGTTTTCTGTGTTACCTGCCCCCACCTTTTCTCGGCTAATTCTGCATATTTTTTAGTTTCAGGTCCTGTTGGAAGTTCTGGCTTTCTCTTTTCAAGGTGGCTTAAGATTGGAATTCCTGGCCAGTCCTTTGAATTTTTCTTTATGCTCCACAAACTGAATGATACGCTTTCAGGATTTTTGCCAAGCACCCTGGCTATTTTGTATTTCCCCCACCTGGGCTTGAGCCGTTGGCACTCGGCAGCCATTGTGTCAAGGTCTATCCTGTTCCAAAATGTCAGCGACCTTGCGGCGAGGAAAAATGTGAGGTTTGTTTTTTGTATTCCTAATTCGTCCAGCGTCTCGTCTATTTGTTTAAGAATGTTTTTTGGGATTTGCTTTAGTTCATACTCTACTTCTACAAGTCCAATTTCGCCGTCTATATCTCTCTGTGCCATTTTTTAGAACCTGTCCAGCTCGTAGTCCTCCCATTTCCTTTTCCCGAGCGCGATGTCCATCTCCATCGGGTTGAGCATCGGTTTCTCGTAAATGTCAGCGTCGTCAATCGCTATGCGCGTGCACGCTGTGTTGACATAAGCATCAACCCGGAATCCGAGCAATTTGTCAGGCGAGAAGTCGTTCAGCGCGATTAAAACCGCTTTCCTCCCAGCGCGTTCAACACTCTCCTTCAAGACATTCGCGAGCTTCTCACGCTTCTGCCCCTTCTTCAGGCTCAGCAGAATCCCGAAAGTCTTGGCTTTTTTTGCCTTCTCAATCTTCGCAAATCTCCTCTTCAAAAACTTGTCCGCCTGCTCGTTCGCAGTCCGCACCTCGTCCTTCTCAGGGTCTGCGATATACACTTTCTTCCCTGTGTCCAGCGCAACTGCAATAGGGTGGAAGTCCCCTGTTCCAATATACAAGTAGCAGTCAACCTTATCCTTGACCTCGGCGGCCGCGCTTGCATCACAGCCAAGCAGTTGCCCAGTGTGCAATGCTCTTCCTTCCGGCTTGCCAATGAAAACTTTCTTGCTGTACTCCTCAAGCAATTTCTGCGCCTCGCCAAGCTTGTGAATGTGCTGAACTGTTGTCACAAGTCCAATGTTTTCCTCAACCATGTCGTTCGCGGCCTGCTTTACAACTTTTGAAATGTCCAGGTCTGAGTGGTATTCAACAAAAAACGTCTTTAGTTCAGTTTCAACGCTCATGTGCGAGTGCCCAATATGGATTAAAATATCAGCCCCTACCTCCTTGGCCTCATGGTCGCGCAAGTCGCACGCTCCAAAACAACTTTCTCCTAAAAACACAACTTCATAATCAGAAAGCTCAGCCTCAACCTCAAGCCACTTGCTTTTCAAGCCTTCAGGCAATTGAACTGCAATCTTTTTTGGCGCAAGCCTCTTTATATCCTCAATAATCTCCTCTAACATACTTTCTAACTGTCCTTGGAACTAAATAAACCTTTCAGGCACTAATATTTAAAGATTAAAGACCACTCACTTCTTGGTGATATCATGGTAACAATAAAGCAAATAAAATCGCTGACAACGAGTGACGAAGTTTTTGATTCAAAACTGCTTAAAGGTCTTAGTGGAAAAGAGCGAAAAGTAATGAAACTGGTTTGGCTCGCCAACCACAAGCTTGATTATAAGAATCCTCTTGTTCTGTATAAGTTAGTTTCTCAAATACTTGATTTAACCGAGGCAGAAGTAAAAGAAATTTTTGAGAAATTACAAGAATCTGGCAAGATAGAGCTTGGCTAAGCTGTTCAGATTTGCTCCTGCATGCTTTCTAACTGATTCCAGGGGCTAACCTTCAGATTAACCCCTTCTTCCTGCCAAAGTATCCGATTGCAGCCACTGCAAACAAGCCTGCAAAGAGCGCGCCGATTTCTGCGTTCCCAAGAGTTGCTAAGCCACTCGCTTTTGAGCTCTCGTCCTCTTCTGCAAACACGCTCTCATCAGAGATTTCTACAATTTTCTCAACAACGCCCTCTATCTTGTAGAACTGCAGTTTCGCCTTCCCATTCTCAATGCCTTTCAGCACCACTGCGAGGTCATCCTCATTGTCATTGTTCACGTCAACATAGGCGACTTCTGAAACCTTGAGCACTCTCTCAACCGGGTCTGAGCGTATTGTAACTTTTGCCCAGTCTGTTCCAACCTCATCAATGGTCACAGTGTGCTTCTCTCCTGCTATTTGGAAAGCTCCAACACTGCCCTTGCCCATTGTGTACTCAGCCGGGCCGTTTGAAATATCCATAGCTACTTCAGCAGGTCCTGAACTGCCCCCGCCTGAGCTTCCTCCGCTGCTTGCTCCTGGTGACGGGCTCTGGCTTGGCGCAGGAGGCTGTATAACTTCTTCTGGCTCTTCCTCAATCTCTTCGCCTCTCTGGAGAATAACCGCTTTGTGCTCTTCAAGGTTCTTCACATTGTTTATCAGCAGGAACTCGCCGTAGGTCTGGCTCTCTGGCACGAGAAGCGATACCATGCTCTGTCCTGACGCATCTATGTATGTTCCGTACTTTGTGTAGTAATCCCTTGCAGCCGGCGGCACATCCGCTGTGGTGTGTATGCAGCCTGCTGAAGTCTGCTCGTTGTAGTAAACAAAGCAACCCATTTCGTCAGAGTCGCTGTCCCAGAACTCTACTCCATTCTGCTCTGCGATTATCTTGTTGCCATCTGGCTCAGTTAAGGTTAACTTCTCATTATCATAGCCCAGTGAAAACGCTGATTTGCTGGTCTTTATCTTGACTTCATCCACTTCTGCGTATTTCAGAGTCTGTGCAGATGGGTCTTTTGCATACCAAAGCTCGGTGTTTATGTCAAGCCAGGCTTCATTTGCCAGCATCTCGTTCCCATTGTGCTTGCAGCTCACATAATCGCCGTCCTGAGTTCTAACTCTTATTGTGTTCACACTACCTTCTCCAAGGTCTCGTGTGGTTTGCATAATATCCACATTCACATAAGCCACGTCATTCCCATCGCTGTCCTTAAGCCCGTTGTATGTAAAGCTCATTATCCCGTTGGGCATTGCTATTGAGTCTCCTGGGTATAGTACTGGGTCTGTTGTATAAACTGTAACGCGAGACTGTACATCTTTCGCAACTATTTTGCTCAGCGTATCTGAACTGCCCACAAGGTCAACCTGCCAGGTTGTTTCAGTTCCATCTCCCAGCATCAGGTATCCGCCGTTCTCCAATACCATAATTCCTGCGCCCACAACCAGCTGAACTTCCCCCTCATTTGTTCCTGAAGTTGTAACAACAGCGTTCTTGACATAAATCTCAACGCCTGCAATCGTCTCAATAGTGCCTGGTGCAACATACTTGGCCTCGGTAAATCCTTTGTTCGTAACAATAACCTTTGCTTTGTATGCATTGTCCACGCCTGTTGCATAAACACCGCCCAAGCTCACGTCAATTCCAGATACAGTCGTAGTTGGGTTTGAAGTTGTCAGAACAACCTCTGCATTCCTGCTTGCGAGTTTTAATACATCCTCGCTCGCGTTTATAACTGTAAACTCCATTGTCATAAACCAAATCTTATTCCCAACAAGCCCCTCATAATCAACAACCGGTGTGAAGTCGTTCACGTATTTTATAGTGCTTCCTGATATGCTCATAAATACCTCGTCATACTGGTCGCCCCAGTTTGTTTCTAAATTGTCCCTTGCTATTTTAACCCCATCCAAATCAATCTCAACAGTCTCCTGCCACCTGTACTCTTTCCCTTCCACATACAGGTAACCTTTTGTATCAGAGCTGTGCAGGTAGTCAACCAGCGTGTTCCCGTCGTAGTTTTCGCTGGCTAGCGTGTCTATTCCAACTTTTCCTGTGAAGTCAATCACATAGTTCGGAACAACTGTTTTCTCATAATAAACAACAACCGAGTCCTGCCCAACATTTCCAAGCGAGTCTTCTGCAGTTACAGTTATCGTATTCTTTCCTTCCTGCAGTGAAATCTCGCTGAACTTCTCATAGAAGTCAACACTCGTTGGCAGTTCAACCGAGCTCACTGAGTTCCCGAGCGGCATTTCGCTGAGCACGTTCAGGCTCACGCTTGCGAGTCCGTCCTCGTCACTGGCGTGGCCAAGAATCCTCAAAGTTGCTTTGTTTACAGTGCTACCCTCAAATGGATACCCAATTTTTACAAATGGCGTAGAGTCAATTGGCGGTTCAGGTTCTGGTACTGTGTATATAATATTCAGGTTGCTTACCCTGAGTTTTCCAGTGCCCAATGCGCTGAACGCAAGTTCAATCTGGCAGGTTTCTTCTCCGCAACCAGAAAGCTCTGAGTTTAGAACATTTGCAAAGTCATGCGTTGTCTCTTTCCCGCTGAATTCACCACTGTGTGTCCAAATCACATCTTCTGATATTGAAACACTTGGGTTTTCAACATATTGCTCAACCTCAGCATTTTCTCCTTTCAGGTGCAGCTTGAAGAAGCCATCTGCCTGGCTAAGGTCTGGGTTTGGTATGTTCCATCCTCCTGAGTACTCGTCATAAAATTCAACGCGGCCGTTTGGATAATCTCCATTGGCGTCATATCCAAGCATGTAACCTCTGCTGCCTGACCCTCCTGAGTATTCAAGCACAAGCCAATAAGTCGTTCCCTTCTGCAGGGCCACGGCTTCGTCAAATGCAATGTTTTTCCAGGCGTATTCAAAATTGTCAAATGCAGGCAATGTAACCTGAGCTATCTTGCTGCCGCTTGGGAGTCCGCCTGAGTCAGCTTGTATGCTTGCCAGTACGCTGGACGCGCCAGTGTAAATCTCGTGTCTCTTTATGTAGGCGTCAACGCTTTCCAAGTTTGAGTCTTCGCCAAGCGTGAAGCTCTGCGCCGCCTTGTAGTCCACCCAGTAGCCTGGGCCGTTCTGCGCCCCAAAGTATATGCCGTGGGTAAGTTCGCCAACATTGTCGTTCTTTACCTCGGCAGATTCCTGCGCCACTCCAACCGCGAGTCCTTCAATGTCCATCACAGCGCTCTTAACTTCTGCATTTGCTGGAAGTTCAACATACGCGCTCTGCGGGCTTGTTGGGAACTCAAATAGCTTTTCCGCGCTTGAGTCGGAGAAAGTTTTCACCGTATTATCCAAAGTTAGAGAATATGGCTCATCTTCGTGGACATCAACTGCTGTGACTTCTGCAGTCCACTTGCCCGCCATCGGGCTTTTTATTGTGTAGTCTTCGTTCGTCTCGCCTTCAAAGTACTCGACTGAGTCGTTCTGCGAGGCCACAAGCGGGTCTATCTTATTGCCGTTTGGGTCATAAAGCACAAGGTCAAGGTCGCTGCCGGGCCATTTTAGCGAGAGTTTTATGCTATCCACAATGCCGGACACATCTATGTTGTTATACTTCACTTCGCCTGGGCTTATTGTGCCTGTTACTTCTGTGTCAAGACCCTTAAGGAGATTCCAGGCTTCTTCTGAGATGTGGCGTGGGTAGTAGAAAAACCATCCACATGGAGGTTCATTGCCACTAACATCTATATTCTCATATGACATAAAAGCCCATAGTGAAATTCCCAAAAAATTATCTGATCCTTCAGTATCCAACGCATAATCTACAGCTTCCAATCCCCCTCTAAGATACTCTGTCATCTTTGAGCCGCTGTAGGTAATCTCTCCACTTCCTATTCTAGCCCTTTGCTCAAATTCGTGCTGAGTTGATATTGCTGGCAGACCTATCATTACTGGAGTATTCTTCTCATTTGCCATATGCAGGAAGCTTCTTGCAACTTCTCTAGCAGTTGCAGAGTACTCATCATCATCTCCATAGAGGTTGCAGAAATTGAAGAATGGTATACTTTCATAATCCCCTCTCCAAAGAGCATCAATTATACTATCAAGCGGTTCTGTTAAATCTTTAGTCCATGCTATGTCATAGTTCATCAACGCGAGGAAGTCCGCATCAAATACCTGGTCATTCAAATTTGTCCAAGGGTACCCCCCCTCCTCTAGCAGGTTTGGAAACACAAGTGAGTTGCCAATTGCTGCTGAAACTGTCTTGTTGGTTTTTCTCTTCAGCGAAGTGATAAGTTTTCCAAGATTTTCACTGCACTGCTGTGTTGCGCCAATAGATATTCCAGCGTCACGGAACATGTCATATTCTATGTCAAGGTGCACACCATCCACATTTTCATCATTATTTATGGCATACGCTGTGTAGTTTGCCACGTATTCTATTTTATCGTTGTCCCAGTCACATATATCGCTCTCGCTCGTTGTGTAGCCATCAACCATCACGTAAAGTTTGAAGCCTTCCTCTTTCGGGAACATATCTCTGTAATCCTGGGTCAAAGTATTCTCATACTCCTGTTCATCGGCTCTCTCAACCCAACTGTATTTCTTTATGTCCTCCCCATATGACCCGTATCTGTTATACCCTCCAGCAAAAATATATTTTATTTTTAAATCATCCGAAACATCTTTGTTATATGCTTCAATGTCCTCTTTGTGTTTTTTTTCTTTGTCTATTTCACGATTCCAATACACCCAAGCAGCCCGACCCTTCTCCATCTGGTTCTTCTTCACTGGGTCTAATATGCAGGACTTGGCCTGAACCTCCTGTGTCATCAGCCCGCTTGCAAATTGATTCTCATATGCGCAAGCATAGTTGTGGGCGCAGTCAATATCATATTGACACTCGTCCTTCGGCTCATCTTTCACGCACGCTGAATTCTCGCACGTGTACCCACTACCGCACGGCTGCTCAATCCACTTCGTGTAGCCGTTTGCTTGCATCTGGCAACTTCTCAGTGTTGCGGTGTCCTTGCAATCAAGCGCACCCTGCATGCACTCGTCAACCGGCTTTGCTACGCAGTTCCCATACCCATCGCAGTAATTGTTTCCTGTGCATCCTTTTGGGTCTTCCTGGCCTTCAGGAATTTGAATCTGTGCGCATCCCCATGAGCACGTCGGTTGGTAGCATAGGTTGGAACCGCAGGCGCTCTTGTCGCTGCCGCAGTTCTCCTCTGCTGAACAAATCCCATCGCCGCAAACAATACTTGGTTGCGCTTCACCAATATACAAAGTGTACCAGTCCTGATAGAATGGAGGCTCGTCTTCGCAAACTCTAATATAATATGTTCCTGATTTCAGATTCTTTGTCTTGAATACACCGAATCCTATCTCATCGTTCTCCCATTCCGTAGTGAAATATGTAATTGGCGTGTTTACCTGAACTCCGTCGCAGCCGCCTTTGTAATCATCCTTATAAAATTGCATAAGCCAGGTGTTCTGCCTGTCCACGTACAGATTTATGTCATAATCACCATCTTCTGGAATCACAATTTTGTGCCAGTCACCGTATCCTTTGTAAGTGTCGCAATCGCCGTTCGGCACGCTTGAAAGCATATTCCTGCCAAGTGTCATTGAAGGTGCACTGTAACAGTCGCTTGTTCCTGGGTTCTGCTCTTCTTCATCTTCATCTGGTTCAAATGTTAGCTTTATTCTATAATTTCCAACATTTCCAGGTGACCCCATAGCAATTAACTTATATGTTCCTGCATCAAGGTTGGAAATATCTCGAGTTGCATAACTTGATGTCCCAACACTTAAGAATTCACTGGATTCATCACAGGTTGACCATATGCCCATATATAAAGTAGATCCACCAGTGCTATAGAAATCAACCTTCAAATCACCAGATTTTGGCAGCGTGAATTCCCACCAATCTTGGTCATCATAAGTTCCTATTAACCCCTCGTACAGGCTATCCAAAGGAAGGTTTGTATTTGAAATTCCACATATGTCAGCTATATCTGCATACGCAGCGCTAGTCATCCCAGCAAACAGAAGAATGCTGGTGAGCATCAAAATCTTGGCAAGTGTTTTGTCCATTCTTTTTTTCACCTGCCAAGTTCTCTAATCGGAAGCTTATATAAAAACTCGGTGAAAATGAGTGGAAACGTTCTAACCGCTAAGCTGCAGAGCCATTTCCATTAAAGAACTTCTCTGCCAGCTTGATTTTCTTGAGTTTTCCATATTTTTTAGTTTCTACAAACCCTTTCTGCTCAAGCTCGGCAATCCATCTGGAGAGCGCAGCGTTTGAAATTCCAGTGTCGTGGTATATGTTTTTCTGGGTGCTTTCCCCTCCACCTTTGATGATGCTTTTTATTATGTCAGCTTCCCTCTCGGACAAACCTTCAATCAACCCTTCTATCCTTGAGTCAACTATGAGTTCTTTCTTGGAATTTCCATTGAGCTTGGTGGACATTTTTTCTATAATCTCCTCCCTGTTCTGCTCTTTTGGAACATAAGTAATGCTCTTCTTCCTGTTGAAGTAAACAAGCCCAAGCGCTGCAAGCGCGATGGCTCCAAACGAAGCTCCAGCTATCCCCATTACCACATATCCTGTTTGTTTCCCCTCTACAAACTGCTCCTGTCGAATCTTCATAAAAGTCACATTCGCATTGCCGTCCTCGTCAATGCTGTTCAAAATCAATGCCATGTCATAAACATCATCCCCGTCAAGGTCAACGAAAACAACTTCTGACATGTTCAGCCTGACTCTGAACGGCTCGGAGCGTATGGTGACAATTGCGTAATCCTCCCCGAGCTCGTCAACTGTGAGGGAGTGCTCCTCTTTGTTTAATACGAATCTCTGGCTCTCTCCTTCTTTTATCTGTATCTTGACTGCGTTAACAATTGAGGAGCCGCTGCCTCCGCCGCCCGCTGGCATTGAAGAACTTTCTACGGATGAAGTTTCCGTGTCAAGGTTTATCACTTCCGTGACCGAGGTTTCTTCTGGCACTTTTTTCACTACCACCTCTTTCTTAGTGTTTTTTGCAGGAGTTGAGCTGTAACCTGACCCGCTGCTCGGCTCCTGTGCCTGCACATTAACCGTGAACCCTGCATCGTATTCACTGGCGGTTAATTTTCCAGAGGTGTCATTGCACCTAACATAATAATGGTGCGCAGAATTGCCCAGCCCGCTCAACGCTTTTGTGTGCGTTGTTGAATTTGTGCTGTCAAAAATTCCTGTCATATCCTTATACGCGGTTCCGATAGATAGAGAATACCTGCACTCTGCTGGTTCATTTGTAGTTACTTCAAGGGTTGGTGCGCTGGAGCCGGTTGTTCCTGCCGGGGTATGGCTATTGACAGTTGGAGCTGCTCTATCTATTGTAGTTATATATTGAGGCGTTGCTGAAATAGGATATTCTATAACCTGAAGCTCGCCAAAACTCTGCCTGATTGGAATTTGCAAAGAAACTAAACTTGAGCCAACCGAGTCTGCATACGTGCCGTATTGGGTGTAATAATCTCTTGTAAGCGGGCCTGCCATAAAATTATTATCTGACTCTGAGCCGTATCCTTCATAATAAACATAATACCCCCCTCCATCCCCATTTATGTCCTCAAAATCTCCGCTATTGCTGTTCGCAGTTGCATTATATTCAATAGTTATATTCACCCACTCGCTTTCATCAAGCTCAGATAGCCAGAAGTAGCCAGTTTCTACCGTAGAGTTATTTGATTCTATGTATATCTTGAAGAAAGTGTCTGCCTGAGTCAAGTCTGGGTTTGGTATGTTCCATTCCCCAGAGAACTCGTCATAAAACTCTGCCCTGCCCTCTGAATAGTGCCCGATTGACTCATATCCAACCATATAGCCCCGATCCCCTGAGCCGCCGGTGTAATTCAGCACAAGCCAGTAAGTTGTGCTCGCATTGAGGTCTACGGGTGCATCAAATTTGATATTCTTCCACTCATAGCCAAAATTGGAAAGAGCAGGTATTGTAACCTCAGCAATTTTTTCACTGCTGCTCGGGAAACCGCCTGAATCTGTTTGTATGCTGGCTAATATGTCAGTGGCTTCCGTGTATATGTTATGTCTCTGAATATAAACATCAAAGCTTGTTACATTCGCTACCTCCTCTAATTCAAAACTCTGAGCGGCAACATAATCAACCCAGTACCCAGGTCCTACCTGAGTGCCGAAATATATTCCATCTGTTAAATTTACAGTATCCTCGTGGTATATCTCAAGTTTTTCATCCTTTGGGGTCACGTTTTCATATCCCAATATAACGACGTTTTCCTCTGCTATTTGTGGATTTGAAATGCTCTTAGTAAGGTTCAGCACTGGCCTTGTTCCATCATAAACAGTCAGGTATTCAGAAGGAATGCTGGGATTTTCATAATAAAATCTGTCTGCTCCTCTGATCGCACCTACAAAAAGCGTATTTGTAAAACTGGTTGCTCCTGTTGAATTATCTGCATAGGATAAATAATTTCCATCTGGTGTCCTCACTCGAATAACAGCTTCTGTTCCATCTCCAAGATCCCGCGTGCTCGGCATTATGTCCAAATTAATATATTCAGGGCTTGAGCCGTATCGGTCAGTTACTCCATAATACTTAAGCCCGAAGAAATCTCCAGTTGGGTATTTTATGTCATCTCCTGGATACAAAACAGTATTAGTTTGACTTACAGTAACGTGGGGTTCAGTATCTGTTAATGTTATATAATCAAGCGCCCCAGCGTTCTGCTGAATTAGAACTTGCCAAGTGCTTTCTACACCTTCCTGGATAAGATAGGCGCCATCTTCTAGTATTATTGACCCTCCGTCTAGCAACAAAATTCCTGTAGTCAAATTACAGGATGCAAAATAATGTTCTTCCCCTGTGAACCAAAGCTTTGTTCCATTTAAATTATTCTCACAATCTATTTTTGAAATATCATCATCAAACTCAAGCTTGTATGAAATCGTATTGCCTGATACTGCTACATACACCTCGTCATACTGGTCTCCAGCACTTGCGCTCAGCGTGTCTCTCATTACATGGATATTCTCCTGGTTTACACTAATCTCTTCGTGCCAATCATGCGGAACTCCCTGTATGTCTATTGGCTCTTTGGTGTCTGAACTGTGAACCCAATCCACTGCGTTTCCAGCCCCGCTATAACCAGTTGGAACTATTTTATCAATTGAAGTTCCAGCCCTTTCCTCTGATTCATTGCCATACTTGTCAAATTGAACATGCCTTCCAAGTTTCATTCCGCTGCTTTGTCCAAGATTGTTCCAAACATTAAAATCAAAATATATCTTTGTCCTGTCCGGAAGCGCATCCAAGCCGGTTTTTGAAAGATAAGTGCCGCAGCTTTTGCCTGAGCCGCTTGGGCAGCTTGTGTTTAAGTTTGGTCCTATTGCATACTGCTGCGCTCCTGTATCCACTCCAAGAAATTCAAATTTCGTGTAAATAGTGTTATCACAATTATAATCAACAGTAAAGGTTTCGTCGGAAGTGGCGTTCGTATAGCTGTTATTGCCTGGCTGGTAATTTAAAATTGCAGGCGCGGTGTCTGATGCAAACGCAGGGCTTATGCTCAAAAGAAGTACTAGTGCTATTCCAATTGCAATTATTTGCTTATTCATCTCCCCTATATAGTGGTAACAAAACTAGTATATAATCTTTTTTTTAGCCTAATCCAGGTGGAAACGTTCTTTACACCTGCTCAATCCCTTCTTCCTTCTCAATCTCTTCCAGCTCTTCTTCCTGCTCAGCCTCTTCAAGCAATCTCTTTTTCTCCTGCTCTTCAGGAAGCGGAACTCGCACTTCATCTTCCCCAGCAGGCTCAATGTGAAGCTCCTGCTCAACCTCAGCGAGCTGCTGCCTCTCATTCTCAAGCTCAAGCAGGGTCTCCTTCTGCAGGTCAAACGCCTCGTCCCCGCCCATTGCTTCTTCTTCTCCGGCTGTTGGCTCTTCTTCAGTTATTATTGGTTCTTGAATGTCCGTGGTTAGCTCCGGCTCTGCGCTTGGTGCTGACTCGTGCTCTAATTCTGAAATTGGCGCCTGCACAACCTCTTTCGCAAGCTCCTCTGCCCTTTCCTTAATCTGCTCCTGCGCCCGCGCTGAACCGTCATTCTCAAACTCGTGAGGCATAGGCGGAGTTGGCAAGGGCTCAAGCTCGGTCTCCTGCTCCATAGTTTCCATAATCTGCTCCTGCTTGTCCAGAACCTCGGTCTCAATCTGGTGTTCAAGCTCTCCCATAACTTCCTCCTGAACTAGGTCTTGCGCTCCTTCCTCATCCTCAATCTCCTCCAGCGGCATTTCAGGCGGCGGAGTGAAAGGCTTTGCGCCAATCACGAAAACATCATCATCCTCAATCGCCCACTCAATCTGGTGCGGCTCGCTGAACTTCTCGCCAAACTTCTGCGCGAGCGCAAGCAATTGCGCGTAATCCTCCTCAGTAAGAACTTCCTTGGCTGAAATATCCTGCTTGAGCATCACGCGCTTGGTCTTCCCGCTCTTGATGTCGCGCGTGTACATGAACGCCTTGTTCTCTATAAGTCTGCTCACGACGCCAAGAGTCTCCTTGTCAACAACATAATGGTCAGGGGCAATCTCGCCTGAGGTCGCGGCCTCGCCGATTCCCCACACCGCGTTTATGGTCAGCATATTCCTATGCCCTGTCACAGGGTGCGCTGTGAATATAGTCCCGGCTTTTTCAGAGTCAACCATCTTCTGCACCACAACCGCGGGGAGCACGCTGTTCTGGGCAATCCCCTGCTCCTTTCTGTATGTGAGTTCCTGCGGCTCAAAAGCCGATGCCCAGCAGGCTTTGACTGCGCTTATCAGCTCGTCCGCTCCTGTCACGTTCAGCAGTGCCTTCCTGGACTTCAGGTCTCCTGGCTTGGAGCTGGTCCGCACAGCGACGAACTCGCCGCGCTTCGCTTCTACGCCCTTTATCGCAGTGGAGCTTTTTGATAATTCTTCATAAGCAATTTTTATCTCATCCGCAGTGTGCTCAGGCAGTTTCGCGCCTGTAATCATCGTGCGGATGGTTTTTGAAACAACCTTGAGGTCAGTGCCGTCGTTCGGATTCATCTCTTTCAAAAGGTCTTCCATATCTGGTTTAATATCAGCAACATCAAGGAACTCCTTGAACGCTTCAGAACTAACCACAAAGCCCGGCGGCACAGCCAGTCCGGCCTTGATGAGCGCGCCTAGCTGAACGCCCTTCTCCCCTGCAGAGGGGATATCTTTCCCAGTCAGGTTGGCAAGCTGTTTAATCAATACATTACACCTCTGTCTTGCGGTAAGGGGTGTTGGTATTTAAAGTTTTTTAGAACTAAGCCCAGGTGTCCCTTTCGGCGTTGGTGCCTTTGGGGCTGGTTTTTTCGTCAAATCATCAATCTGAACCCTGCACCTGAGCGGGAACTTCATCTTTGCCCTGCGGAGTGCGTCTTTTGCAACAACAAGATTGTTATTGTTAATGCTAATGCTCAGTATCTTCTGGTCTCTCTTGACACGCGCAGCCATCCCAATCGGCTTGCCGAACGCCCTGCTCATTCCTTCCTGAAACCTGTCAGCCCCAGCGCCTGTTGCGAGCGGGTTTTCGCGAAGAACATGGTGCGGGTATATGCGCATCTTTATAAAAAATGACTTCGGGCCAACGTTTGCTATGTTCTTGACAGCTGCGACACGGGCCGCCTCAAGCGCGTTGTGCTTTATCTGCGCGGTCTCGTCAGCTACAAGGGAAATTTCAGTATCAAACCTGCCCTGCGAGTCGCCCATTTCAAACAGGTGTATCTTCGGTCGTGGAACACCTTTTATATAGTTCAGGCTAGGCTTTCTGTTCGCCCTTCTTGTGTAAGGGCGCGCGTCCATTCGCTTATAAACTCCTCCGCCTCTTTCTGTCATATTAAATCACCTTTCAAACATTCCAAGTGTCCCATCTATGTGTTCGTTGTGGTTTTTAAACATATCGAAGCGGCAATTTCGGTCGCTTCGGGATTCACCCGGTCTCAAATTGGAAAGTCTGGGTGTCATATCGAAACGCACCGGAGACCCTGCTCCATAGAGTATTTGGGCAATATTCGCATCTGCTCCTTTCTTCTTGAAAAAGCCCTTTTCCTTTTTCTCTTTTTCTTTTTTTATTCTTCTGGCTTCCTTCTTTATCTTCTCAACGAGCTTGTCCATTCCCTTGTTGGTGTTTCCAACTCCGCAGGTGTTCCCGACGCCGACAACCAGTATGTGCGCGCCTGGCTTGGTATCCTTGACGCGCTCCTTGAGCATCTCGGTTGTGGTCTTTATTGAATTCACAACTTCTTCAGGCATTGGCGAAATAGCCTCAAATTGGCTCATCTTTATCGCGAACGCCTCAAGTGGTATCTTTCTCTTAATTGCCGCGTCCTCAATCTGGGACTTCTGCACGCCAGCACCGCCAATTGCTGCTCCAACCCCTTCTGCAACGCTTCCGGTCTTTTCTCCTTCAAGCTTTGCAGCTGCGTCTATTGTGATTATCTTTGCTATCCTGTTCTTTGCGCAGACCTTTTCAACAGCCTCTCCTAATTTTCCAAGGCGGCCACCAGGGCCCTTTGCCTTGAGGAATGTGACTTTGCGGCCCCATTTCGTGGTTGTAGTTGCGAGAACTTCCTGCGCGACTTCCGTGCCCTCTTCGCTAATCAGGCTTGCGATGGTCATAGGTCCTATCGCGTCCCCGATTGCCTGCTCGTTCAGGAATGCCTCCAGTCCGAGCCTCTCTGCCTCGGCTATTTCCTCAATCATCGGGAGCTGCATCTGAATAAGCATTCCAATTTGCAGGTTCTTGAACTTCTTGACAATCTCAACGTAGTGCCTGACAATCTTTGCAATCATCTCTATCATGATGGTGGCCTGAAGCCCCATATACACGTCCATTTGTTTCTCTGAGCCAGCATTCGGGGTCATGTCAAACGTGATCTGCTTGAACCTGTCCTCTGTGTTGTTTATGAGGTGCTCAATCCTCTTGATAATTCCGAACGGATCCAATGATACTGGCGGTATCATGAAAAAGTCAACGACTCTGGAGACAGTGTCTCGCAGGTGCTTCTTCGGCCTGCCGTACTTTATTGTTTTGTCTATAAGCAAAGCCTGGCTCTCCTTTGAGAGCTTCTCAAGCTTCTTAGCCGAGCTTTCCAGCTTTGAGAAAATCTGGTAAAAGTACAGCTTTGGAAAAATGAACATTATTACAACTAGGAAAAACATCCACTGGATGATTCCCTGTATTCCGCCTTCTCCCCCCATCAAAAATGGACTCATAGTATTTTACTCCTAATTTTTTTAAGAACACCGATAAGCGTGTTTGCTTCTCTCCCAGTCACCTGTGCCCTGCCTATTAGTTTCCGTATCATGCTGTTAAATACTTTGCGCTTGTCAGCCGGGTAGTCTGCCCCTTTCACAATCTCTGAGAAGTTCTCCTTAATCAGGCTGAGCTCTTTTCCGCTTGCAAGCCGCGGCTTTTCCCCGCTAGGCAGTTTTGACAATTCATAAAGAACAACCGCAACTGCGTGCGACAGGTTCATTGAGCGATATGCATTGTGCGTTGGTATTGTCACGCACATGTCGCACTGCTCAACGATTTCATTCGGGAGCCCGGAGTCCTCGGGGCCGAAAACAATTGCAATTTTACCTTCAACTTTTTCCAATTTCTTCCTCAATTCCTCAGGAGTGAATGGAATTTTCAAAAAATAATCATCCTTTCCTGTAACTCTTGCAGTTGTCGCAATTGTTAAATCAAAGTTCTTCTTCGCCTCTTCAAAACTCTCAAAAGTTTTCGCCTTCTCCAAGACCTCTTTCGCGTGCACAGCCATCATCGCGGCATTATCATCAAGCTTGCACGGATTAACCATAACAAGATTCTTCGCGCCGAAGTTTTTCATCGCTCTGCAAACCGAGCCGACATTCCCTGCTTTCTGGGGTTCATATAGAATTACTGAAATCATTGTTCAAACTCAATCGAGTCCACGCAGCACTCCCTACCTTTGATTATGCGCATTTGCTCACCGCACTGCGGGCAGATTAAGTCGTGTGCGTGTACCTCGTGCAGTGATTTGTCGTATTCAACATTACCGTCGTATCCGCAGGCGTCGCAGATTAATTTCGCAGGAACAATATTGACTTTAACTTCTGGCGCGTAGCCGAGCTCTTTTTCAAAAAGCTCCTTGAGCCAGAACTGGACTTTTTCAGGTTCCAGGTTCATCAGCTCGCCGAGCGAAGCTTCAACATTAAGGACTTTCTTGTCCCCAAATTCCTTTGCCTTTTCGGCAACAGCCTTCACGATTGAGTCTGAGACGGATACGTCGTGCATAATCAATCTACCTCTTGTCGATTCTTATATACTCTTCTTCTGGTATCTCTGTATATGTTGGTTCCTCATTCAGTTCAGGTAGTCCAATGCTAATGTCACTGAACCCTGGCGGGCAGGCGTAGGTGCACCCGGTTGTTCCAGTATCATTCCAATTAGTTGAGTTATCACAGGTGTTGTTGTCTCCTGTGTTCACATCAAGGTTGACTATTTGTGTTCCGCCGTTGTTACAAATCGTGTTCTTGAGGAGCGTGTTGTTTTTGGCAGTTGTATTCAAGAAGATCCCATCCCCTGAATTATATATTATGGAATTTTCAACAAAAAAGTTATTGAGATCCCAGCCTCTGCCCATAAAAATCCCTGTGCCATTATTATAGCTGATATTGTTTTTAGTAAAATTGTTGTTGGTGTCGTTCCACTGCTGAAAGCCAATCCCTTTAATATTATTATGAGAAAAACTATTCTGGGTGAATATAGTATTAAAGGTGGTGTCAACAGCTATCCCGCCAAAAATCTCAGAAGCTGGACCAAATCCGTTGTAGTCAGCAATATTTCCAGCAACCATACAATTGTCTAAGCTGAATAACGATATTCCAATGACATTATTGTACCCCACCTCATTATTCGTAAGATTTGAGTGGTTTTGCATCTGAAATACAAGTCCACAACAATTACCACTTGCATTGTTGCTATCCATAAGGCAATAATCTCCTCCAGTCACACTCAATCCACACCCCCAACTGCAATTGTTAATTCCAGTTGATATTGCAGTATTGTTTATTATTTTGGTGTAATTCGCGTACCAGACCCTTATCCCGTCTGCAAAGTCTGTGACAACGCAGTTTTTTATGGTGTTACCATTCTTGTTGTTAATGTAGATGCCGTAGTGATAGCCAATATCGTCGCCGTCTATAATGTTTCCTTGGCAGTCAAAAATTTTGTTCTTGAACCCTGTTGGATTGTCTATACAGTGCCCTACCTTATTCGTAATGTTTGTTGTAAGCTTGACGAGGTTGCAACTCTGGTTGCTCAGCTTATTCATACAGTCTGAGCAGGAGTTGCACGTGCACTCTGTTATACAGGCGCTGGTGCACCCGCCTGTCCCTGTGTCGTTCCAGTTCATCGTTTTCAGGCAAAAATTGTTGTCCCCGGAGTTTTTCCCCATCTCGTAAACATCATGTTTCCCGTTGTCGCAGAACTTGTTGTAATCAAGAGTGTTGCTGTTCGTGTTCTGGCCAAGCATTGCCCCATAGTCCTGGTTATTACCTGCCAGATTGCTGGTTAAGTTGTTGCCGGTGCTAGACCAGAGCTGCATTCCCACACCATTAGAGCTGGCGTTGTTGCCGGTTAAAGTGTTGTAATCTGAGTCGTAGTTAACACGCACGCCGATGGCGTTTGAAGTGAGGTTGTTTTTTTCAATATGGTTACCAGAGCTGTACATGAGTGAGATTCCAATGACAAAGTTCTTGACATTGCAGTTCTTGATGGTGTTGTTGTCCTTGTTGTACAGGTAAATTCCTGCACCTCTGTCACCAGCCCCTGACAAGCTGTAACCACGGCAGTTCAGTGTCTTGCTATTTTTCTCCCACCAAATACAGTTTCCATTAGTGTCAAGCGAGTTCCCAAGCCGGATTATGGTAAAGCCATCATTGCTCAGCGCCTTGGTGCAGTCTTCGCAAGTGTAGCACTCTGCAATGCCACTGCCAAGGTCTGTGTATGCGCTTGCTCCTGTTGCCAGGAGTATTAAAAAAACAATCGTTGTTATTGCAATTACTAATTTCATTTTACCATCTCCCGGTATTTTCTTCCATTACTTCTTATATAAATCTTTAGAAATGGGCAGTTTTATATTGTTTTAACAATAAGTATATGTATGAAAATTCTACTCGGCGTTGGCAACGAACTTGACCGCAAGGACGACTCCGGAGTCTATGTTGCAAAGAATTTCAAAAAGCTCGGCTGGCTTGTCTATGACTGCGGGCCAGTGCCTGAGAATTTCACAGGCGTTGTAGCAAAAGAAAAACCAGAGCTCGTTGTGGTAGTGGACAACGCAGAGATGGGTTTAAAACCCGGTGAGTTCCGCATCATACCCAAGGAAAAGCTCAACTCGCTCACCGGCGGAACGCACAACATGCCGCTCAAGTTCTTGGCAGAGCGGTTGGAAGAAGACGCTGAGACAGTAATATTTATTGGAATTGAGAGTAATGCAGAATCTAGGAAAGGCGAAGATGGGGTTATTGAGCTTTTAGAAACTGAAATTATTGAAAATTTTGCTGTTCTTTAGCACTTAGCAATTTCTATAATCCTTATAGTTTTCTACACATGTTCTATAGTTGTTAACATAAATTAAATTATCTTCAATTCTTTTCTTTGTATCTTTAAGATTTTCATAGATCTTATTAATCTCTTCTTTTCGTATTTCCTTCCAGCTGGTTGGATATGATACAGAAATTGCTGTAAAATATTCTGGAGAATTGGCTGTGTCCATCCTCTTATTAATTTGATTTATACTATTATACATAATTATTAATTGTTTCTTTAGTGTAGTATTTCTTATACGTTCAAATTGAATCGCATCTTCTAGTACAAGTTTTTCTAATCTAAGATAAAATATTTTAGTTCCATCTCCCTCAGAATAATTTTCTTTTTCAAATTCATTAATTATCATTAAATTCAGGTCTATTTCATTTTTTAGATTATCAACGGTATCTAATACGCTGTTCAAGTCGTCTTGTTTTTTAATGTCAACTTGATATCCTATTAATAAAACGCTTATTATCGTAAAAAGAATTACTATGGCTTCAATGGTTTCTTTTATGTCATACAGTTTCGTTAAGTAGCTTATTGTCACAATAGCAATTATTAAAATAATCAATATGCTTAGTAATAAAAAAGTTAGTTTAATCATTTTTTTTCTCGTTTTTAACCTCTTCCTTCCCTTCTACAACCTCAGCCCAGCTCCCTTTCTTGTCATAGCTTGAAAGCATAAACTTGTCAGTTGATTCAAGCGCTTTCACTGGGCAAATATCAACGCACTGCGCGCAGAAACAGCACCGCGAAACATGGTAGTCAACCTTTCTTGTCTCAGGATTGAACTCAAGCGCAGCGCAAGGACAAACCTTGATGCAAAGCTGGCACCCGATGCACTTGTCTTTGTAATACTTAAGCGCACCGCGGAACTTCTCTGGCACTGCAACCGGCGGAGTAATCTTTACCTTGCCTGCTCCAATCGTAGCTAGCGCTTTCGTCACATTCTTTGGAATATACTTGACCGGGAACGTGTTGGTCGCGGGCTTCTTGAACATTTGCCTGAGCAGTTCCTTAATCACATTACCACCCCCAGGAGCTTGTCAAGCCCAATCAGCACAAGCCCTGCGATGCCAATCATCAGGCACGGCACCCAGTAAACCCAGACAATCTGGTCAATCTTCAGCCGTGCGAATGCAACGTGTGCGAGTATTGAACCGAAGAAAATTATCACGAACAATTTGAGCAGGTAGAATATTAAATCCGCAATTAGTGCAGGCGTTGAAGTCAATCCCAAAACTCCTGCAATTCCCCACGGGAAGAAAATCGCAATAATCAAAGAGCCAAACACAATGGTCTTCACTGCGTCCGCAAGGTAGAACATCGCCATGTTTCGTCCAGAGTATTCAACAATGAATCCGCCTGCGACTTCAGTCTCTGCCTCTGGAGCGTCAAACGGAATCCTGCCGAGCTCAATCGGCATAACAACCATCAGCGAGATGAAAAGCAAAATTATTCCAATGAATCCGAGCGCACCAACCAAACCCCAAATTGGGTTTGCGCCTATTGCAACTAATGAAAAGCCCGCGACCCCTTCAACCGAATTTGAAATAAGCCACGCAACTGAGACTGCAACTACTGCTAGCGGGAACTCGTAGCTCATCATCTGAACCATTTCACGCTGTGCTCCAATTGTTGCGAACGGACTTCCTGACGCGAACCCGCCGATTACAAGCGCGAGCGCAGGAATCATGAGGAGATACAATATCAAAATCAAGTCACCGTAGCCGTGCAGGAGCGGAGCAAACGGACCAAACGGCAGGTAAAGCAAAATTGCCATTGTTGAAGCCAAGGCAACCACAGGCATTAAATTAAACAGCCACGGAACCGCATACTTCGGCACTATGCTCTCCTTAAGCATCAGCTTCCGCACGTCGCGGAACGGTTGCCTGAGCGGCGGTCCAATTCTTGCCTGCATCCGGGCGCCAAGCTTCCGGTCAAAACCTTTGTAGATTAGCCCGATGAATATGCTGGCTACGGCTATGAAAATCGCCTTCTCCAGCAAAAGAATCATAGGGTTACAGGTCATTTCGAAGTAGCTCACCTCCTTTCACAGTTGCTGCTTCGAAATTCACCCGGGCTGAACCTGAGTTCAATGCCTGGGTGTTATTTCTTATCTCCTCAGTTTTTTTCACAGAGAGCTCGTGCAATTGCTCAGTGTCAAGAATCTTGTTCGTGTCAGTTATTATTGAGCGGTTGGCGCACGCCATGCACGGATCAGTTGAAGCAGCCACAATCGGAATATCTGCAATCTGCGCGTCCTTAAGCATTGGAATCCACGGGAGCAAATTGTTGTAAGTTGGCGCGCGGACTTTCCAAAAGTGCGGCTCGTCCTGATTCGCCTTGAGCTTGACATAGTGGAACACTTCCCCGCGCGGGGCCTCGCATCTCCCAATTCCTTCACCCTCCACAGCCCTGAGCTGGGCAAGCAGCGCCGGGATGTTCTCCTGCGTCATCAATTTCCCCTTGGGCATCTGCTTGAGGCAGTCCTGAATTATCTCAACTGACTGTTTCACTTCAAGCAGGCGCACAATCACGCGGTCATAAACATCCCCGTTAATTTTTCCTGTGAGCAAGTCCGGGGTTATCGGCAGTATATCCAAATCGCCGTAAGCCATATACGGGTAGTCAACGCGCACGTCCTTTGCAACTCCTGAAGCGCGGGCAGTTGGACCCACTGCGCAGAGCTTGAGCGCGTCTTCTTTTGTAAGCACGCCAACGCCCTGTGTCCTTGCCTTGATGCTCGGGTCTTTCAGGAACAAATCTCCAAGCTTTTGGAAATTATCCAAATAATATTTCATTGATTCTTTTATGCGCGGCGCCTGCTTCTCGGTTATGTCCCTTCTTACCCCGCCGACCATTAGCATTGCTTTTGTGACCCTGTTACCTGTAATATATTCAATCGTGTCCATCACGTGCTCGCGCATCTTCCAGCTCAGGTGCAGGAGCGAGTCAAATCCAATCTCGTGCGCCGCAACACCAGCCCAGAGTATGTGGGAGTGAATCCTTTCCAATTCCGCGTTGATTACCCTGATGTAATCCGCGCGCGCTGGAACTTCAATGTTCGCCGCATCCTCAGCAGCGATGCAGAATGCGCTCGGGTGGCTCGCTGAGCAAATCCCGCAGATTCTTTCCGCGAGGTAGACAATCTGAACGCAGTTCCTTCGCGTCCCTGCCCATTCAATTCCTCTGTGAACTTGGGACATTTTAATATCAACATCAACAACCTTCTCCCCTTCAATTTCACAGGTAAGCTGAATCGGCTCTTTCAGCGCCGGGTGTATTGGTCCTATCGGAACTGTGAATGAGTTTTTCTCTCCGCCTGCTCGCGCAAATTCGCCACAGCGAATTGCGCAACCCACTTTGTGGGTTTGCGGAGGTAGAGCAGAGGCATTCGGCTTCGCCGAAGCCTCTATTTTCCCTGTCATTTCTTACCCCCTTCGTCGTGCAGATTTCTAACCAATTTATCCGGCCCGGTCTTGTCGCGCCTCCAAGGGTAAACGCCCTTGGGGAAATTATAATCAAGGAAGAATCTCCTTGAGTCTGGAATATTTTTCACAGTAACGCCGAGCATTTCCTGAATCTCCCGCTCTGAGATGAGCGCACCTGGAATTAAATCACAAATCGTTTCAACCTTCAGGTTCGGCTTGGTCAGCTTGAACTTGAAGTTCAGCGCAAGCTCGTCGTGCTTGTGCGCGTAATTTATCGTGAAGTGGTAAATCAGCCAGATGTCCTCGCCTTCCTGATATCCTGAAATAACCGTGAAGTGCGGGTTCTCATACATTTCGCACAGCCGCTTAACAACGTCCTTCATCGCGGACTTGTCAATCTCCATCCAAAGTGAAACTGACTTCGCCTTCTTCACAGCGTGTTCTCTAACCCTAATTTCTGAATTAATTAATTTTGTTCCAAGTTCCTTCTGGAATTCTTCAAGTGTTTCTTTTGCGTTCATTTTATCCTATAGTGATTTCTGCACCGCCTCCTTTTGAATTGTTTATCACTTCTACTACAGGTTCCATTGAATTTGATATTAACCATAAACAAAATATAATCAAAATCAATATTATAATAAAAACTAAAACTTCCCCTTTATTTAATCCAAGTTTTGATCCAAATTTGTGCATGACTATATAGAGTGATACAAAAATTATTATTGCTAGGGAATAGTAGGGAAATAAAAAGGTTCCAAATTGTTCTGCTATCATCTGATTTGGACTCGTTTTTAATACTAGCCATCCAATTATAAATGGCAAAGTTGCAACTACTAAAAACAAAACTTGTATTGGTTTCAGCTTGTCTATCATTTCTTTTTCCTTCCTCCCAATTCCTCAACCTTTGCCCACGCCTTCGC
Organism: archaeon; assembly: GCA_043814055.1. Classification (GTDB taxonomy): domain Archaea; phylum Undinarchaeota; class Undinarchaeia; order Undinarchaeales; family JBDRKL01; genus JBDRKL01. The sequence continues at coordinate 25,835 of JBDRKL010000004.1, forward strand.
AACTCCTTCAATTATTGCCTCTGGTCTTGGCGGGCAGCCTGGTATGTAAACTGTTACAGGCACAAACTTGTCAAGCGGACCCTCCAAATTATATGACTCGTAAAACACGTCTCCAGTTGCCCCGCAGTTCCCTACTGCAACCACAACTTTTGGGTCCGGTGTCTGCTCGTAAATGCGCTTTATCTTCTTACCCATTCCTTTTACAACCGGCCCGGTCATCAACAAAGCATCCGCGTGCCTTGGCGAGCCAACCAGCTTGATTCCGAAACGCTCAACATCATACTTCGGAGTGAGCGCTGCGATTATCTCAATGTCACAGCCGTTGCACGAGCCAGAGTTAACATGGAACACCCACAGCGACCTGTTCACAGCATCCAGTTTCATAGCGCGCCCCCTGCAAACAATAGGAGCAGTATTGCGAAAGTTGCCAGCACCCAGAACGCGTAATCATTGACAACTCCTGTGTGGATTCCCATCAGGAATTTGTAATACTTTTTCATTGACTCCAGGAAGCCCCAGTAAATGTTTGACGCTTTCACGTGCACGTCCTTTTCAGCAATGTCATTTCCGCACAGGAACGGCTCGGTCTGCTCAGTGCCCTTCTTGTATTTCCTGTTTCCAAAGCTGTATATGAGCCCGGCAATTGCGAACATCACAGCGGTCATCACGAGCCACATAAGCGGGTTCCAGAATCCTGAAGTTGTAGTGAGCGTGCTCATCCAAGCACCCCTGCTATGTAGCCTGCCTGGTCCAGCAAAGCATGCGCAGCCGGCCTGACCAAGTTGTCAAGCGCAATGTCCGGGAAGAGCCCGAATATTATAACAACCGCGGCGAGCAGACCCATGCCGAGAAGCATTGAGAACGGAACTTCCTTGACATTATTTTTCGCAGGCCCCATGAACGCGCTGTGGAAAACTTTCATAAATGACGCGAGCGTGAGAATGCTCACAACCATTGCGATTATCGCGAGCATCGGGTTGAACTGGTAGACTGACTCGTAAATCATGAACTTTGACGCGAAGCCGTTAAACGGCGGAACTCCTGCAATTGCGAACGCGCCAATGAGGAAGAATATTGTGGTGAACGGCATCTTGTGCGCGAGCCCGCCCATCTCGTTCAGGTTCTTTGTGCCGAGCCTGTAAATCATTGCGCCTGCAGTCAGGAAGAGCAAGCCCTTGTACATCGCGTGGTTAACCATGTGGAACAATCCCCCTTCAACAGCAGTGATGCCATAGCCAAGCAGCGCTCCTGCATTGCCAATCACTGCAAGACCAACGCCAACACCGAGCAGCATATAACCTGTCTGCGAAACAGCGTGGTAAGCCATCAGCCTCTTCACGTCTTTCTGCGGCAGAGCCATTGTGACGCCGATGAACATTGAAAGAACCCCAAATATTATCAAAGCCCACGCAACCAGTGTGTGAATTGGAATGCTTCCAAACAAGGAGAAGCAAACTCGGAACAGCGCGTACAAGCTCGCCTGGCTCGCCACGACAAGCGCTGCAGTTATCGGAGCCGGAGCCTCGCCGTAAGCGTCAGAGACCCACATGTGCAGCGGAACTGCGCCGCACTTCACAGCGAACGCAGTAACAAGAATCGCGAGAGCGACCTTGTCAATCAGGGTAAACTTCATCATCTTCGCGAGCGCCGCGATGTTGAGAGCGTCATACTGCCCGTAGAGAAGCCCGATTGCGAACAAGAGCATCAGCGCGGACAACGCGCTCACGACCATGTACTTGAACGCGGCTTCAAACGGGTGCTTCTTGTCAAGCCAGAAACCGACAAGAGCTGCGGAAGCGATTGAGAGCAGCTCAAAGAACACGAACATTGTGAACAAGTCGCCTGTGAGCTCAAGTCCGAGCATTCCAGCGGTCATCAGCATTATCAAAATTGAGTATTTCATTTCCCCGTCTTTCTTTTTCATAAATCCAATTGAGTAAATGCAGACAGCGAGGACAACGCTCATTGAAACCACAGCCATAAACGCGCTCATCGCGTCAACGCTGAGTATGATTCTCACCGGAGTGCTGATGCCGACCATTGTCTGCGCAGGGTCTGACGCGCCCATTGTGTAGACGCGCATCCCGTTTGTAACAACATCGTGAGCCATCAGCAAAACAACGACCTCGGTTGCAAACGCGCCGAACAGAATCCAGGCGTTTCTAGCCTGCTTGCTCACTCGGTCAATCAGCGGGGTTGCAAACGCAACGAGCAGGGGCAGGAATATCACGAGCGCGGGTGCGTGGATTATGATTGTTTCTAGGTTCATCCGTTCAGCTCCTGCACTTTTTCAGCCTCAATGCTCTGGTATTTTTTGTAAATCATTATCACAAAGGACAGCATCATCGCAGTTACTGCAAGGTCAATTACAATGCTTGTGAGCGTGAGCGCCTGCGGAATAGGCGCGACCATATTGAGCGTGGGCGAGAGTGTGTATATCGGAGCGCCAGAATCCTTGACATAGCCGAGCGCAATCAGGAACAAGTTCACAGCAGCGCCGATTATGTTAATTCCAATCACGATTTTGATTAGGTTGCGCTTGAACATCAGGGTGTAAAAGCCCAGCAGGAGCAGGACCGCGACTGCGATGAAAGGTAAATTAATCATCTCAAAGCTTCACCTCCCATGATGGCTTTGGGATGAACGTGAAGCGAAGCTTTACGTCTCATTCGCCCCTCCTGCGGTATACATAAGATATATTATAATGCTCAGCGCGGCAAAGACCTCAAGCCCGACCGCGAGCTCCATCAGCGGAATGTGCCCTGCAGTGTTCAAATTGCCAGGATTGATTCCATAGGCAATCTGCGTTCCAAAGAGCCCGCCGGTGTTCGCCATTATGTTCTTGAACAAAGTTACTTTCGGCCCGAAGTGGAGCGCGAGCAGTATGAAACCAAGCAGGCCAATGCTCTCAAGCATTGCGAGCGTGTCCTTTTTCAGCGCTGTCTTGAATCGGTCCCCGCCGTAAGCAACCAGGAGCATTGCGACAGCTGTTGCTGCAATGGCTCCGCCTGGGAATCCCCCTCCTGGAGTAAGGTGGCCGTGCATCATTTGATACATTCCAAAAATCAGTATCGGGGCTGTCATTAACGCTGCAGTTACCCTGACTATGACAGACATTTCCTTCATTTTCCAGCCACCACCTTGCTCTTTATCATGCGGCTGTCACGCACACGTTCCTTCGGAACGTGCGCTGTCCGCCCAAATACTAAAAACACTCCAGTAGCTGCTGTGAAAAGAATGCATGCCTCGCCAAGCGTGTCCAGGCCGCGGTAGTCAAACACGACCGCGTCCACTGCGTTGTTGCTCCCGGTCTCTTCCTGGGTGTGCATTATCACGTAAAAGTCCATTGAGTAATCATCAGGCTCTCCGAAAGGCCGCATGGAAACAGCTGAAACTATTATGAAGAGCGCAATCACGAGAAGCGTGAGAATTTTTAATACAGAGTTCATCTTTCAAACCTCTCTGTGTTCTTTATCGCAATCACAAACACCGCAGTTGTGAGTCCGGCTCCAATCGCAGCCTCTGCAATCGCAACATCAGGCGCGTGGAGCAGGTAAAACTCAAGCGAGATTAGCAGGCTCATCACAGCCATTGCAATAGCAGCGCCGAGCAGGTCCTTGAACCGAACTGCCATTACTGCTGAAACTATCACAAGGAGCAGGACGAGCGTGTTGAGGATTTCAAACATCATCTGGAATCCTCCTTGAGCCTGTCAATACAAGCCCTCTTCGGCAGGTCGCCGTGCCTGTGCGCAGCGCGGGCAATCGCGTGCGCCCCGGTTGGGTTGGTTACAAGCAGCATTACGAGCACAATCATTGTGTGGACTGAAAGAATTCCAAAGTACTGCTCTCCATTGAGCATAAGCGAGATTCCAAAAACAACCACTGCCAAATACACGAGTATTGAACCCAGGGTTGTGCACTTCGTGGCTCCGTGCAGTCTTGTGTAAAGGTCAGGGAACCTGTGAAGCGCAACACTTCCGATTATCTGGAAGAGCATTCCAAGCCCGAGGAGCGCGAAGATTATTTCATTAATCATTTCAAAGCTTCACCCCTTTCTCCGGCTTTGAAATAAGCGCGAAGCTGTTTTGTAAAATTTCCTGCTTTGCGCCTCATCTCTTCGTATCCTCCAGGTATTTTGAAATGTAAAGCGTTGTGACAAATGATAGCATCGCGTAAACAATCGCAACGTCAACGTAAAGCACCTGCCTGAACCCTGCGCCGAGCAGGACGAGCGCTGCAACCGCGAGCGTGTTAATCGTGTCCAGCGCAACAATCCTGTCCGGAGTTGTAGGCCCGAGCGCAGCCCTGATAAGGCAGACAAGAATCAAGATGCCAATCACAATCGCGGAAATCAGGAAAGCGGTTTCAACAATCATCCTGCTATCCTCCTAATCCACTTGGCAAAGTTTCCGCAGATTTGTTTGCAGTCCGGCTCAGTGTTCTTAACATTTATCCAGTGAATGTAAAAGTCCCCGCTCTTTTCGTCAATGTCAACTGTGAGCGTTCCGGGCGTTAAGGTGATTGAGTTGGCGAGCAGCATTTTGCCCAAGTCTGTTTTCAAGTTGGGCTTTATCTTCACTATGCCAGGGTTTATCCTGCCAGTTATCACGCGGTAAGCAACATCAATATTTGCCTTGACCATCTCAAGGAAGAACGGGCCGATGAGGTAGATTCCAAGCAGCAGGAGTTTTCCAATTCCCAGGGGGTACCCCTGAATTCCCATCTTCGGGAACAAAAGGCGCACGAACAGCGCGGTGAGCAAAGCGAACACAATCCCTGCGATTAGCTCGTAAGTGCTCCAGAGCCCAACACTTCCAGACCAGGCGGTGAGCAGTAAGTAGAGTACAAAAGCAAATATGAAAGTTGCGCCCCAACTGGTTTTCTTAGTGCCGGACTTCAACATGTGATATGCCTCCCCTGTTCTTTAGCAATTTTTTATGGGCAATCCTTTCCCCCACAATAGATTTATACATTTCATCGTTCGCTGCCGCTAGCAAATTTCTGGCCGTGAGCATTGTGCCCTTCCTAATACTAAGGTCACCATCAAAATCAGACACCAAACCGCCGGCCTTTTCAAGTATGTAGACCGCGGCTGCGATGTCCATATACCTTGTAGCGCCCGCGTACAGCAGGCAGTCAAACGTTCCGTCCGCAACATTGCAAATGTCAAGCGCCACAGCGCCGGGCGCCCGGGAGTGCTGCATTTGCAGGAACATTTTTGACATGAATCTTATGTCGTGCTCCCTTGCGTTCTTTGAGCACTCAAGAATAACATTCTTTGGAACTCTCTTGCGGCTCGGCTTGATTCTCTTCTCGTTCTTGAACGCGCCTTCCTTGGTCGCGTAATACTCCGTGCCGTTCGGTATGTTCATCACGTAGCCGGTTATCACGTTTGTCTTTTTGTCAAGAACCGCGATTGAAATTCCAAAATAATCCAGCCCAACCGAGTAATTAAAAGAGCCGTCTATAGGGTCAACAACAACAGTGTACTCTGGCTTTTCCCCAATGAACATCTCGCCCCGCTCCTCTGAAATCAGCTTGATGCCAACATCCAATTTTCTTAAATGCTTTATCACAATGTCCTCGGCCACCTGGTCAGCTTCAAGCGTTGTGTCCCCGCCGTAGCCGATTGAGAGTTCAACAGCGCGCCGGCTGGTCCTGTAAATACTCATAACTTCCTTGGCGGTTTCCCTGCCTGCCTCCTGGCACATTCTCACCCAATTAATGTCAGTCATTTATTTATCAACTCAAGTATTTTGTCAACTGCCTCTTTCGGCTTCAGTTTTATTACGTCTATGACAAGCTCAGGGTTCTCCGGCGCCTCGTACTCAACATCAACGCCAATAACTTCTCCCCTGAGTTCAACCTGCTCCCCCTTCTGCCTCTTTATGGCTTTCTCATATAAATCCTTTGTAACCAGGTTCTGCTTCCTGTTAGCCTCTCTTTGCATTGCCACCTTGAGCGGGCATTCTATGTAAACTTCCTTAAGTCCGGGAATTTGCTTTCTCGCCAGTTCCCGCCATTCTCTCTTGTGCCCGGTTGCGTCAAAAATCACGCTGATTCCGTTCTCGTGCAGGTATTTCCCAATCAGCACCATTGCGCGGTAAGCAACATCGCGCTCCTCTGTATTGTATTTTGGATTCGGTGTTAAAATCTTGCGGAACTCATCCATCCGCAGCACTTGAACTTTCTCATTCTCAAGCCGGTTTACAAGCTTCTTGGCTATGGTGCTCTTCCCTGAGCCAGGCAGTCCAGTTAGCCAAATGCAGAAGGTCATTTCCACTCCGCGTTTACAAGCATCTGAAATCTTTTGTAGGGCATTTTTATGGAGGTTACTTCTTTTTTTTTGCAATGTCTCTTCCTCAATTAACTCTCCGTTTCTTTCAGCCCACTCCCTAAACTTTTTTGAGGCTTTAAATCCAAAGAACCGCGCGAAAAAGTCAATGCCCTTTGTATAGGTATTGTTCATTATCAAGGATGCATCTCCTTTTAGCTCGTTTTTCTTAAATTTTTCAATGCAATAAATCGCCCCGAGCACAAGCAAAGGTCCGCATTTTTCAATGTCGTTCTTGTTTATGTTTTGCAGAATTACTGAGCCGTCTTCCAGGAAGCCCCACTCAAGAAACGCGTTTCCACAGCATATATTGTAACCGCTGACCTGTGCCCCCCACATTGTTCCTCTTGGTCCCAATTCATCAATTTGGGTGAATTCAAGATTATTTTTTAGGTGCGGGTATTTCATACCAAGTGATTCTAATCTTCTGTATTCTTCACATATTTCCTCCCAAGTTATTATTACCATTTCAAAATCTTCTCCAATTTAACCTCTTCAGTTTTCAAAATCTTCTTTGTAAAATCAATCAAGCTTTTCCTGTACTCCTCAGGCTCAGCGCCTCGCTCCTTAATCCACTCGTCCGGGTAAAATATTGGATTCGCTACCACAATCGCACGGAACGCGAAGAACGGCTGAATAACTTTGAGCAGTTCAGTGTCTCCGGTTTCCTCAATGTAAGTATTCATAAACAAGTCAAACAGTTCTTTGAAAGAACCATCCTTTTTGATAAACTCCAAGCGCAGATAATTAATTGCCATTGCCGCGACATCCTCCCCTGGCTCTCCAAGCTCTCCCCTTGACCTGTCAAGCACGATGAACTCGTCCTTGTCAAACATTATATTATACGGGTGGAAATCTCCGTGCACTACGCAGAATCTATGTGCATATCCTTGAAGTGTTTGCCACCAATCCACGCAGAGCTTGACAATCTCAACTTTCTCATCCGCGCTGAGGAAAGAATCCTTAGCATAACCATCCAAAACGCCCATTATGTACTCGCCGTGCCCAACAAGGTCCCTTGCCCTGCGGGTGCAGAGCGCCTGGTCTGGTTTCTTTTCGCGGTGAATCTCCGCAAGGTATTTCGCCAACTGCTTGGTGCGCTTCTTGTCTTTTTCAGTTATGCCCCCTTTCAGCATCTTTTCAAAATCATCATTGTATTCTTTCCCGCGCGCCTCTTCCATCAAAATGTAGTATTCCTTTGCATCGCCGATTGAAATCAATTCTTTCCCGTCAAACGCAGCAACGTCGTAGCTCTTGATGTGCTTGTCCAATTTGTTGAAAGTATCGTTCGCAAGAATCAAATTTGCAGCGACATCAGCCTTGAAGTCGTGCCCGAACCCGCCGAGCCCCATAGTTTTTAAAACTAACCGCTGATTCTCTTTTCCAGCATCAAAATCAACAAGATAAGCAGTGCCATAAACGCCCTTTCCAAGCTCTTTGAACTCGTTGAGTTTTGCATCTTTTCCAAACTTGTCTTTTAGATATAACTCAATCTCTTTGTCAGTAATATTCATGCCTCACTCCCAACCTTCTTAAACCCTTTCGCATATATTAAGGTTTAGATGGCCATTGAAGACCAAATCAAGGAAATCGAGGAAGAGATACGCGACACGCCCTACAACAAGGCGAGCCAGCACCACATAGGCAAGCTCAAGGCGAAGCTTGCCAAGCTCAAGCAGGACCAGCAGAAGGGCGCCTCAGTTGGGCACGCCCAGTCACTTGGCTACGGCTTGAGAAAGTACGGCGACGCCACAGTCCTCTTTGCAGGATTTCCTTCAGTTGGAAAAAGCACCCTGCTCAACGCGCTCACGAACGCAAAATCTGAAGTTGCGGCCTACGAGTTCACAACTCTGACAGTGGTTCCTGGAGTAATGAAATACAAGCATTCTAACCTCCAGCTCTTTGACATCCCAGGGCTCGTGGAGGGCGCTTCTCAGGGAAAGGGCCGCGGCAGGGAAGTCCTCTCAGTAATGCGCATCGCTGACCTGATAATTTTTGTGTTTGACGCGAACAAGCCGGAGCAATTGAACAAGATGCGCCACGAGCTTGATGAGGCGAACATCCGCCTTGACCAGGCGCCGCCGCAGGTAGTTATTAAAAAGAAAACCATCGGCGGGGTTCAGGTTGACAAGGTCAGCAAGGCGGGAATTGACAACGAGGCAATCCGCGACGTGCTAAACGAGTTCGGAATCCACAACGCGTATGTCTCAATAAAGGAGCCGATAACAATTGACCAGTTCATTGACGTTGTGACAGGCAACAGGAAATACGTTCCAACTCTTGCTGTAATGAACAAAATTGACTCTGTTAAAAAGCTCCCTTCTGTTGGCAATTGCGTGAAAATTTCCGCGCTGAATGGCGAGGGCCTTGACGAGCTGCGCGAGGCAATCTTCCAAAAGCTCAGGTTTATCCGGATTTACCTAAAGCGCCATGGCAAAAAGGCTGACCTTGAGGAGCCGCTGATTATGAAAGAAGGATGCACAGTTGAGGATGTCTGCCTGCGGCTGCACAAGTCATTCCGGGACAACTTCAGGTACGCCGAGCTCAACGGCCCTAGCGCCAAGTTTGACAACCAGAAAGTTCACCTGCGGCACGTTTTAAAAGACAAGGACATTATTTGCATATTCAAGAAAGATTAGGGTTTTATGCTTATCAGGAATTTGAATATCTCATAGCCCCAAGTTGTTGCCACGATATAGCCAATCAGGAATTCCAGGCTGTGGTTCACAATGAGCTTTGGTATTGGCACTGGCGCTATTCTTGGAGCCAGCAAGGTATCTGCTATTAGCCAAAGAGCGAGCGAGAACAGCGATGCAAACAAAAGCTCACCCGAGCTTATTCCAATTCCATATATGTACAAAAATATTCTCGCTGTCACAATCATTCCCATCAGGACAATGAAGTGCGCCACGAGCCCCTGCCCCTCATCCGGCCTGCGCTTGAACACTATTATCCACGCGAAAAGTATGACGCTAATAGTAAAGACCGCGCCGAATATGTATGAGTAGAAAAACGTGAACAAGAAAAATACTTCAAGCCCGATTTTCCAGCTGTTGGGGAGCCGCATTGCCACAAAGAAGAATATTGAAAACACCCAGAAGCTGATGAACGCAAGGTATGGTGTAAGGAATATTGCAGTCAGCACAACTGCTATTATCATTACAGCGAGTACAGCACCTAGCAAGTACATCTCTTTCTGCGAGAGCATTATGCCCTTAAGCTTCTTCTTCCTGCCCATATTGCTCCTCTTAATGTTTTAGGCTTTAAATCTATATGCTCACGACAAAAATTTCCTCAAACGCCAGCTTCTGCCGCGCAACAATTTCGCCACCTAGCTCAACCCCTGATATGGAGCTGTTCACGAGCAGGCACTTCCCGCCTGGCTTTAAAAAATCCCTGTATTCTGCGAGGAATTTTTTCATAACTTCCGAGCTGTTCCAGCTGTGGTCAATCCACTCCTCGGTTTCTCCTTCTTTCGGCAGGTAAGGCGGGTTAAAAATTATCAGGTCAAATTTTCCCTTAATGTTCTCAAACAAGTCGCTCTGCGCGAACTTCATTTTTTCAGAAACTCCGTTCAGCTCAGCGTTCTCTTTCGCGAGCTCAACCGCGTGCGGGTTTATGTCAGCGCACACAACCCGCTCAGCTTGCTCAGCCGCGAGTATTCCCTGAATTCCAGAGCCGGTTCCCATATCCAAAACATCTCCTTGCGGAGCCCCGAGGTTCTCAGCGAGCAGGAAAGAATCCTCGCGCGGCTCGTAAACATTTTGGTTGGTGTTAAAAATTATGGACTTGTATTCTATCCTTGTCATCTAACTCTCTTATTATGGTGTTCCAGTATCATCCCGGTCAGTCTTAGCGTGTGGTCTATCAGCGTGCTTGTTGCGTTGTTCAGGTTTTCCTGATTGGCTTCTATCCACCAGTCGCCTTCCTTCAAAAACACGGTTTTCTCTTTTACTGACAAATAAGCAGTCCCGTCATTGTTCTCATCCTGCGGGAACCTGTCCCATTTCTCGTCCAGGACAATTACGTGCTTTATCCTGCCAAGGCCAACACTTGACAAATCTCCCATGGGCATTCCTTTATACGGCAGCTTGGGATTTTTCCTGGCATTTCTCAATGCAAATTCCCTTCCCCTCCTCAATACTGCTTCCAAAAGCTCGTTGCCTTTCAGAATTTTCGGTTCACTACGAATTTTTTGCTTCGGGGCTGTTGGGTTCTTTGGTGGCAAACCATTGCGCTTCCGCGCCTTTCTTTTCTTCTTTTCCTCCTCCATCTGGCGACTTTTCTTCGCCTCCTCTTTCTTGAGCCTGCGTTGTTCCTCGCGCTCTTTTGACCTATTCTGCGCCTTTTCCCTGCCGCTCAGCTTTTTCTGCTTTTTCATAATTAATATAACTTACTCCAAATCATCATCACTCATCAAAGTAACCAAATCTTCAAGCTCTTTCTTCCAATATTTCTTCGCGCTCTTTGCAAACCCAGTGGAGCTAATCACAATCGCGGGTATTCTTCGGGAAATCGCGTCCATCCCCACAGTCGCCAGGTCATTTTGCGAAACTCCCTTCTTCGCGTAATCAAAAACTTTAACAAGATAATTCTGCTTGCCCAGCGGCGTCGGCACTTTAACTTCAAGCTCAACCTCCTGCCCCTCCTTTATGACCTTCTCTTCCATCAGGTCAATCTCCTGCTTCTCAAACCACTGGAGCACGTTGTCCCTGAACGAGCCACGCATCTCAGCGAGCAGTTCTTTTCTTATTTGTTCCCTTTCGTCATCGCTTATCTTTCTCTCTTCCTCCTCATCTTCTGGCTCTTTTTTCCCCTTTGGAACAAGCTCGGTCTGTTTGGGTTCAACTTTTTTGGGTTCTGGTTTTGGCTCAGAGCTGCGGATTGGCGGCTTGAGCAACCCATTGTCGCGGGTCTGCGCGTCCCTCTCAACTCTCTTGGGCTCAGCTTTCGGCTCTTCCTTTTCCTCAACTTTTGGCTCTTCTCTCTCCGCTCTCTTTGGGAAAAGCCGCTTCATTATGATATCTTTTGCCTGCTCCTCCCTTATATTCGGCGTGTACCAGCAGCGCATCGTGCCGGTCTCATTTTGAAGTGTAAATGCGCTTACCAAATCCTCAAGGTTCTCAAGCAGTCTTGCCCCGCCTTCATCAACATCAGCCTCGGCAAGCGCCTTGTGGTCCATCAAAACCTGCAGAACTTCCTTGTCCTGCTGAGTGAGTATTGAATTTATTTTCTTCTCAAGGGCCCTCTTTTGATCCGGATAATAATACAAGCGCTGGCTGCCAACCCTTCGCTTTGACGCAGCTATCCTGTTCTGCCCCGAGGCATCAACAAGTATTGCTGAGACCACTATGGAGTCAACGCCAACCCTTTGCGATATTTCTATTGGAGTGGATGGCCCTGCCCGCTTAATGTAGTCAAGGATGGCTGCGTCTATCTTTGGCATAGGTTTAAGATAACGCCGAAGCAATTTAAACTTATCGGAAAAATATTAAAGCCCAGAGGGTAAACCAATATTATGGAGAATCAGGTTGTGCACGAGCTCAAGCGGCAGGCGGTTCATTTATCAGGTCTCATCTTCGTTGTGCTTTCGTATTATGTTGCCCCGGATATTATACTCGCCCTGCTCATTATGACGTTCGTGACAATACTCACGCACTGCTTCTGCCGGCCGGTTGCGCAGAAGTTCAAGCTTACCCGCAAAATCAGCGACTTCATACACAGCTTCGCGCGCGAGGAGGAAAAGTCAAGGCGGATTTATTTCGGGCCTTCAACATTCTTCGTGGGATTAATCCTGCCGCTCGCAGTGCTGTACCCATTTGACCCTGAACTCGCATTGCTCCTGTTCCGCGCCTCGGCAATCGTGCTCTCAATGGGGGACTCGTTTTCAACCGCGATTGGGAAAGCATTTGGAAAGCACAAGATACAATACAACAAGGCAAAGAGCTGGGAGGGTTTCCTCGCCGGATTCTTCGCAGCGTTCGCCGCGACCTCGCTAATTCTCCCAATGCCCATCGTGTTCACAATCTCTTTGGTCGGAATGCTCGTTGAGTCACTCCCAATCAACGTGAACGACAACCTGAGCATTCCCGTCTCAGTCTGCATAATCCTATGGTTCCTAATTTGAATTTCTCCAAGCTGTGGTCTATCCGGCTCGCTGTAGTATGCACAATAGTTTTTGCATTGCAAGCAATTATTCCAAGCACGGACAGCCTGGCGCTTGTCTCAGCAGCCGCGCTCTCTCACCCCTGGACAGTCCTGACTTACATTTTCCTCCACGGCGGGGTAACTCACTTGCTCTACAACATGTTCGCCCTGCTTTTATTCGGCACAATCCTTGAGTCAATCCTCGGGCCGAAAAGATTTCTGCAAATCTTCTTTGTTGCTGGAATCCTCGCAGGCATCTCAGCAATCCCGTTCTACAGCGCAGTTGTCGGGGCAAGCGGCGCGATTTACGGAGTTATGGGCTGCCTAGCGGTTCTGCGGCCTCGGATGATTGTATGGGTCTGGGGGGTTCCAATGCCAATGATTATCGCGCTCGGTGTGTGGACACTCGTTGACTCAGTTGGCGCGTTCTCCACGATGAGCGAGACCGCGCATATCTCGCACTTGGCCGGGCTGGCAGTTGGAGTTGCAGTTGGAGTTTATTTCTGGAAATAGTATGGTGAAGGGTTATTTAAAAAGAAAAAACAAGAAGTAGTCAACGACCACGAGCTTGACGCGTGGGAACGAGACTGGATGTGAAATGAAAAAAGGAATTCTAATATTTGCATTGACTCTTGTAGTCTTAATTAGCGGCTGCATTGAAGAAGTTGAAGACCAAGGCTCAAATTATTTGCCAAGAAACATAGAGTCTGGTCTGACTCATTCTGAATGCATAGCCCAAGGTGGAAAAGTAACCTCTGTGAATTTAGAAGATGGTACTGCATGCAAGATTTCTGAAATAGATTTGGGGGTAGTTAGTGATGTGGACTGCATATGTCAATGTTGTAAACCAAAAGAAGAGCCTAGAGAAGAAATATTTGATGAAGTAATGCATGTTGGAGAATGTCAGAAATTATCTGAAGAACTTGATAATTATGTTGGAATTGGATCCAATAATCCAATTGATAATTTTTGTGATAAAGATTATGAATTATGGATTGGTGGTGTATTACTAGATTACAGCTGTTCATATGTTCCAGCGTATACGCGGTATGAATGTGATATGACATTTCAAGGATATAAAGAAAGATTAAATTTACACATATCAAATGATGAAGCTACGCTACCTTTTGAGACTGGAAAATTCTATAAGTTTGATATAACTAAAACATGTGAAACTCGAATGTCTGCCGCTAGTAGCGGAAATTTTCCAGCAGTGAAAGAAAATTTAATATTAATTGAATGTGCATTGGTCTACTAATAATGAAAAAACAAACTCTGGTATTTGCATTGATTCTTGTAGTCCTATTCAGCGGATGCATTGAAAAAACTGAAGAAGAGAAATGGGAAGATTCAATTGATGACATTCTAGATGACAATGGCGAGGAGTGCGGAGGTTGGAGTTACTTTGACGGTGGTGAATTTATTTGCGAGTGCGACGGAGAGTTAATCAAGAATATGTCCTGCCCACCCAATGCAATGTGCGACGGCGGAACCTATTACTGCACAGGGAAATGTGGGGAATGCGAACTCGTAAAACCAGAGCCATCTGAAGAAGAGCAAGACAAACCAATAGAAGAAAAAACTCCAGAGCAGAACTGCATAGAAGAAGGTGGTAAAGTTTCAACTCTCTCCTGCTGCAAATCCGCGGGCGATTTCCCGAACCAATGCCTTGTCGGTGCATGTGGCTGCGCTCCAGACTACAGCCACGAAGTTAAAATCTGCCAGTGCGGGGCAAGCATGTGCTTTAATGGAACCCACTGCACAAGCTGGGCAATGCCATACTACGAAGAGTAACAACCTTTTTAAACCCCCTCTAACATACTAAATGCCACTCATTATAACGCAGGGATGATGGATAGACTACAAGCCTGACCGCAACACAAGGAGGTGTTGAAAATGGGAGCGTACAAATACATAAGAAAAGCATGGCAAAAACCGAATAGGAAAGCTCAGCGCGAGCGCTACATTCAGTGGCGTTCAGAAGAGCGGTTCATGAGGCTTGAGCGGCCGACAAGAATTGACAGGGCACGTTCTTTGGGTTACAAGGCCAAGGGCGGCTTTGTTGTGATTCGCGCAAGAATAGGCGCTGGCGGAAGAAAGAGGCCGAAGATTAAGGCTGGGCGAAAGCCGTCAAACACTGGTCAGTTCTTCACCACAGGCAGGAGCCTGCAGGCAATTGTTGAAACCAGAGTTGCCAGAAGACATCCAAACATGGAAGTGCTCAACTCATATTGGGTTGGGGCAGACGGCAAGCACAAGTGGTATGAGGTAATTTTGGTTGACCCATGCCACCCGCAGATTGAAGCTGATACGGACATCAACTGGATTTGCGGTCAGCGCGGCAGGGCATACCGCGGTTTGACAAGCGCGGGCAAGAAGGGCAGAGGTCTTCGAAGGAAAGGCAAGGGCTCTGAGCACACGCGAAAGACAAAGAAATAAATAGCCAGTTTCCAAAACAAATTGCATGCTTAACAAGAGCGGCAAAGGCGCGCACAGTTGGAAGTTTATTCTAATCCTAGTGGCTGCAATTTTCATAATGTACGGCTACTACGGCTACTTCTACGTGCAGAGTCAGTCCACTTTTGGCGGCGCTTCCACCATGTTGTGTCCGCTCGGCAGGGGTCAGGACATAATTGGCAGTTCAGGCCAGCAGTTCAGCGGATTCCAAACAGGTCCTTGCTCCTACTCAATCGCATCTCTTTTGATAGGCATAATTCTCATAGCAGTCGTGGTTCTGACCACGTTCAAGAAGTGATTTCTAAACTTATTTATAGACCTGCGCTCATCTTTTTATTATGCAATTGAGTACTGACTACGCTGGGGCAGTTGGAGTAATTAAGGATGCCATACGGGCTGCGCCTTTCAAGCACAAAAGAGCTTTTGTAAAAGAATTTAATTTTTTTCTCAACATCAATTGGTTTAAGCAAATTAATTTTAGTAAAGAAAAACCTGGGGTAGATCTAGAAATTGAAAAATCCCTCGCGCTATTCGGTGTTGATTACCCCAACCGCTATCGTTTATTGGACTCTCTGGAAAAATGGGGGTTGATTATCTCTGATTTTGAAAAAATGAACTCGGATTGGCGAGACATTAGAGAACACAAAATGGAGGCGGCTGCAAGGGAATTTCTCAAAGAAAGAATCAATCCTCCTGTGAGAGCTCTTGTTGGAAACATTCTCCAGTTTCTTGAAAGAATTTTCTGGAACATGGCACCAAAAAACGTTAACAAGGAACTTCTGGGATCAGTCTGGAGCCTCGCAAAGGAGGACCTGCGCGGCGACCTTTACTACATAATCTTGGGCAAACCAAACCCTTTCAAGCCATTTGTTAACCTTTGGAAAATGGGCTTTTTAGTGTCTGGTGTAATTGATGGAGAATTTACTGTTTCTTATGTACCAACTCCCAAAATAAAAAAAGAATAACCTTTTTATGCAAGCAAGACCACTCTTATCCTGATGTACGACCTACACAGCCTTTTGAGAAAGGCTGGCGAAAATCGTGCCACATTCGCAAACACACGAAGTGTGTTGCGCAATTCGCTGCCGCGAATTTGCGCCTTCGGCGAAGTGACACTATACGCGGAGTGCGAAACAAAAAACAATGTACGACCTACACAACAATCTGCTCCTAACCAACTCGGAGTGCGACCTAAGGCGGTTCGGGTTCAGAAAAGCAGGAGTGGTATTCGCTGACAAGTTCGAGCCCGAGAAGTTCAGGGCGCTGAAAGAGAACAGCGAGCTTGAGCTTTTTTCTGCTGTTAAAATTAACTCAAACAACCCAGGCCAGATGCGCAAGGCAGTTGAGAAATTCCGCAACCAGGTTGACGTGATTCTCGTGCACACCAAGGACAACGCGACCATGCGCGCCGTAGCTGAGAGCAATCAGGTTGATGTTATCGCGCACGCGTTCGTTGACCAAACCTCGGCAAGGGAGGCTGCAGCGCACAACGTTGCGTTGGAAATAAATCTCAAGGACATCCTCGCGGTTTACGGAATGAAGCGCGCAGTGCTTCTTTCAAAAATTAGGTTCAATTTGAACCTCGCAAGGAAATACAAAACTCCAATGCTCTTAACCACAGGCGCGTCAGAACTGAAAGACATGCGCAGTGCAAAACAAATCATCGCGCTCGCCGAGTGCATTGGATTCACGCACGACGAGGCCAAGCGCGCTTTGAATGAAGTGCCTGCAGGGATAATTGAGAAGAGCCGGGCGCAGAAGCGCGGGGAAGAAATTATGGATGGGGTTAGGAGGGTGAAGAGATGAGCAATACGGTTCTTGCCTGGGTAAAACAATATATATATATGCTAAGTCATAATTTTGTTTATTATGGACTTAAACGACCCTCGAGTAAATAAGTACGAAGAATTTAACAAGACTTATCCAGCAAATATGTCTGCCCTGCTGAATGCGGGCGGGGTGCCGATGAGCATTTCCGATATTATGGAGCGAAGAGTGGAAGTGCTGGAGAAGTTCAAGGGCCATGAAGTCGTTGACAATTGGTGGGATAATTATTTTTATTCCTGCACCGGCGTTGCGCAGTTCGGCGACAGGATAAAAGTGGTTGAGCGGCCGAAGCTTCTGCTTGAGATTGGCAAGCACGTCAAAAGCATCAAAAACGGGGCATTGCAGCTGCCGAAGGATGCGTGGGGCAAGCTTGGCGGCGAGGGATTCTCTTATAATGAATTGAAAAATGTCCTGAACAAACCTTTATCTGCATCCAAAGTATTGAAGCACCCGATTTGGAACGCGGTTGCCGGCAAAGAATTTTTGGAAAAGTATATTAAAGTGATGGGTAAGAAGTATCGGTTTAAAGAATTCATGGGCGTTTATTTGGACGACCCTAAAGAATCACAAAACAATCCAACTTTGCGGGCTTTTGTGCTCGGCAGGGGCGGCGACAGGTGGTCCGACCTCTACGGCTTCGGGGGCAGCAGGGGCCTTGGCGACTACGGCGCCCGTCTTGTTGGGGTACTTGCCGAAGCAAAGCCTCCCAAGTCATAGTCCCAGCATTCACCGGATTCAACAAAAATAACGCATAGCGGTGGGCTTGGACTACACGCCCTCCAACAGCGCCCGCAGATTTTTCTGCGGGACATAAAATACAGCTGTGATAGCAAGTAGGCAAAAACCGAAACCTAAAACAGCAGTGGTTCCTCAAGTTGGGAAGGGCTATTTTGCGGGCTTTTGTGCTCAACAGGGGCAACAACAGGAGGTCCAACCTCAACGGCAACAGGAACCTTGGCAACAACAACGCCCGTCTTGTTGGGGTACTGAAAGAAGCAAAGCCCTAGAATCTCTTGTTTTTTTGAAGGTAGGGGATGGGGAGTTTGGAGTTTGGGTTGCACAAACTATTTAATCGAACAAGCGTTCATTTAAATAAACAATTGTTCAAACTATTACTATGACCAAATTCAGAGTAAAACCAACACAAAAAGAAAACTGGAGATACCTAGCCTTTGAGCTAATAACAAACGCAAAGTTCAAGGAGACTGATGTAGTGAAAGCAATGGTCAGCTCAATCCTCAGATTCCACGGCGAGCTCGGCGCGTCCTACACGAACGTGTGGATGATTGAGTTCAACGAGGGCAAGCAGAACGGAATAATGAGATGTTCACACACCGCGGTACAGGAAGTGGTTGCAGCGGTCACGCTTATTACAAAAATTGACGACAAGGACGCGGGTTTTAATATTCTCGGAGTTTCAGGGACAATCAAGAAGTGCCGTGAAAAGTTTTTGATTAAGCCCAAATAGCCAGACAACTGGATAAAGAAGTGCCAACAGAATTTCTACTGCAATACCTATATATACCACCCTGCTCATCCTCTACTCTATATTCGCTAGATTAGAGAGGTGAATTAAGAATGGAAATGCAACCACCCCAGATGATGGGTTACGACCGAGCTATAACAGTTTTCTCACCGCAAGGTCGATTATATCAAGTGGAATACGCCAGGGAAGCGGTCAAGAAAGGGACCGTGTCACTTGGAATAGTTTACAAGGGCGGCGTCCTGCTAGGCGCGGACAAGAACGTCACAGAAGAATTAATGCTTCCAGACTCAGTGGAGAAAATCTACAAGATTGACGAGCACATGGGCGCTGCAACTTCCGGCCTTGTCGCTGACGGGCGCAGGATAATTGACAGGGCGCGGGTAATGGCGCAGTCACACAAAATCACTTACGACGAGTCAATGGCTGTTGCTCTCCTGACAAAGGAAATCTGCGACTATCAGCAGATGCACACCCAGGTCGCTGGGGTAAGGCCTTTCGGCACCTCGCTCATACTCGCTGGCGTGGACGTGAAGCCGCGGCTCTTTGAGACTGACCCGAGCGGCTCGTTCTGGGAATACAAGGCCACTGCAATCGGCGAGAACAACGATGCAGTGAGGAAGATATTCACAAAGGAGTATAAAGACAATATGTCGCTTGACAACGCGATAGGGCTCGCGCTCAAGGCGCTCTACAAGGGCACTGCAGAGCGGTTCAACGAGAAGAGCATTGAGCTCGCTTACATCGGGATGGACAAGAAGTTCCACCCAATCCCTGCGGCAAAGGTCAAGGAGCACATCTTGGCCACGATTGGCGACATAAAGAAAGGCAAGAAGTAAAATCATGATTCATCGATTTTCGGTGTAAGGTAAATCCAAAAATCATGCACAAACCGCAATCCGCGGTTCGTGCTGATTTCAAAGCTGATAAAATCGAGGAAACTTTGAAATGGTAAGCATTGACGACGCTGTGCTCGCAAGGTATGCGCACGCAGGCAAGCACTTTGAAATATACGTAGACCCTGTAAAAGCTCTTGAGTTCAGGGGCGGAAAAGACGTTCCGCTCTCAGAAGTGCTGGCAGTGGACGCGGTATTCAAGGACGCCAAGAAGGGCGACCGCGCAGCTGAGGGCTCGCTGAAGGAGACGTTCCAAACCTCTGACCTTGGGGAAATCACCAAGCAAATCCTTAAGAAGGGGGAGATGCAGCTTACCACTGAACAGAAAAAGAAGATGGTCTCTGACAAGAAAAAGGCCATCATAGCAAAAATCGTAAGAGAGGCCTACAACCCGCAGACCAAAGCCCCGCACACACCCCAGCGGATAGAAATCGCAATGGACGAGGCTCACGTGCAGATTGACCCGTTTGAAAGCACCACGATCCAGGTTGAAAGAGCGGTGAATGCAATACGATCCATCCTTCCCATAAGCATGGAGCGGCTAAAGATTGAAGTTACAGTGCCGCCTGCTTATACGGGCAAGGCTTACGGTGTCCTTAAGGCGCACCACATGGAGAAAGAGGAATGGCTCCCCGACGGCAACCTCAAAGCGGTTGTCACCATTCCAGCAGGACTCGAGGAAGAGTTCTACGATGAGCTGAACAACATTTCAAAAGGGGGGATAGAGTTCAGCAGGATAAAACAATAGTAAAATGGAGATGAAAAAATGACTTTGAATGTACAAAACAGAGAACTGGTGGTTCCAGGAGATCTCCTGGCCGCAGGTGATTACCTGCTCGGAGACGGAACCTACAGGAAAGGAGACGAGGTATACGCAAACATATTGGGTCTTGTGGACAACAAGGAAAAGTTCATAAAGATAATTCCGCTCAGCGGAAAGTATAGCCCAAAGGCAAAGGACCTCGTAATTGGAATTGTTGAAGATATGGCTTTTTCGCACTGGTACATAGACATTAACACCATGGCGTCCGGCGTCCTTACAGTGGCGAACGGAACAGAGCGATTTGTGGACCTGAACGAAGAGGATCTTTCTGACATATATGGCATCGGAGATGTTGTAGTAGCCAAGATTGAGAATATCTCAGCCACTGGCTCAGCAGGCCTTACGATGAAGGACCGCGGTCTTTTCAAGCTGAAGGACGGCCGCCTAATATCGGTTAATCCGACTAAGGTGCCGCGCGTAATCGGCAAGAAGGGAACAATGGTTCAGCTGCTCAAGAACCTGAGCGGCTGCAAGGTAATCGTCGGCCAGAACGGGCGAGTCTGGGTTTCAGGCGAGAACACTGACCTAGTGATTGAAGCGGTCAGGCTCATAGAGCGCGAGGCGCACACATCAGGGCTCACTGACAAAATCAAGGAGTTCTTGGAGGCTAAGACCGGAAATAAAGTATCTGAAAATGGAACCGGCCTGAGCAAGAGCACTGTAGAGGCGCTTGAGGCAAGAAAAGCAATGCTTGAGGCAAAGAAGGCAGAAGCAGCCATGTCTGCAGAACCTGAGGCCACCATTGACATGAGCCCGGAGCCGGCTGCAGAATCTGCAGCAACCACGGAGGTGAATTAAATGGGCGGATCACCATTACCAGAAGGCGTTTACCTCTGGAAGGACGGAAAGCGGTGTGACGGCCGAACAGAAGGCCAGATGAGGCCTTTTAAGATTGAAGCTGGAGTTCTTGAGCGAGCTGAAGGCTCGGCTTATGTTGAGATTGGAGGCACACACGCATACGCAGCGGTCTACGGTCCAAGAGAGCTTCACCCGAAGCACATGCAGCAGGCCGACAGGGCAGTGCTCAAGACGGTTTATGAAATGGCGCCTTTCTCAGTAAGTGACAGAAAGAGGCCAGGACCGGACAGGCGCTCAAAGGAAATTGCAAAGGTCACAAGGGAATGCCTTGAGCCAATGCTGTACCTTGAAGAGTACCCAAAGGCCGGAATAGACCTGCACATTGAAATCGTTCAGGCGGACGCGGGCACGCGGGTTGCTGGAATCACAGCGGCTTCAGTTGCTCTCGCAGATGCTGGAATAAGAATGCGCGACCTCGTGGCGGCATGCTCAGCAGGAAAAATTGAGGACAAGATTGTCCTTGACCTGTGCGGCATTGAAGACAATTTCGGAAGCGCTGACGTTCCGGTTGCGTATTCGCCGGCAGAGGACAAGATTACCCTGCTCCAGATGGACGGGCTCCTCACAAAGGAGGAGTTAAAGACCGCAATGGACTACGCCATCAAGGGCTGCAAGGACTTGTACGTGGCGCAGAAGGACGCCCTAAGGAGGCGATACAAATGATAAAGGAAACACTACTGCCGAACATTGAAAAGAAGGGCATGCTTGACATGCTCAACAGCGGCAAGCGGCTTGACGGCCGAAAGTTTGACGAGTTCAGGCCAGTAAGAATTGAGACCGGTGTCTATGAAAGGGCAGAGGGCTCAGCATCTGCCTGGATTGGAAAGACCTTCGTGGCTGCTGGAATAAAGATAGGCGAGGGCGAGCCATACCCGGACTCACCCAACGTCGGAGTTCTTTCAACTAACGCAGAGCTTTGTCCAATGGCTTCGCCGACTTTTCAGGCAGGACCGCCTGGAGAAGAGGTCATTGAGATAGCAAGAGTTGTTGACCGCGGAATCCGCGAGTCAAAGGCCATAGAGCTTGAGAAGCTTTGCATAGAGCCTGGCGTGAAAACGCGCATGGTCTACATTGACGCGTACATGCTTGACTACCACGGGAACGCTATTGACGCGGCGTCACTTGCCTCAGTTGCTGCCCTTTACAACACTGAAATTCCAGACTTCGGAAAGCTCCCTATAGTCAAGAAACCGATAGCCAATACATTTATAAAGATTGGCGAAAACATATTGCTCGACCCAAGCCTTGAAGAAGAGCGCGCAATGGACGCCCGTCTTACTGTGACAATAGAAGACACGGACCGGGTATGCGCGATGCAAAAGGCAGGCAGCGGATTCTGGATGCAGGACGAGATAATGCAGTGCGTTGAGACCGCGATAAAAATGAGCAAGGACCTAAGGAAACTTATATGAGTAAGACAAAAAAAGTTGGTTCGGCAGGACGATTTGGCGCCAAGTATGGGCGCAGTGTTAGAATGCAGACTAAAGTAATAGATGCAATTTCTAAGGCAAAGCATGAATGTCCGCGCTGCAGCGGCTTAAAAGTAACCAGAAAAGCTGCTGGCATTTGGGAATGCTCAAGATGCAAAAGCGTTTTCGCAGGCGGAGCGTATTCTCCGGCAACTCCTGAGCCGACTCTAAAGAAGGTTGAGGATGCGTTTGAGGCTAAAACTGAAAAACCAAGGTGAAAGTAACTACCAAGAAAGCCCAGGGAGAGGCAGAGGAAACTGTTGAGGAGGAAAACTAAATCAAACACAAAGCGACAAGTAATTGCTGCTTCGTGTTGATTTTAAAGCTGATGAAAAGGAGGAAACTTTAAAATGGTTGAATACAAATGCGGCTCGTGCAAACACATAGTCAAGGAGCCAAGGGATGCATCAGGAACGCTGCGATGTGTGAAGTGCGGCTATAAGATAATGTTCAAGGCAAGGCAGCCTGTAGGTACTCACGTCAAGGCGATATAATGCTTGAGAAAGAGCTGCTTATCCAGGTCAAAAACCCAAAAGCAGCGCTCAAGGCGCTTAAGCCAGACATTGACAGGACAGAGCGCTTTGAGGTTGAGCTAGTTGCAGAGGAAAAGGGAATCCGCATAAAGGCGAAGGCAACCGATGAAGCAGCTCTGAGAGCTGCAATCGGCTCATACTCACGTCTCATTGAGATGATTGCAAGCACGGAGGTTAAACTTTAAAATGACTGAACAAATTTCCCCAGAAATACAACAGAAGATTATGGAATTTCAAGAGGCTCAGCAACAGGCTAGAATGGTTATGACGCAGAAGTACCAGATTGAGATTCAGCTCAGGGAAGTCCAGAATGCGCTGGGTGAGCTGGAAAAGCTGGAAAAGGCAGAGGTTCACAAGGCTGTAGGCCAGATACTAATCAAGACTGACAAGGCATCAATGACCAAGGAGCTCAAGGACAAGGAAGAAACTCTTGGCGTCCGGCTCAAGACAATTGAGAAACAAGAGGACAAGCTTAAGGAAAAAATGCAGGGTCTGCAGGACAGGCTTCAGGGCGTAATCGGCCCGGCGCCGAGCGCGGGCGGTTAGTCTGAAATGGAAGTTCTGCAAGTTCTCAGGGAATCCACTGAAAAGAATATACTTCTTCTAGCGCACCACAACGCGGACCCTGATGCAGTGTGCAGCGCAATCGCGCTATCCGAAGGGCTCAAGCAAATCGGATGCAAAAGCGTAAGAATTGGATTTGTTGAGAGCATCAGCAAGCTTTCCCAGAAAATTGTTAACAAGCTTAATTATGAGATAGACCTGAACCCTAACCTGAACGCGGACTTGATTGTTCTTCTTGACACTTCAACAGCGGGCCAGCTCTCAAAAATGGCAGATAAGTTCAAGAGCGCAAAGGCAGAGAAAATTATCATAGACCACCACACTCCTACAGAGGAGCCGCTTGAGGCGGACCACAAGCTCGTTGACGAGAAAGCAAGCTCAACTGTTGAGCTTGTCTACGACCTGCTCAAGGAACTCGGTGTGGAAATTTCAAAAGAGGTTGCTGAAGCAATGTGCTTCGGCCTCGTCGCAGAGACAGCGCACCTGCAGTTCGCCACGCCAAAAGTTTTCAGGATTCTTGCCGATCTTCAGGAAAAGCACGGCATAGTGCATCAGGATATTCTTGAACTCCTTCGGACTCAAGTTGACGTGTCTGAAAAAATCGCGCACTTCAAGGCAGCGGGCCGGACAAACGTTACCCGCGTCAAGAACTATCTCATAGTCACAACACGCGTTGGCTCTTTTGAGGCCTCGTGCGCCCGTGCGTTAATGAGAATGGGTGCTGACCTTGCTGCGGTCTCGTCCAAGCCGGATGAGCTTCGCATAAGCATGCGCTCTTCGCATAGTTTCCTCACTGAAACCGGCATAGACCTTGGCAGGGACATAATGCCAGGGCTCATAAAAATCATAGACGGAACCGGAAGCGGTCACCCGACAGCAGCAGGCGCCAACGGCAATGCGCTTGACAAGGAAAAGGAAGCGATGGCATTCATAGTTTCATTTGTCCAAAATAAACTGGAGAATCAGCACACGTTGCAAAGCAACGTGTGCGTGACAGCCGCTGATAAAAAGAAGGGAGTGGCTGGAAAATGAATCAACTAATCCAGGAAATCTGCGAGACCTTTGAAGACATAGCCTGTAGCGACGGCGTGCCGCGCAACATCAAGGACTGCGCTAAGAACATTTCCACAATAGTTGGCAACGATTCGGAGACCCTAAGCAGCAGAAAAGAGCGCGCCCTAACTTTGCTAACTGGCATGATTAATGATCCAAACATAGATACTCCGACCCAAATGTCGCTTTACAATGCGATGAGCGTCGTGGAGTCATTGGACCTATAAAACGAAAGAGAAAAACATATATAAGGCAAATGCGCCTAATACGGAATATAACCAATGGGCATGATAGACAACATTTTTGGACCAAAGCACAAGGTGGCAAAAGCACACACCTCAGTTTCACGTGAACCAAAGTACGTGGAAGTTGATTGGAAGAGCCACGAGCAAGCAGCCAGGGAATACGTGCGAGTTGTGAATCTCAATGATTTCGCAGACGTAGAGACTATCTTGGACGTTCTCCGAGAGAGAAACAGCATCGTAATCCTCAAGATCAAGCCAAGGCTTGTAGAGGAGAAGATGGAGCTCAAGCGCGCACTGAAGAGAATCCAGAGGACATGCCAGGCAATCGGTGGCGACATCGCGGGAATCAAGGAAGACATAATTGTGATAACCCCTCCGAATGTTGCAATCTGGCGCTCAGGCGAATCTGTAATAAGAAAGCCAATCGCTTCTGACGACGACGCTGACGTGCGAGTCTTCTCTGACGACGCTGACGCTGAGTAAAGCTAATTTTAAGGTATGGAATTGTTTTGCTTAGCGACCTTTTTATTTGTTAATTTTGTGAAAAAAGCTCAGACGCGCAACAGCGCGTTGAGCAACCCGCTGTCGCGGGTTTGCTGGACCAAAAAGAAAATTGCTTCGCAATTTTGTGCGCCTTCGGCGCTACCTAAGTCTTATAGCTTCCAAGTTCTTCATCGCGTAAGTATCCAAACTATACATCTGTGTGCAACCTTTTTCTGTGAAGTTTGTCAAAAAAGGTTGATCAAAAACAAGGTGCCATAAGATATTTGTCAGGCAATGGCACTACCAATCAATTTGTTTTAATCCAACTTATCTGAGCCGTATAGCCTCTAAATTCTTCATCGCGTAAGTATCCAAACTATACATCTTGTGAAGCGAGCTCGCCAGGTCAAGGCACTTTGTGTGGTCTCCGTGGACAACGAGCACGCGGTCCGGCTTCGGGTTTAAATTCCCGACAAACCTCATCAGCGAATTCCTGTCGCTGTGACCTGAGAATCCCTCTATGGTATCAACCTGCATTTTCACTTCAGTTATTTCCTGTTTGCCCTTCTGGTTTTCAATCGTTACCTTATCCCAACCCTTTTGTATTCTTTTACCCATCGAGCCCTCGGCTTGGTATGAAACAAAAACAAGATGGTTCTTCGGGTTATCAGCAAGGTGTCTTAAGTACTCAACGCTCGGCCCGCCTGCGAGCATTCCAGAAGTTGCCAGTATGACCGCTGGCTCAGCGCTTTCTATGAGCGCCTTCCTCTCCTTCTGGCTTCCAATCCTCTTGAATATCGGTGACATGAATGGGTTCTGATCCTCGTGGAATATGAGCTGCCTCAGCCCCTTGGACAAGCACTCCGGATATGCGGTGTGTATCGCTGTCGCGTCCCATATCATCCCGTCAAGGTAAACGTGGATATCCTCTCGCTTGGTTCTGCGCGCCCACTTCTCCAGCACGATCATGACTTCCTGCGCCCTTCCAACAGCGAGCACAGGGATGAGCACCTTGGACTTGGTTCCTATCGCTTTTTCAATTATGCTGATGAGTTTTGCTTCCCCATCCCTTGCCGATGGTTGTATGTCGTTCTTGCCGCCATATGTGCTCTCCATTATGAGCGTTTCAAGCCGCATGAATTTTGAAGTCGCACCCTCAAAGAGGTTGGTTGGCTCGCATTTGATGTCGCCCGTGTATATGATATTGTGCAGACCCTCGCCGATGTGCAGGTGCACCTGCGAACTGCCAAGTATGTGCCCAGCGTTGTAAAGCGTCAGGCGAATATCTGAAGCAATGTCCGTAACCTCTCCATATTCAAGCGATATGCTGTGCTTAATTACTTCCTGGATTTCCTTGTTTGTGTACGGGACTTTCTTGCCCTCGCGTTGTGCAATGTCAACATAATCAAGCTGAAGCAAAGTCATTAAATCCCTCGTTGGAGCGGTACAATAAACAGGTCCGTCATATTCATATTTGTAAAGATAAGGCAGGAATCCGCTGTGGTCCAGGTGGGCGTGGCTTATAACAACTGCATCCAGGCTCTTAAGGTCAAACTCTGGAGCGTTCAGGTACGGGTAAGCGTTTGGCCCGTCTATCGCAACGTTCACGCCGCAGTCAAGCAGGACCTTGCTGTCCGGAGTTTGCACAAGATTGCAGCTCCTTCCAACTTCTCTTGAACCGCCAAGCGCAGAAATCCTAATCCACCGTGAATCATCACCCTCGGCGGAGTCCAGCATTGCACTTGGTTTCACTTTCTTCCCAAGCGACTCCAAGAACTTGCCCCTGTCGTCAAGGTTTGTGTAAAGAACATGCCGTATTGTCGTGATTATTTTTGAAGGAATTACAGGTGTTCTCTCAACGCGCGGAGACCACTTAATGTGTTTCTTTATCTCGTGCAGTGTCGTCCCATTCTTGCCTATGACAAGCCCTGGTTTCTTCGCCTCCACAATAACCCTGCTAGTGTTTTTTAAAAATGTAATCTCAGTAATCTCCGCCTCTTTCGGAACAAGCTCATTTATGACCTTCTTCGCAAGATCCTGGTCCACAAGAATTGACTCGTCTGCCCTCAGGTCAACGCGCTTCTTGTACTTGTCCACGAGCTTCTTTATTATCTCAGAGTGCTCGGCGAAATACTCCGGAATGGGTGTGTAAATAACGATGTTAGAGCCTTCCAGCCGTGCATCGCTTACCTCAGCGTCTTTTGGTAATTCCTTTTGTAATTCCTCTAAAAATGCCATTTAAATCCCTGCGTTAGTTGTTGACAATAAACTCTATCCTTTTATGCTTGCAAGTCCGTTGTAGATGGTCTGTATGGTCTCTTCCGGCACGCGCTCAAGCCCGTTTTCTTTTATGGTTATGACATCAACGCCATTGCCTGTTCCAGCATCTCTCTCAAGCGCCGCCCTTATGCACTTTACCGCAAGCTTGATCCCCTCTTCAACTGTTATGGTCTCGTTGTACTGGGTCTCAAGCACACCATATGCGGTCAATGAGCCTGAGCCTGTTGAGCACACGCTCTTCTCGGACATCCCCCCTATTGGGTCCAGTTCAAATATGGTCGGCTTTTCGTCGTAGCCGCCGACTATGAGTTGTGCCATCAGGGGATAAAACCTGTTGCTGTGCAGTATGTTTGAAAGAAGGGTTGAAGCGCTCTTTACGCTCATTGGCTTGCCGTCCATCTTGTAAAGCGCTGTCTGCGCGCGCATGTTCCTTACGAGCACCTGATTGTCCGCGACCATTCCTGCGGTTGTCATCGCGAGCTTGTCATCTATCTGGTATATCTTCTGCGCGTCCTTGTCCGCTATGAAGAAGCCCATTGTGGCTCTCCTGTCAGATGCCAATACAACGCCGTCAGCGCAGATAAAACCAACTGTAGTTGTGCCTTTCAAATATTTTTTAACTTTTTCTTCGTCCAAAAACTCCACCTCTAATATTCTAAAACGTGCTCAGTTGCATCGTTTCTATCGGAAGGATGGTTTATATACTTTATGATTCAAATAATTGGAAAATGACAATAGAAAAAATAATCCTACGCGAAATACTGGATTCCCGGGGTAATACCACTGTAGAAGCCGAGGTTTCATCCGCGGATTTCACTGCAATAGCCTCTGCGCCGTCAGGCGCCTCGGTCGGCACGCACGAAGTGCAGGCGTTTCCAAAAGGCGGAACAGAAGAGGCAGTTTCAGTATTCAACACGAACTTCAGGGACAAGCTCAAGGGGCACGAGGCGAACTACCATGAGTTTGAGAAGACTCTCAGCGACTTGAACGCAATTGGCGAGCTCGGCGGGAACTCATTCCTCGCATTGACGCTCGCGGTTGCAAAGCTTCACGCTGCGATTTCAGGCATTGACCTTTACGAGATCTTCGGCTCAAGCTACACTCTTCCCTACCCAATCGGCAACGTAATCGGCGGCGGAGTTCACTCTGGCCCTGGTAGTCCGGAGATTCAGGAATTCATGTGCATACCTGTTGGGGCAAAAACATTCAAGGATGCGGCACTCGCAAACTGCGCAGTCCACAAGACCATAGGCAAGAAGCTTATGGAGCTGGACAAGAATTTCACTCGCGGCAGGAGCGACGAGGGCGCCTGGGCACCTGCAATCAAGCGCGAGAAAGCATTGGAAATACTTACAGAGGCATGCGCTGCGGTTTCGGACAAAGTTGGCTTTGATGTGAAAGGCGCCTTGGACCTGGCCGCCTCTGAATTCTACGACACCAAAGAAGGCAGTTACGCTTACAAGGACTCAAAAAAGACCACAGAAGAGCAGGTTGAATATGTTGCCTCACTCATAGATGAGCACGGCCTCTTCTACGTGGAAGACCCTTTTCACGAGGATGACTTTGACGGGTTCACAGCTCTTACAAAGCAGTCTGGCTCAAAATGCCTGATTGTTGGTGACGACCTCACAGTAACAAACACTGAAAGATTGCAGAAGGCAATCGGGCTCAAGGCCTGCAACGCGCTCATCGTGAAGCCTAATCAGATTGCCTCGCTCGTGGAGACAGAAAAGGTTATAAAGCTCGCAAAGGATAGTAACGTTCTCCCTATCGTATCACACAGGTCCGGGGAGACAACTGACAATTCAATAGCGCACATTGCGGTCGGTTTCTCATTGCCTATCATAAAGACGGGCGCGGTCGGCGGCGAACGGCTCGCAAAGATAAACGAGCTAATTCGGCTTGAAGAAAAGATCGGCGCAAAAATGGCAAAATTACACTAATGGAAAAGAAAGACGAAAAACCAGAGGAAACAAAGCCCGAGCTTCCAGCTAAAGAAGAGAAAAAGGCAGAAAAGAAAGAAGCTGTACTTAAGGACTCAGAAGCAAAAGAGAGCTCAACAGGATTGGTTCCGCTTGACATTTATCTAGCTGCTGGAGTGCACATCGGCACGCAGCGCAAGCTTAACGACATGAAGAAGTTTATTTACAAAGTAAGGGCAGACGGTCTTTCAGTTCTTGATATAGGCACAATTGACAAGCGCATCGGAATAGTCGCGAACTTCCTTGCGCAGTACACTCCTGAAAAAATTGTTGTCGTATGTGCAAGAGACGTTGGCAAGCGGCCTGCGAAGAAGTTCGCCGAGATGATTGGCGCAACTCCAATTATTACGCGTTTCATGCCAGGTTCGCTCACAAATCCTGATTACGAGAAATACTTTGAGCCTGAGGTTATGTTTGTTGCAGATCCAGGGGCGGACAAGCAGGCTGTGCTTGAAGCCTTGAAAATGAACATGCCGATTGTGGCTCTCTGCGATACTAACAACATGACACAGCACCTTGACGTGATTCTGCCTGTAAACAACAAGGGCAAGAAGTCGCTCGCACTCGTTTACTGGCTGCTCGCCCGCGAGGTTCTCAAGAAGCAGGGCAAGATAAAGAAGGACGACGAGTTCAAGGTCAAGGTTGAGGACTTTGAGGGCGAAGAGTCCGCACCGCGCAGAGCGCCGCCGAGCAAAGAACCGAGCAGGGATTCGCGCAGAGGCTCTCGCAGATAATACTGAACAAATAAGATTTATACTATCTTTTTGAATTAGTTTCTATGATTAGACCCCCCGCTGTTGCAGGAACATTTTATCCGCTCAGCACAGAGGACTTGAACAAGGCAATTGCAAATTGCTTTACGCGCGAGTTCGGCGCAGGAACTCCTAAATCAAAGGGCGAGAAAGTTATCGCAGCCGTGGTGCCGCACGCTGGTTACACATACTCCGGCCCTGTTGCAACGTACATTTACAAAAAGCTCAAGAATTCTGAAACCAAAACCTACGTAATCCTCGGGCCGAACCACACCGGAGCAGGGCCGGCAATTTCAATAATGGCGAATGGCAAATGGGCTACTCCGCTTGGGCAGGTTGAAATTGACGCAGAGCTTGCCGCGCGAATACTCTCGGACTTCCCGGATGCTGAGATAGATGAGACTGCTCACGTAGGGGAGCACTCAATTGAGGTTCAGCTTCCTTTCCTTCAATACGTTGCAAAAGATTTCAAAATAGTTCCAATCTGCATGATGGACCAGAGCCCTGCAACCGCAATCTCAATGGGCAGGGCGCTTGCTACTGCGTGCGATGACTCAGTTACAGTCCTGGCGAGCTCAGACTTCACTCACTTTGAGCCCCAGCCCATTGCTTCTGAAAAAGACCACGAGGCAATCTCAGCTATTGAAAAGCTTGACATTGAAAAATTCTACTCAATCCTCCAGAACTACTCAATGAGCGTGTGCGGCTACGGGCCAATCATCGCGGCGATGGCTTATGCGAAGGAGAAAGGCGCGAAGGCAGGAAAGCTTTTGCAGTACGCGACTTCAGGTGATATTACTGGAGATAAAACAAGCGTAGTTGGTTATGCAGCTATTGAGTTTGAGTGAGCTTGTTCGTCATTTCTCTTTTTTCGTATTTTTGAGAAGGTTTATCCCTTTGACATCTATACTAAAACGTTTTAAAATTTTTCTTGGATCAGTTGCGCTGTTCCATTTTCTCCCGTCCAGTACTTTTCCTGCATATTCAATAAGCTTTGTCTGAACTTCTGCTGTCTGCAAACCCTCATCATATAATGTTCTATATTCTCTCATTATAGTGATGTTGTCAATTCCTCCTTCTCCAATAAATTTTTCAAGTTTTTTCAAAACCGTAAAGCACTTTTTTTATCTTCAAAATAGTGAATATAGTCCATAACAGCTCGGCTAAGCGCCCAAGACTCATTTATCTCTTCAAGCCGTTTTAATACAGCTTTTGCTTTTTCAGGCTTTCCAATCTTTTGATAACCCCAAATCAGAATGCCTTCACGCAAAGCATCACGATACTTGAATTTGAAACTGTCTTCCAACACCTCATCAATCCCCCTTTTCATAATTTGCCAGCGTAAAAGCATAGACCGTATACTCTGTTAGTGTGTAACCGAAAACATACTCCAAGCTATTGTTCCCTATCAAATCTCCAAAACTATCCTTGAGCGGGATTTTTATTTTTAGTTCGTTATAAACCCACCACAGCAGTTTTTTCTGCTCATCATCCATATGGTCTACGTTGGTCCTTTTTGGAAGCTTGTAAATTTGTTTTCAAAGTTCCCATAGTCTCTCTCCAAACTTAATGAAAATTTCGCGGTCACTGCCAGCCTGAATATCCTGAGAAAGAACTGGTAATATTTTTTTTATCCTTTCTATTTCTTTTGGAGTTTCTTCTTTAGTCATATATTATTTACTTGGTTGGTTTGCATTATAACTTTAACCCTTCCAAGTTAACAAACCCTTATAAACCAAAACTTCTTATCTCAATTAATGACAATCGAAGTTTTCGCAATCGGCGGCTACGAAGAAGTCGGCCAGAACATGACCGCGGTCAAGGTTGGCGACAAAATTGTTATTCTTGACATGGGCATCGCGCTTGACAAGCTCCTCCTGTGGGGCGAGCACACGAATTTCCTTGACCAGCCCGAGCTTTTGCAGATGGGCGTCCTGCCAGATGATTCAATCCTTGACAAATACCGCGACAAAGTCATCGCAATCGTTGCCTCGCACGCGCACCTTGACCACATCGGCGCAATCGGCAAGATGGCTGCGAAATACAACTGCCCGATTGTCGGCACTCCTTTCACAATAGAACTGCTCAGGGCGAACCTCAAGGACGAGAAATCCAAGCTCAACAATTTCATGGTCCTAAACCCCGGCGAAGTTCTTGAAGTTGGAGATTTTGCAATTGAATTTGTCCACATAACCCACTCAGTTCCGCAGACCACGTTCACCGCGCTGCACACTCCTGAAGGCATTGTCTTTTATGCCAACGACTACAAGTTTGACAACTACCAAGTGCTCTCTGCTAAACCTGACTACAAGCGCATCAAAAAGCTTGGCCAGGAAGGCATCAAGGCAGTCATTATGGAATCTGTCCGCGCGGACAAGGCAGAGAAAACTCCGTCCGAGATGGTTGCAAAAGAACTGCTCAAGGACACTCTCACAGAAACTCTGAACGAGGACAAGGGAATAGCAATAACGTGCTTTGCCTCGCACATAGAACGCTTGAACTCAATACTTGAAGTATCAAAGAACATGAACCGCCAGGTTATATTCGCCGGCCGCTCTCTTGAGAAGTACTGCAAAGTTGCTGAAAAGGTAGGCGTTAGAAGCTTTAAGAATGTTGAAATCCTTGGCAAGCAAAACGAAATCAAGGAAGCGTTTAAGACAGCGTCCAAGAACAAGAAGGATTATCTTCTTGTGACAACTGGTGGGCAGGGCGAGCCGAATGCGGTTCTCTCTCGAATTGCAAACGGCGAATACGCATACAAGCCAGCACCGGGCGATGAAATAATTTTCTCATGCTCAACAATCCCAAACCCGAGCAACATAGCAAACAGGAGCACTCTTGAGAAAAAACTCAAGTTCTACGGAGCAAGAATTTTCAGGGATGTGCACACAAGTGGCCACGGCGGGAAAGAGGACCACAGGGACCTTTTAACTATGCTCAACCCAGAGCACGTGATACCGTGCCACGGCGACCTGTCAAAGCTCTCAGCGTTCGCAGAGCTAACCAGTGAAATGAATCAGGAGCTGGAGGTGGATAAATATCTCCTTGGAGAAACAGTTCACATTCTAAGAAATGGCCAAAGGCTAGTCATCCAGTAAGCGTATTTTTAAAATTAGCTTGGTCAGCGAACTGTTATTTAATTCTTAAAAATTGGTAGCGGCCAACCCTGCATTGGACCAGCCGCTGATAGCAGGTTTTATCTCCTTCTTGAAGAGCTGCTTTTTCGTGCTGTGCTGCTCTTTCTTGAGGATGATGTTCTCCTTGCTGTGCTCGTCTTTCTTCGTGCAGTGCTGGTCTTTCTCCTTGCAGTGCTCGTCTTTCTCTTCTGTCCGCCGCGTGCCATCTTTGCTCTTGCAGCGTTTCCCTGCTTGTCTACGAAGTACAGGTATCCTGACTCTCTTCGGATATTGCACCTAGAAACGACTTCCTGCCTCCTGCTTGTTGTTTTTCCTGCGCGTGCCATTTGCGTTCTTGCAACATTTCCACTCTTGTCAATGAAATACAAGTAGCCTGACTCACGCTTTATTCCACATCTATTTATTACTTCAGCCATGGTTTATTTCACCTCTTCAATTCATTACTCTCGTCGAGTATAAATAGTTTTCTCGTCGAGGAATTAGGGTTTATTCTCGGGAAATTGCAGATATTATAAACAATTGGGGGTGTAGATGTCAAATACTTAAGGCGTAAACACTATTTTCAGTCACGAAGGGGCAAATAGGCTTATGGAGTAAAAACGACCTTACCAACGTCGCCAGTTTTCATCGCTTCAAAGCCTTTCTCAAACTCTTCAAGCTTGTAGCGATGCGTCACGAGCGGCTTGAGGTCAATCTTTCCTCCTCCCACGAGCTCGTGCGTTGTCTCCCAGCTGTCAAATAATTTCCTGCCGTAGATTCCTTTCAGGCTCAAATCCTTCAATACAAAATCAGATGCCCAGTTAATCGTAACCGGCTTTGACGGAAGCCCGAGGTAAACAACGCGCCCGGTCTTCGCCACAACCCTGAGCGACTGCTCAATCGCTGCAGGAGCTCCTGACATTTCAAGAACCACATCAGGTCCGCGGCCGTCGGTCTCTTCCTTGGCTCTCTTTTCAACATCCTCGTCGTGCCTGTTTATGCAGACATCAGCGCCCATCTGCTTCGCCATGTCCAGATGAATCTGCCTTCCGCTGACTCCAATAACTTTCTCAGCGCCCATCGCCTTGGCGGCGCCGACCGCCATTATTCCGATTGGCCCGCAGCCGAGCACAAGAACATTCTTGCCCTCTACATGACCCTCGTCAACAGTGTAAACAGCATTTCCGAACGGCTCAAGAAGTGTCGCGACCTCTGGGTCAAGGCTCTTGTCATTCTTCCAGACGCTTCGCCCTGGTATTTTAATATATTCAGCGTAAGTGCCGTCTGCACCGCCCATTCCCAAGCCGCGCATATTCTCGCACAAGTGCTTCTTCCCATTCTTGCACATGTAGCAATTGTCGCAGTGCAAATGCGATTCGCAGGAAACAAAATCCCCCTCTACAACATTGTCAACATCCTTCCCAACCTCAACAATCTCTCCGCAGCCTTCGTGTCCTATGGTGTGCGGCGGGGTTATCTTTGTGTTCCAGGGCACTTCCCAGTCATAAATATGAATGTCTGTCCCGCATATGGAGCAGCGGGTAGTCTTTATCAAAATCTCGTCATCGCCAATTGTAGGCGTGTCAATCTCTGTCAGCTCCAAGCCTGAAGCTACGCTGGTTTTTCGTAGTGCTTTCATGCCAATTCCCTCCTAATTTTACGTTGTAATTAGTTATTTATATAACCTTTTACTACGTTTTAACCCTCAGAGGTGAGGTGAATAATGACAAGCTTAGTAGATTTCTTAACGGAGAAAATAAATGCTCTAAAGGAGCAGAATCTTTTCGGAGAACTTCCTGTACTGGAAGGTCAGCAGCAGGCGCGCGTGAGGCTTAACGGCAAGGACGTTATCACGCTTTCAACAAACAATTACCTCGGCTTCGCGAACCACCCAAGGCTCGTAGAGGCTGCCAAGAAGTTCATGGACAAGTGGGGCTTTGGCACTGGCGCTGTGCGCCAGATTGCCGGGACCATGTCTATTCACAACGAATTTGAGGCGCAACTCGCCAAGTTCCACGGAACCGAAGCTGCGTTGACTTTCGTTGCAGGAATCGCTGCAAACAGAGGAACTATCCAGGCAATTATGGAGCCTGAGGACGTAATCATAAGCGACCAGCTCAACCACGGCAGTATTATTGACGGTGTCCGATTAACCAAATCAGCGCGTGAGATTTACGAGCACCTGAACACTGACGCGCTCCGCGAAGTGCTCAAGAAGCCTGAAGTCAAGGCAGCAAAGAAGCGACTCATTGTTACTGACGGTGTTTTCTCAATGGATGGAGACATCGCGCCGCTCAAGGAAATTGTTGAGCTCGCTGAAGAGTTTGACTGCATGACAATGGTTGACGACGCTCACGGAGACGGTGTTCTTGGAAAGGACGGCAGAGGTATCTGCGACCACTTCGGCGTTGAAGGCCGCGTTGACATTGACATGGGCACAATGTCCAAGGCGTTCGGCTGTATCGGCGGATTCGTCTGCGGAAGGCAGGAGCTACGCGAATACCTGTCAAACACTGCGCGCTCTTTCATCTTTACAACTGCGCACTCACCGGCAATCGTCGGTGCCTGCATGGAGTCAATAAAGATGGTCCAGGACGAGCCTCAGCACTTCAAGAATCTCTGGACAAACACAGATTACTTCAAGAAGGAAATGGGCTCACTCGGCTTTGACATTGGCAAGAGTGGAACTCCAATCACGCCGGTTATGGTCGGAGAGCCAAGAATCGCGCAGGAGCTCAGCAGGAACCTGTTCGCAGAAGGGCTTTACGTTAAGCCGATTGTGTTCCCGCTTGTTGCAAAGGATGCATCACGAGTTAGGAACATCGTGACCGCGCAGCACACTAGGGAAGATTTGGATGAGTGCCTGCGGATTTATGAGAAAGTCGGCAAGGACATGAAGCTCATCTAAGCGCGGGATTAGTTATTTAAGAACCTCGCTCCTATTCAGCACTATGTCCGTGAAAGATTTAATTAGAAAGCACGCGCTCGCCAACGCGCTCGCGCACAACGGGAAGGCTAACCCAGGCGCGATAATCGGCAAGCTCATTTCTGAAGACGATAAATTAAAGAGCAAAATCAAGGAGCTCCAGCCTGATATTCAAAAAATCGTGAAAGAGGTCAACGCTCTCAAGCCTGCTGAGCAGGAAGCAGAGCTGAGGAAAATCTTCCCGGAATTCTTTGAAAAGAAAGAAGCAGTGTCAAAGGATTTGCCTGAATTGCCAAACGCGGTTCAGGGAAAAGTTGTAACACGATTGGCTCCTGAGCCGAACGGGCACCTGCACATCGGCCACGGCATAGCGTTCTTTTTTAATCATTACTACGCCAAGCGCTACAATGGCAAATGCGTCCTGCGCTTTGAGGACACGAACCCGCAGGCGGAGAAGAAGGAATTCTACGAATCAATCGCAGAGGATCTGGACTGGCTCGGCATTGAATACGCTGAGCGCAAGAACAACTCTGACGATGTTGAACTATTTTACAAGCACGGCGAAGCGCTTCTTGAGAAAGGCGAGCTCTATGTTTGCCAGTGCCCAGTTGAGCTTATGCGCGAGAACAGGGGCAAGGGCAAAGAGTGCGAGTGCAGAAAGAACACGCCTGAGCAGAACATCGAGCTCTGGAAAAAAATGCTCAAGGACCTTCCAGAAGGCATCGCAGTCGTGCGGTTAAAGGGTGATTTGAAAGCAAAGAATTCAGTTATGCGCGACCCAACAATGTTCCGTGTCATACTCGGCGACCACCCATTCCAGGGCACGAAATACCGGGTCTGGCCGCTCTACGACTTCGCGAACGCGATAGAAGACGCAGTGTGCGGAGTAACTCACGTAATCCGCTCGCACGAGTTTGACCAGCGCAACGAGCTCCAGAACCACATCCGCGACCTGCTCGGCCTAAAGAATCCTGAAATAATATCCTACACTCGCATACAGGTAGAAGCGTCCCCAACCTCAAAGCGCTTCCTCAAGCCGATGGTTGAGTCCGGCGAAGTAATGGGCTGGGATGACCCAAGGCTCGCAACAATCAAGGGCCTGAAGCGCAGGGGCATAATCCCGGAGACCGTGCACGAGCTCGGTCTGGAAGTGAGGATGACCCGCGGCTCAACAACAATTGACTGGAAGGCAATCTGCGGAGTGAACAAAAAGCTGCTTGAAGAAAAATCAGACCATTACTACTTTGTTCCTGAGCCTGTAAAAGTTGAAGTCAAAGACGCTCCTGAAAAAACCGCAGAGCTCGCCCTGCACCCGTCGCTTGGCAAGGGCACTCGTAAAATCAAGGCAAAGAACATTTTCTACATTCCAAAAGAGGACGCGAAGAAAGGCAAGATGCGGCTCAAAGGGCTGTATAACATAAACTACCTCGGCAACGGCAAGGCAGAATACGCGGGCGAGGAATTGGTTCAGAGCATGCCGAAAATCCAGTGGGTCACAGACGACAATGTTGAGCTTGAATTACTCATACCTGATGTTTTAACAGCCAAAGACTCCCTCCAGACTGTGAAAGGCTTGGGTGAATTTGCGGTAGGAAAGCTCAAGGCGGGTGACATCGTCCAGTTTGAGCGAGTTGGTTTCTGCAGGAAAGACTCGGACAAAGTGTTCATTCGGGCGCACAAATGAAAATCAAGAAGGAAAAGAAATGCAGCGAGTGTGGCGAGAAATTATCTAAGCAGGCCAAGGTCTGCCCTGAGTGCGGTGAAAACCAAACTAAAAAAAACATGAGTTTTAAATTCTGGAACTTTGACTCAGTATTCTGCTTAACCCCTATGCTCCTGTTGATTCTGGTTGTTGTGTTGTTCTACAAGAGCCCTTTATTGCAGTCTTTTGTCATGGTGCTCCTCGTTATAGCGCTGGTTTTAATAATTTTTATATTGCTGATGGTATCTGGAGCAATCTACAAGTTCAAAAACATCTTTGGCTAATTACTTGCCAAGCGTGACTGATTTCCTGGACTCGTCCAAAAGCACATAGCAGTCAAGGTCAACTTCGTTGCCGCAGGCGCTGTCATACCAGTAAACCTGGAGCGCTGTGTTTCTCCTGTCCTTGCTCGCCAGCTGGTCGCTGTCCACGCTTATCTTGGCTGTGTATTCCTGAGCTGCGGTTCCCTCATAGCTGAACGCGTCGTTCGCAACCATAAATACCTCGTAGGTGTCTCCGTCAAGCTTTGTCAAGCCGAAGCGCTCGTAATTGTTATCCCGGATGTTGCCCTCAACGCTGAACGCGGTCGGGACTAGAATCGCAACATAGGTCTCGCCTTTGCCTTCTACTGCGCTGAGCTTGAACTTCACGTTTGCTGTGCCGTCCTCGTCAACTAATCCGTCTTGGCTGTAGCTGTCAATGCTGATAGAAACTGGTGTTGTGTCTGCATCCTCGCTGGTGATGCAGCCGCTGAAAGCGACTAGAATAATTAGTATAAGTGCTAGCAGTAATTTTTCCATAGAGCGGAGTAGTGAGTTGGGGTTTAAATAATTTATTTAAGCTCCGTAACCTCTTTACATGTCAAAATCAGTCGGAACTCTACTAAGAAGATCAACAACTTGTTCTGGCAGTTCTTTTAAGGTGGTTCTGAACTCTCCGCTTGCACAGCCCTTTCCACTATTTGACAATCCTTTCTCTTTTAATTTTGCAATGAACTTATCTGTTATTTTTGGAATTCCCCAATTAATAATAACTGGGTCGTGTTTCCCTTTGTACTCTATCGCAACTGTTGTAGCGTGCCCAATATCCCTAAGGCTAATATGTTTGTAACCTTCTATTGTTATGAATTCAACCCACGTGTATCCAATTCTTGATTCTATCAAAGCATCTGCAATACTCTTGGCAACGTTGTCAACTTCTCCGTAGAAATTGATAGTTCTCTTATATCCAAGAGCCTCTCCTGCATCAACTTTTTTTGTTATTTTCCCTTTGTACTCAACTATTCCATACTTGTGTATTACATGCAAAAGTTCATTAAATGAATACGTCTCATCTGAAAGCTTCGCAAGGCCTTTTTCATTTGCAATACCACATCCAAATATATTGTCTACAACACTTAGCGCAAACTCGCTTCTGAGCATTGATACTTTTTTGATATATGCAAGTGAATATGAACTGTGAACTGGGCCTCCAAACTCTTTTTGCACATCAAGTTTCTTTGTGCTGTACCACTTGTGCAATTTGCTCATATTTTCTGGTTTTTCCAGCTCTTCGTGGTATTCGCCATAAACTCTTTGAATGTTCCCCATTAATTTTTTTTCAACATCATTTGGTATGTCAGTCATACCGCGCAAAAGGTCAACCTGTCCTTTTATTCTCTTGCGAAGCATCTCGGCAACCTGTTCTTCAGAATATCGGAATTGATGTTTTGTTGCTTCCATCAGATTCTTAATGTACGTATCATTTTCAACGAACATTATGAGATACTTGAGTTTTTTATCCATACTATTCTACTGGTTAGGCTCAATTATAACCTTTATGGAGTCCTCAGCCTTCAGCACCAATTCAAACCCTTTTTGAGTCTCCTCAAGCGGAAGCCTGTGCGTGACC
Organism: archaeon; assembly: GCA_043814055.1. Lineage (GTDB taxonomy): Archaea > Undinarchaeota > Undinarchaeia > Undinarchaeales > JBDRKL01 > JBDRKL01. The sequence goes on from JBDRKL010000004.1 coordinate 65,657, forward strand.
ATATCAGCCACATTAACTTTTTTAGATTCAATTAGCTCAATCGCTTCTTTCAAATCATAATGCACCGCGGCGTATGAACTGGTTAGAGTTGCGCACTTTGACCACAGCTCCTGCAAAGGCATCTCAACATTAACGCCTGGGTCAGTTGGCGCGAAGAACAGAATTGTCCCGCCTGGCGCAACTGACTTAATCGCCTGCTGTATCGCAGGCAAAGCGCCTGTGCAAACTATCACGCGGTCAAACTCTTTCGCACACTGACGCTCCGCGCCAGTGGCGCGCTTGGCTTCGCCAAGCTGTGCCTTGTAGTCCTTTGCATTAATCGCTTCATCCGCGCCGAACTTCTTTGCAGCGTCAAGTCTGAACTGCGAAACATCAGTTGCCGTTACTCTGCAGCCCTTTGACTTTGCGAGCTGAATATGCAAAAGCCCTGATATTCCGCTCCCTAAAACCAGCACGCTGTGCTCTGGTTTCACTCTTGCTTTCCTCTGCGCCCGAACCACGCAGCCCAGCGGCTCAATGAAAGTTCCTTCCTCAAAGCTCATCGAGTCCGGCAGCTTAAACGCGCCTTTCTGAACATTAATCTCAGGCAGTTTCAAGTACTCAGCAAACCCGCCTGGGTAAAACTTGGTAGAGCGCAGGGTCTCGCACACAGTCTCGTTCCCGTCTTTGCACGCCTTGCACTCGTCGCAGGGCACGTGGTGCGTTGCAAAAACTCTGTCTCCTTTCTTGAACAAATCAGATTTTGATTCTTCAACAATCCCAGCAATCTCGTGACCAAGCACAAGCGGCGCTTTCTTAATGCGATACCACTCCATCACGTCAGAGCCGCAGATGCCTGAAGCCATAACTTTCACAAGAACTTCGCCCTGCTTGAGCTCTGGCTTGGGCTGGTCTTCAATTCTTATATCCTTGTTGTTGTAATACATTGCTGTTTTCATTTTAACCTTTGAATGATTTTATATAGTCCAGTCAGCTATTTATTTGTATGACTAAAAATACTTTACTCATCACAGTTCTTTTCGGAGTGATACTGTTCAGCGGCTGCGTGCAGGAGCAGGAACCAGACGGACCTGCCACCGGAGGAGCTTCTGAGATATGGATACAACCCGCGGAGATCACAATATATGATGACTACCTAACCGTTATCCAAGGCAGGGTCGGGTCTCCTCATGACTTAGGAACCATTGAGGCAACCATAGTTTCAATTGTGGAATCCGAGGTATGCCCGTACACAGAGGAGGATTGCAGCATGGAAACTTATCCAAAAGATGCTGGCATAATAAGGATAGATAAAATCGTTGAATACACATCTTATTCCGAACAGCTCGAGGATCAGCCAGTTGAAGAATCTGCCGATGAGGTTTCTGAAGAAGGTGTAATTTCAACTCCCGGATCCCCCGGCATTGGTGTGCCAGCCCAACTGCCTGAGTATGAGCAGCTTGCAGAAGACCGTGAGGTTTCTGCAATTTTTGTGCTCACCACGCGTCCAGTGAAAGTCAATTACATTTCAGTTGAGCCCAGTACTGGCGGGCCTGAGTCCGCAACCAGCGGAACTGAATCAGCAACTGATGTGGTTTCGCACAGCGTTGACCAACAAGGTGCAGAACCGTTGCAAAAGGTTTTCAAGCCTATTCCAAAGCAGGGCAATTACTTTGTATTCACAACCAAAATACTGCCATACCCTCAAACAAGCCAGAAGACCCTGCCCGGTTTGGAAGTTGGGTCAAAATTCCGCGCAGAAATTGAGTATGACGGAACAGTGTTTATTGAGGAATACAGCATAATTTAAAAGTTTAGGTTTGAGTAGCTGCTATTTTTTAACAGAATTCAACTATTGTTTTCCATAACAATTGCTTCAGTTGGATAACCACTATCTATATTAAAATCTACACGGTTGTTTGTCATCCTGTTGTTTCTGAATATGGCCTTTTTTCCTTCTTCCTCTCCATACAGGAAATTCTGATTCAAGTATACACCTGCGTACTGTCCCTCAATGACATTCTCTTCGACAACAGGATAAGCATTTTTATAAATAACAATTCCAACACCACCTCTATCTGGGTCAGGCTGCAGGCTTCGGTCACCCAGATGGAAATAATTGCCCTTGATTAGGGAAGAACCGCCAGCATAATCAATTCCTTCATGGCCGCAATTATATATTTCATTATTAAGTATTTGCGGGCTTATTGGTTTATTATGGCCAATGCAAATACAGCATTCCAGGCTATTTCTAATAATACTATTGGCTAAGACAACATCAGAGGATTCTTGAAAATTATTATATCGGGAATATTCAACAATTGCATACTCCAGTTTTCCATGATTAATACTCAAGCCATCCCAGTCATATGTTGTTGGCGTATCACTGTCTGAAGTAAAGAGTATTTTGTTGTCTTGAGTTCCAGATGCATTCAATGTACCAGCTATCATAATTCTTGTGCTTTTTGTTTCAATTCTATCAGGATCTTTTGGAAATGGCGGATCATGTGGATGATCCACTCCGCCATGCTGGTCATCACTCATAGCAGCTACTTCAATAATCGTTCCAGGCAGTATCGTCAAAGTTGCCCCTTCTATCACATTTATATCGCCTGTAACATGAATTGTCCCACCCCATACGTCATCTTTATTTAAAACACCACTTTTTACACAGTCAACTGCGCATTCTTTATATGTCTCTCCTACATCACAAAGACCATTGCCGCAGCAAGGGATTATTGGCTCATTTGTGCACTTCTGCCCGGGATAATCATAGCTGTCTGTTGTGCATTTGTTTTCATCGTTGCAATTTGGGCAGTCAGTCAGGCAACTTGAGTGCGTTTCAGCACCCTCGTCGCATATTTCATTGCCGCAGCAGGGAAGTATTTCAGAATAAGAGCAATTATAATCAGTACAGCCCTTGGTAAAGCATTGCTTGTTCGGGCAGTCTTCTGCGGATTTGCATTCTTTTTCTTGAATGCATCCGCTAATCAAAACAATTCCTACCAGCAATCCGATTAAGATTATTTTTTTATTCATTTTACTCGAAGTATCAGTGGATAATCCCTGACAATCAAATCCTGGATTACCAGGTCCCCGTTTTCATTGCTTATTATTATATTTTGTTGATAGTCATTCAGGGTATCAGTGCCCACCACTTCCTGGGCAGTAACATCTGAGATAGTCAAGTTGGCGTTTATTCCAGGATCTTCATCAACTGCCACGCCGTCCGTCCACAGCGCGACCATCCTCTCGCCGCCTGGCAGCGAAAAAGCATAGCTCCTCATATCCGTTGCCCCGCTTTCTATCTCCATCGGCAAGTCCATGGGCTCAGCCCCTGCCATAGCCGTGGCCAGATTTTGGGTCACAATTACCTGCTTCCTGTTGCTCGCGGCGAGCCCGGTGGTGCAGTCCATGCCCCGAACCATCACAGTGCCCCTGATAAGGTACTTTGCAGCCGCTGTTTCAGTGTACTCGTCGTATTCAGAGGGATGGGCGCTTTCGGAGGTCCGCCAGTGCAGCTCCTCGGCTATGTACTCGCCCTCAAAGCCGTTGGCAGAAGCCGTATCCTTGATTTCCTGGATTAGGTTTGGATAGTCATAGTAGTATTCCGCCCTGTATTCCGGCGAGCTTCCGGAGCCAAAGTGCCAGGAAACACCGTCCACCAAAGGCATTACATCCGACTCCAGGATGTTGAAGAAGTAGTCACGGCTGCCAGGCTCGGTAAAAGGGGAGACTGCCCCAACCACTATCTTCGCGTCCGGGTCCTCCTGGCGGATGACTGGGATGGTCCGAGTAGCCAGATTTATGTAGTCATCCGATTCCACATACTGCTGGTCACCCTCTCCCTTCCCAATGTCCGGCTCATTCAGCAGTTCATAGTATTCTATGCGGCCTTTGAAATGGCTGGCAACGAACTTCACATAATCTAGATAACGCTCTATTTCCTCCTCTGTCTTGAATCTTGAATAGTCCGCTTCCAGCTTGACCGGGATTTCCTCATCCCAGTAGACCAGGGTATGCATGACCTTTATGCCCTTCTCATTCAGGATCGTTACCGCCCTGTCCTGCTCGGGATAAACATAGTGCTCGGAATACGACGTATCCTCCACTTCATTCCAGTCAAAAACGTCAATGCTCACGCGCATCCAACTCAGCCCCATCTCATTGATGCGATTGGCGAAGCGTTCCGGGGTCTCGGACGTCTCCGGGTTATCCATGAAGAGGTCCTTCTGTATTGTATACATCTCCCCCATCTTGTTGTCTTCGAGGTTCTCTGACCACTCTAGCGGGATTTTGCGTATGGACTGCGTGTTTCCGCTCTGAAACCACTCAAATCCGGGTTCAGTCTCCGGTTCTTCCTCTTCCGCAGGCTCTATCTCTTCTTCCTTTTCTTCAACACAGCCGCTAATAAAAATAATTCCTACCAGCAATCCGATTAAGATTATTTTTTTCATTTTCTAACTATCATCATTTCATGTGTGTTCTTAGCTTATAACGATACGTTCAGTAGTCATATCACCTTTAATAATCACTATATCACCTTCACGGTAGATCTCTAGCATTTGATTTGGTTCAATAAAAATACCAGATGGGACATCTTCTATGTTATATGGAACGTCTCCTTCAACAACTGTTGGATCTAGCCGCGGGTTTCTATATATTTCCGGATCTGCGTAAACTTTACCTTCTTCATTTATGAGTTTAAGATTATCAAACTTGGTCCAGTTTCTATTCTCATCACGAAGATTCATCATTATTCCTGTTTGGTCTGCACTAAACACCATCATAATATTTTGAACTATAATCATGCTGTCTATTTTAAAACGTATATCGAATGCTGTAAGGTTTTCCCTACCTAAACCACCATAAGTGGTAATTGAATATTCTGTTCCCTCTTGAATATATTCAGGCAAGTGGAAGGTTGTGGAATTTTTTTCTTTGCTTGCTACACTAGCAATTTCAATTACAAGATTCTTTAAGAGTTCAGGCGTTCCTATAGTTAAGTCTTGGTACGCCGTTTCAAGAGTATCTACGTCTTCTGGGTCAAATATATTAATAGCGACTGCATCACTCAGGAGGCCGCACGTAGCTTCATAATGTGCAAAGAAGAAGTATATTTCCCCTTGGAAATGCTGTTTAATTTCTGGTATAAGCGTGTTGATCTTTTCAAGTGGAAACGCCGCCCCGGCACCACTCGCCATGTATGGGATTCTGCCTTTTCCTGTAACGTCATAAATTGAAATTACTTTTGCTTTTTCGAGTTCGTTAAGGAAAGTTTCCTCTTTTATTAACTTATCCCAATCCCATAAATCTAATACTTTGATGTCTTCTGGTTCATAGCCGTCCTGTTTTGCTATAATTTCACTAATGCATATTTCCATGATGTCTTGTGCATAGGCGTATTTATTAGCAAGGTCACTCTCTTTTTTGTATTGGGCAAAAATTTCTTCTGCTTGTTTAGTAGCGCTAGTTTCACCAACCACTTCTTTTGTGTGCTCTATAATCAAATCTAACATGTCTGTGTTGTAAGATAATGAAACATCCATCACTCTATCGTTAAGCGGGTCATAAGCGTATACAGTATGTAACCACTTTTTTTCTTCTGGATTGTCTTCTAAGGCTCCAGTTGAATCCACCATAATCCATTCCCCATTTACATAAGCTTCTGTCCAGGCATGTCCTCCTGGATAAGGAATACCACCACCAAACATACCAGCCACCTCTCTTGCAGGTATTCCAGATGCCCTACAAAGGGCAGTAATTAAAGTAGCCCAATAATCACAATGAACTGGAACTTCTTTTTTTTCTAATATTGCTTTTGGTGTATCCTGACCTATTTCATAACCAGCAGTCCAAGTGACATTAATATCTTCCCTAACCCATGAAACAATTTTTTCAATCGATTCCATGTCCCCGGAACTCCCTTCTGTTATATTATTAGCCAGAGGAATAAGTTCTTCTACAAAGTACTCCAGGTCCATAGCATAATTCTTGCTTGTAATCATATCTGGTTCAATTGTATCAGTCACCAAATAAGCTAAAACTTCTTCATCAGCCTGGTGCAGGTCAGTTTTCGATTTGAAAATATCAAAAAGTGATTTAAAATATTTCATTTCAGAATCAGTAAATCCACCCAAAGAGTATAAATCCACAAAAACCTGTTCAAGTTTTGGATATTCCTCTATCCCAGGCATATTTTCCTCTAATACAGCTTTGGGTTCTGGACAATCCTGCGGACAGGTTAAATATGTTTCTCCACCAAATTCTTTACCAACTCCTTTTCCTCTAGGGAGTATTGTTCCATTACCCAGACCGGTTGAATATGTGTCCCCAGAGTCACATTCCCCATTTCCACAACAAGGAATTATTTTAGAATAAGAACAATTATTACCAATACACTCCTTATTAAAACAAGTCTTATCCGGACAATCCTTTGTAACCTTGCATTCTTTTTCTTGAATGCATCCGCTAATCAAAACAATTCCTACTAAAATTACAACTGCCCAAACATGGCAACTCTTAAGCTCCATGTTAAATTATTAAATTCAACTCAGTTATAAAGGCTTTTAAAAGGCAAATTAAGCGGTTACTTCTGCTTACCCTTGAAAACCTGCAATGCCTCTTCCGGCTTTGCGCCCTTGTGCACAACTTCCTTAATCGCTTTCATCATGCCTACTGGGTCGTGGCTCTGGAAAATATTCCTTCCCATGTCAACTCCGACAGCGCCGGCCTGTATCGCGTCATAGGCCATCTGCAGAGCGTCCTTTTCAGGAATCTTCTTCCCGCCGGCCATTACAATCGGCACTGGGCAGGTCTCAACAACCTTTTCAAACCCGTCGCAGTAATACGTTTTTACAATATGGGCTCCAAACTCCGCGGCCATCCTGCACGCGAGTGACAAATACCGCGCATCCTTGTTTAATTCTTTCCCAACTGCAGTAACCGCAAGCACTGGAACTCCGTTCTCCTCTCCCCAGTCAACCCACTTCGCCAGGTCAAGCAGAGTGTCTCTTTCAAACTTTGAGCCAACCATAATTGAATATGCAACCCCTGCGACGTTTAACCGCAAAGCGTCGTCCCCGCTGACTATGCTGCCTTCGTGCAGCAGCTCTTCACTTAAAATGCTCGTGCCGCCTGAAACTCTCAGAACAATTGGAATGTCAGTCTCAGGTGAAATGTAATTCCGCAAAGCTCCGCGCGTAAGCATAAGCACGTCAGCGTGCGGTATCAAGGGCTCTACTGCGGTTTTGATATTCTCAAGCCCGGTTGTCGGGCCCATAAAGTAGCCGTGGTCAACGGCGAACATAACTGTCTTTCCAGTATCTGGCTTGATTATTCTTGATAAACGATTTTTCATTCCCCAGTCCATTTTGAAAATACCTCCCTAAGGTAAGTTTATGATAGTTAGTGGTTTATAAAAGGGTTGTGGAGCGCTATCCACTATCTTTATATACTCCCGTCCATATCTAATACCTCCACATCGTGATGGATCTTAGCATTCGTTAGGATGCGATGAAGAGGTGATATACAATGGCTAAATTTGAAGTGCCACAGGCACTAGTAAACAAGACGTATGACGCTTTCAATTCCGCTTCTGCTAGCGGCAAGATTAGAAAGGGAACTAATGAGACCACAAAGGCTATCGAGCGAAAACAGGCTCTCCTCGTGGCAATCGCCGAGGACACAAGCCCTCCTGAAATCGTTGCGCACATTTCAGTGCTCTGCGACGAGAAGGGCATACCTTACGTGTATGTTCCGAAGAAGGAAGAGCTCGGCAAGGCAGCTGGAATGTCAGTTCCAACCTCATCCGCAGCAATAACCGAGGCGGGCGAGGCAAAGAAGGCAATTGACGATGTTGTCAACGACCTCAAGGCGCTAAAGGCAGGCAAGTCCGAAGGCAAGAAGGCTGAGAAGCCAGCTGAGAAGAAAGAGGAAAAATCCGAGGCCAAGAAGGAAGCCCCAAAAGAGGCCAAGAAGGAAGAGAAGCCAGTGGCAAAGGCAGAAGTAAAAGAGGCTAAGCCAGCTGAGAAGAAAGAAGCTAAGAAGGAATAATTAAAAAATGACGAGACAAAGCTTGACAAATAATTCCAGCTTCGTCTGCATTTCAAAGCAGATGAAGAGCAGGAGACTTTGAAATGGCTGAACAAAAACCGCAGCAGCAAAAGGGCAAGAGCAGGGAGGACAAGCAGGCAGGAGCCTCTGAGTCTTACCCCTCCAAAGTTGTTGAGATAATCAGGCGCACCGGAGCAACTGGCGAAATCACCCAGGTGCGGTGCGAAGTTCTTGACGGCAGGGAAAGGGGCAAAGTCCTCAGGCGGAATGTCAAGGGCCCGGTCCGGATGGGCGATATCCTAATGCTCAAGCAGACCTATATAGAAGCTGCGGAGATAAGGCAGGTGTAAAAATGGCAAGATGCTCATTCTGCGGAGATGATGTTGAACTCGGAACCGGGAAGATGTTCGTCAAGAAAGACGGCGCTGTCCTGCACTTTTGTTCAATGAAATGCGAAAAGAATATGCTAAAGCTCAAGCGCAATCCAATCAAGACGCCGTGGACGTATGCTTACAAGAAATTCAAGGGCAAGCTCAAGGTCGGCGAGGAAAAGGTCATGACCGAGGAAAAAGTCAAGTCAGGCCCGACGCCGAAGATGGTTGACGGCGGCGACGCTTCAAAGGAAGAAAAAAAACCAGCCAAGGAAGCTCCAAAAGAGGGGAAAAAGTAAAATGAGACGCAAACTGCTCTCGCAGTTCGCGTTCATCTCAAGGCTGAGTATATGGAGGAAACTTTGAAATGGAAAAAACTTTCTCAATGATTAAGCCCGACGCTGTTGGGAAAAATCTTATTGGTGAAATTATAAAGCGCTACGAGTCAGCAGGCTTGCAAATCTGCGCTGCAAAGCTAATCAACCTACCAGAGGTACAGGTCCGCGAGCTCTACAAGGAGCACGAGGGCAAGGAGTTCTACGAGGGCTTGGTTGAGTTCGCTCTCTCAGGACCTGTTGTTGTTATGGTCGTGTCAGGCGAGAACGCGGTTGCAAAGCTGCGCAAGGTAATCGGCGCAACTAACCCAAAGAACGCAGAACCTGGCACAATACGAGGGGACCTTGCGAAAGAACAGGAGCTTCCGGCGAACATGGTGCACGCATCGGACTCACCTGAGAGCGCGGAAAGGGAGATTGCGATATTTTTTAACGAAGACGAGATTGTAAAATAGTTCTGTGGGATTATTTGACTGAAGGCCATCAATTTGATTAGTGTTTTTGCAGCTCAGCATCTCGCTTTCTCTTTTCTCTCAGAGCTGTTACACCTTTATAACAACTAAATTACTTATCCGTAACATTTATATAGCACTAAAATAACAGAACAGTTACATTTATATATGAGGTAATGTAACAAATGAATAACAAAACCGAGGACAATGCAGTGACCAACGACGCCGACGCGCCAGTGACCGCAGACCTCGTTGGGCGAATCGCCGAGTACATTAAAAAAAATGAACACGGGGTTTCAATCCAACAAGTCGCAAAAGAATTTGAAATGTCGCGGTATCAAACGAACTATTACCTCGGAATGCTGATAGGACTCGGAAAAGTTGGCGTCAAACAAATTGGACCTGTAAAGGTTCATTACTATAAAAGGAGGTGAAATATGGCAGGATACGTGGTTGGTCCCTTGTACATAGCGTTTGCGTCAGTCTGGGGCGCCTTTGCAGCATCCCTTCCAGGAATCATAGCAGCTACAATTTTGTTGATAGTGGGTTTCATTATCGGTAAGATTGTCGGCGCGGCAGTGAAGGAAGTGTTGCTCAAGGCAAACATAGACAGGCACATTGAGCTGAAGAGGGAAGAACTTAAGCTCAGCAACTTCTTCTCAGAGCTAGTTAAGTGGATAATATATCTGTTGTTCATACAGCAGGCAGCATTATCCATGGGTATTATGGCAGTAGCCGCAGCATTCGGTGCGCTTCTAGCGTTCCTCCCGAGCGTTGTTGAAGCAGTCATCGTTGTAGCAGTCGGTTATGTCTTGGCTCGCTACATAGAAGACGTTGTCTTTGATTCCAGAGTATCATACTCCGGACTCATGAGTAAAGTGTTCTTCTTCTTCGTAGTGTACGTGTCGATCTCAATTGCGTTACCACTCGTTGGCATCGGTGGAGCACTCCTCCAGAACATACTGTTAATAATAGTCGGTTCTGTTGGTCTTGGCTTCGCTATTGCAATGGGTCTCGGACTGAAGGATATGTTCGAGGACATTTCAGACGTAGCTGGTCGCAACCTGATTCGACAGATGAAGAAGCCAAAAAAATAAGCCAATACCTTCCAAAAAATTTGCTTGCAGGGCGGCATCAGAACTTCTTGTTCTAAATGCCATTCTCCCACCTCCCCAAGCTGTTCTGCAAGCACCTTTTTATTTTTGGAATGTTGGCTCTCTCAAAAAATTTGCTTGCAGGGCGGCATCAGAACTTCTTGTTCTAAATGCCATTCTCCCACCTCCCCAAGCTGTTCTGCAAGCACTCAATTTTAAAAATTCACCGCAATTCTATGTCTGATTCCCGCCCGAAGACCGACGGCAAACTGATTATGTAGGAACCGCTCTTTGAAAGAACCACTATTGGACGTCCCTTCATCAGCGCGTCAATATTAATTTCGTAAACGCCAATGTCTTTGATCTTTATGGTCTCAATTCCAAACCTCTTCTTAGGTTTCTTTGCAGGCGCAGTTTCCTCAATTTTTGCCTCCTGCTCAATCTCCTGAATCTTTGACTCAAGTTCATCTCGGATAATTTCAATGCGCTCAATGTCGTCATCCTGCTTGATAAAAAGAAACATTCTGCTGCCGCACGTACAGCCGTTCAGGATTGGAACTGCGTCATCTTCATATGTTGCCTTGCATTTCAAACACTGGTGCATTTTATTTCACTTCCATCACCATAGAATCAAACCTCTGCGGAAACCTGGAATGAATCTGGGTCTCTTTTTATCTTGCGTATCACGCTTGAAGGCCCTACCAGGGTCAATCCAGGGATCCTTGCGTTCTTTCTTGTTACAAAACCCACAACTTTTGATATGGTGGCGTAAACAGGATTCTCTCTCTTCGGCAGGCTGCAGAACTCTATGCCGGCGAACTCTGTGTCTATGCTCTCCATTGTCCGCGCAACCAGCCGCGCCTCATCGTTCGGGTCAAGCGCTTCATCCAGTATCACGATGTGCCCGCCTTTAACATAGTCAAGAACGTTCAACAGCTTCTCTTCCACAGTATGCCCTTCCACTTTTTCCATTGACAGGAAGTCCATCTCCAGACTCTTTGACCTGCGGGCTGGGCTAGAAGCCTTCTTCTTGGGCTTGATTTTTTTCTGTGCCTTTTTCTTTGGTTTTGCTTTTTTTGCCATTTTTGTATCACATTGAATGGTCTGATATTGCCTTGTATAACTCATTCAGGTTGTTCCCCTTCAGGGCGGATATTGAAACAACCGGGTGCTGCGGGAACGCGTTCCTTATCGAGTCCGTGTCTGACTTTTGAAGGTCATTCTTGTTTGCAACAATGATTATTGGGATGTTCTTTGCCTCCAAGTTTCCAATCAGCATTATATTTACCTGCGTGAGCGGATCCTTGGTTGAGTCCATCATCACGAGAACCGAGTCCACCTTGTCCAGCCACTTTATGGCTTCAACAACGCCCTTTGTTGCTTCTTCTGCTATTGTTTTTGCTTCTTCTTTTGTGTATTTCCTGCTCGCTGAGTTCTTCTTCTTCTTTTTCTTTATGTCAAGCTCCTTGCAGAGTTCTGCGAGCTCGTTTTCCTTGATGTTTTCCTTAACTTTCTTTAATATCGTGGTTTTCTTCGTGCTTTTTGTGAATTCAATATCTTTTTCCTTTGCAATTTTCTTGAGATTTGCTAGTGTCAAATCACTCCACTTTGGCGTGTCTGAAATCCCTGAGGCGCTTTTCTTGTACTTCAGGAAATCCCTGTAGTCAATCTGCGTCGCGAGCCCCGGCATGTCCAAAAGATTCATAACTAGTTTCTTGTTGCCAGCGCGTATCTCAACGTGCTCAACCTTCTGAATTATTCGCGTGGTGTGCGGCATCTCTGAAACTTCGCCAACGGACTTTCCAAGCCAGTCCATGGAAATCTTGTTTGCCAGAGAAGTCTTGCCCGTGTTCGGCTCGCCATATATGCCCAGCCTCACGGTTTTCTTGCTGCCAAACAAACTGCTAAATAGCTTCCTGATGCGATGTACTATTCTCTTAACCATTGCTCCCGCGCAGGTATAAGAATTATGTCTATTTAAACTATTTCCTAAACCAGCCCTGCCAGCATCATCACGTAGAATATAACCGCAATCACAAGTCCTGCAAGCAGCATAATCACGCCGTGCTTAAGCACAGGCTCCTGGGAAATCTTGCCGGTAAACACGCCGAGCAGGAAGAGTATAATCGCGACTATTGCAATTGAGGTGTAGTAGGCATAGGCAATGCTAAGCATGTCAGTGTACACAAAAAAGAATGGTGATATTATCAAAAACGCAACGAGCATCGGGCTTACCCCGTCAACAATCGCGATTATTATTGCCATTGTCTCCTTCTTCCTAACCATAATGGTGTTATGGAGCTTTCTAAGCATGTGCTTCTCCATCTCCTTCCTTGAGCGGGTGAGCTCGGCTTTTTCCGCGGCGTACGCGCCCCACATTCCTGAAATGCACATCGCGATTCCGGCGCCGACACTCGGTAGAATAATATAGTGCGGATCTGTAACTCCAGCGAAGAAGCTCACCAGCACAATGCCCAGAATCGTCAGTCCGCCGTCAAACGAGTTCATCACGACGTAGCGCCGTATAATGTCATTCTTTGCTATTTTCTTCAGAAATTTAAGGAGCATTTCAATATTTGTCGTCTGCCAACTTTGGCACTGGAACGATTTCCTTCTTGCCGGTAACTACCTTGTCTATGCTGTGTATCACGCCGCCGTGCTCTTCTATAAGCCCCTTTATCGCACCAAAGTTTATGTCCTTGCCCTCTAGAACCATCTTTACTGACTCGGTTTTCTCGTCAATTTCGTCAACAGACATGTTCACAATTTCAACAGTCGGATTCTTGCAGATTAGTTTGCTGAAATCAACTAGGTCCGGCTTGTGCGGCTTCAGAATGTCAAGTACAAGAATCCTCAGGGGTGATGTTGTTGATCCTTTTTTTGCCATAGCTATGCCTTAATGAATCGTGTTATTTATACCTTACTCCACTTACCCAGCGCAGTATCCAGCTCAATATGATTCTTCGCGTATTCCTTGAGAGTTTTTCCCTTCGCAACTGCCTCAACTGCCTGCCGCATTGCTCTCGCTCCTGTGAGCGTGCCGCCTGGGTGCCCGTGTATACCTCCGCCGGCTTGTATTACAATGTCCTTGCCAAAATTCTTCACAAGCGGTTCAACATGCCCTGGATGTATCCCTCCGGAGCAAACTGAGAAAACAGATTTAATTCCAGCAAGCTGCTCATACATTGCGTCGTGAATCTCCTTAATCTCCTTGACCGGCCCTTCCATCTTCCCAACCGCAGTTCCGATGTGTAATTGGTCAACTCCAGAAAGTCGCGCAAGTTTTGCCAGGACAAGCATGCTTATCCCGTGTCGCCTGTTCCTTGTAATTGCTGCGTGCATTGCCCTGTGCGCGTGTATCGGCATTCCAAAGTTTATGTTGCGAATCTCCTGCGTGGCTGCATACCCTGCAGTGAGAATGTCAATCATAATGCAGTTCCCGCCGTGGTCCTTCACGAACTGCGCCCTTTCCGCCATGTTCACTCCTGTGATGTTTGCGCAGTAAATCTTCTTCTCGCCGGTTTCACTTCGCGCAAGGTCCATTGCCGCAAGCACTTTGATAACCCTGTCTTCAAACGGGCAGAACTTCTGAGAAGTCAGGTTCTCGTCGTCTTTTACCAAGTCAAGCCCGCCAGCCCACGCGTGGTACGCAACCGAAGCAGTCTCTTCCGGGTTTAATCCAACCTTTGGCTTCACTATTGTGCCGCAATGAGGCCTCCTACTCTTTGAAGTTCCAATAATTTTCCTAACTCCCTCCATTCCAAACTGCGGGCCCTTGAAAGTTTTCAAGTAGCTCTTTGGAAATGTCAAATCATTCAGGCGCAAATTCTTGACGATTTTCATTCCAAAAATATTCCCTGCGACGTCGCTGAGCAGCTGCGGAATATTGCCATCCTCAAAAATGTCAACAGGATACGCGACCTTAACCTGATTGCCGCGCAGTTTGTAAACCTTTGCCGCTAGCCTGTCAATGCGCCTCTTAGTTGTGGTAACCTTGGTCCAAGTTCCAGTTGAGCTCTCGGCGGCAAGTCCGGCAGCGCAGGCTTTCTCAGCCCCGCACTCCATGTAAAAATCAGCAAGAACATACTTGTCCGGGTCTGGGTTGAATTTCAGGTCTAAATATTTGTCCTGGTTCGCGTATTTCATTATGAGAAAGACTAAATAAGCGAACTTAATAAACCTTATGATATGGACAAACTTTACTTTGGTACAGCAGGCATTCCCTTGAGCACAAAGGGCAAAGGAACTCCTGCAGGCATTCGCCGCGTCAAGGAGCTCGGTCTCGGCGCAATGGAGCTAGAGTTCGTGCGCGGGGTTCATATGAAAGAGCCAACAGCAGAGGAAGTGGACAAAGTGAGAAAAGAAACCGGCATCAAGCTCACGTGCCACGCGCCTTATTATGTTAACTTAAATTCAGAAGAGAAAGCAAAAGTGGAGGCAAGCAAAAAAAGAATTTTTGAGTCAGCGCGGATTGCTAATATCTGCGGAGCAACTTCTGTTACGTTCCACGCAGCGTTCTATCAGAAACAAGACTCTGAGAAAGTTTACAAGAATGTTAAGAAAGAGCTTGAGGAAATAATTAAAACCCTGCGCAAGGATGGCAACGATATTGAAATCCGACCCGAGCTTACAGGGAAAGCAACGCAGTTCGGCAATCTTGACGAGCTCATCCGGCTCAGCCAGGATATTGAAGGCGTTCTGCCGTGCATTGATTTCGCGCACATGTTTGCGCGCACTGGGAAGTTCAACTCGTACGTTGAATTTATGTCAATGCTTGAAAAGATTGAGGTCAGCCTCGGCAAGAAAGCCCTGCAGAACATGCACTGCCACGTGTCAGGCATAGAATTCACTGAGAAAGGTGAGCGCAGGCACTTGGAAATGCCAGATTCTGACTTTCATTACTTAGATTTGGCAAAAGCGTTCAAGGACTCTGGGATGCGCGGCATAGTGATTTCAGAAAGTCCTAATATTGAATTAGATGCTTTGCTGATGAAAAAATTGTATGGTCAATCAGCTCGGTAGTCCCGCAATGAATCGCCAGAAAATGTAAAAATAATATTGCTGACGTTTCATTGCGCCCGCAGCATCATCAAAGTAATGCGGACAGCCATCCTCCGCGACCAGGCGGAGTGATGAAGAAATTGTATTCTATCTAACCACTACGTTTCTAGCTACGTGGTAGACCTTGAGTAAAATAGTTATTATTATTCCTGCCAGAGCAATCCAGAGCGCTGTTGTGTAGCTTGTGATTGATATTGCAGCCAGAGTCAGGTAAGTTACCATAAGCAAGCCAATTATGGAGCCGATTATCACCGCGGCAAATACTCTGCCCTTGTCAAGTCCGATTGCCCTGCCGAGCAACGATGCCATTACAGCGCCTGTGCCCTGAAATGGTATTATCATCCAAAGCGTACAGCCAGCGAACGACATTCTTTCAACCCATTTATGGATGCCGATTATTCTCTTGGTCTGCGTTGTTATCCATCTCGCGTATTTCCCAACTATTTTTGAGTGCTTAAAAAAGTCCAGGCTTGTGTAAAACCCGAGCCCCACAAAGAAGTCAATCATGAAAAACGAACTCACAACCACTATCGGGCTGAGTCCCATGTATATCCCAAGCGGTATGGCGGACTCCTTGCCAATCGGCGGCAGGAAGTAAATCGCCATTAGAAAACCAATTTGGCTGAAGCCAATCTCGTCCAGTGAATAATACAGCAGAAAAACCCAGGCAATCATCAGCAGGAAGGGCGTGTACAGCTTGACGAAAGTGTTAAGGTCTTCTGGACGCGTGAATCTCATATAATTCCCTAAGTGCAGAACATTTAAAGCTTTTCTTTCCTAATATAAATTATGCCTTTTGAATATATTGAGCACGAGGCGGACATTGGAATTAAAGGAACGGGCAAGACAGTGGAAGAGGCCTTTGCAGAGGGAGCCAGGGCAATGTTCGGTATTATGGTTGATTTGGAAAAAGTTGACCCTGTCAAAAGAATTGAGGTTGAATGCGAAGCTGAAAACATCGGGTCTCTTTTTGTTGAATTTCTTAATGCCCTGCTCGCTCAAGTCAACATTGCAGAAATGTTCTTTTCAAAGTTTGAAGTTAAGATTGACGGTACTCATCTGACTGCAACTGCGTGGGGTGAGCAGATTGACCAGGAGAAGCACCAGACCAAGATTGAAGTCAAGGCGGCGACTTTCTCTGGGTTGAAGTATGAAGAGAAAGATGGGGTTCACTCAATTCAGTGTGTGGTTGATGTGTAGAGTTAACCAAAGGCAATCAAATGGCTTGGTAAAGTCACAGCTTCATTTATTTCTTGTGGCTTGCTCTTCCTCCGCGAGCAGGCGGAGAAGTCAAGGCGGCGACTTTCTCTGGGCTGAAATATGAGGAGAAGGACGGGGTGTATTCAGTAATTTGTGTTTTGGATGTATAATTTTTTTTATAACAATATATAAATACATTCAAATTAACAATCGTTAAGTTCACAATTGTTAATACAGCGACTTTTTGAAGAGACATCCAGCGACTCTGGAACTGCTGAACTAGGAGGTGATACAATTGCTCAATGCATTTTTGCTGATAAACACGAAACCGGGAAGGGGGAGAGAGGTTGTTGAGAAATTGTTGGAACACGAGGAGTTTGAAGAGGTAAGGCAGGTCTACGGCGACTATGACATATTTGGCAAGGTGAGCATATCAAGCATGGATGAGCTGAACAAGTTCCTGCTTGAAACAATAAGGAACATGCCGGATGTTGAGCTCTCAAACACACTGGTGCAAATGGGCTAAAATACTTAAATAGCCGGGAGCAACAGAGCTGCGACATGGACCTTACCTTGAAGCAAACCGAAGAGCTAGTATGGGAGCTCCCAAAAACTGGCGAAATGCTTGTTCCTGGAAGAATCTACGGCGACGAAGAAATCGTGAAGCACCTTAACAATGACGTGAAAGCCGGAAAGGACTGGAACGCTCTGAAGCAGGTTTACAACGTGGCGTGCCTGCCAGGAATTCAAAAAGCGTCGCTCGCGATGCCAGACGTGCACCCAGGATATGGCTTTCCAATCGGCGGTGTCGGGGCATTTGACACTGAAACCGGGGTAATTTCAGTTGCAGGAGTTGGCTTTGATATCAACTGCGGAGTCCGGACTTTAAAGACACCGCTCAAAAAGGATGATGTTGAAAAGAAAAAGAAAGAGCTCGCTGAAGTTTTATTCAGGGTAATCCCAGCTGGACTCGGCTCAACCGGCGACATCCGCCTGAGCATAGACCAGATTGACGAAGTGCTGGTAAATGGTGCTAAGTACTCAGTAGAAAATGGATATGGCTTAAAGGAAGACCTTGAATTCATTGAAGAAAATGGAAAAATCGCAAATGCAAATCCTGAGAATGTCTCACGAACCGCGAAGCAGAGGCAGTTCAAGCAGATAGGCACGCTCGGCTCTGGGAATCATTATCTTGAAGTGCAGTATGTTGATGAAATCTTTGACGAGGTGGCTGCAAAAGCATATGGGCTGGAAAAAGGCCAAATCCTGGTTTCAATTCACTGCGGCTCCCGCGCGCTCGGCCACCAAATCGGAACTGACTACCTCAAAACTTTGGAAGCTGCGTCAAAGAAATACAAAATCCCAATCCGCGAGAAAGAGCTTGTATGCGCCCCGTTCACGAGCGAAGAGGGCCAGCAGTACTTCACCGCAATGAACTGCGGAATAAACTGCGCGTTTGCGAACCGCCAGGCGCTTGCTCACTTGACGCGGAAGGGTTTCACAGAAGTATTTGGTCTTGGAGAAAAAGAAGTTGAAACCTTTTACGAAATCGGGCATAATACCTGCAAGCTTGAGGAGCACGACGGCAAAAAGCTCATCGTGCACAGGAAAGGCGCAACAAGAGCGTTCGGCCCTGGGCGAAAAGAAGTGCCGAAAAAATACCGAGAAATCGGCCAGCCAGTCCTGGTCGGCGGGACAATGGGGACGTGCTCTTACATACTCCACGGGACTCAGAAAGGGATGGACGAGACCTTCGGAAGCGCGTGCCACGGGGCAGGGAGAAATATGAGCCGCCAGCAGGCCAAGCGCGAGTACTTCGGGGAAACAGTTATAAAAGAGCTCGCCGCAAAGGGCATAATAATCAAGGGTCATTCAAAGTCCGGAGTTTCAGAGGAAGCGCCAGGTGCCTACAAGGACGTTACTGAAGTGGTTGACGTAATGCATACTTCAGGAATTGCGAAGAAAGTTGTGAAAGTTAAACCTTTAATATCAATAAAGGGATAGGGGGTGAAAAAAAATTATGCAGGACGATGATGAAGATTATCCAAGGGATCTTGAGGATCTAGATGACCTGGAAAACCTGGATGATGTAACCGACCCATGCGACGGTTCTATTTAATAAAATTCTCTGCGCGGGCAGTTGGCGAAGTTTAATATTCAATTACTTCGGAGTAGCCGGCGCTAACAATAGCTCCAAAGCAAGATTTATTAATTACTACTGCTCATTCCTACTGAAACCATGATAAAGTCAATAAAAAACTTTATGTTCAGGATGTCCGCGACCCAGATAATCGCAGGCATCATCCTATTGGCATCCGTCCTCATATTCGTGCTTTTCTCTGCAATATCATCCGCCTCAGGCATTGGCAGCCATCCGATATTTGGGTTTCTCCTGCTCTGTTTTCTGCTCCTGCTCACGCGGCTTTCAATCCTTGTCAAGGTCGGAATCGGGTTTGTGAACATAATACTCCTCCCTGTAACAATGTATTATGGCCTACTACCTGCGTTTGCAATGATACTCCTTACCAGCTACATTTACATAAAAATCGCGACCAGGCCAACCCCGATTGACTTCTTAATCACAAAGGGCGTGCAGGGCGCAATCGCCCAGTCAATTTACTTCTCAATCTGGGTGCTAACTATCCACTTGATGTTCAAGTTTGTGAGCTTTGAGTACTTCTTCATCCACTTGACTTTCATGTATATGCTCTGCATTGCAATCTACATAATTTACATGGTGCCAGCTCTTCACATTATCGCGCTTGACCCTCTCCCAATCACGCTGGTCAATGGAATGATGATGATGGCGGTTCAGTTCATACTCATAACCCTAACCGGGAGCAGCTTTTTTATGTTTGTTAAGTCGCTTGCCGGAGTCTAGTTGTAGAACCTGCTCCACTTGTGGCTGCCGATTGTCGCGCCTATCCAAACCAGAACTGGCAATATTTCAAGGCGGCCTATCCACATCTGGAAAATGAGGACTATTTTTATCAGCATCGGCGCGGTTGCGGAAGTTATTCCAGTGCTCAACCCGACTGTTGCAGCAGCTGAAGTTGTCTCAAACAATGAGTCAATGAAGCTGAAGCCATACGCTGTTATTATAAGGGTTCCAACAATGATAAAGAGCATATAAATGAAGAAGTACCACGAGACCTGATTTGCCTCCTCCTCTGAGAACACTTTCTTCCCAACTTTCAGCGGGAGAACCGAGGTCTTCGGCAGGAGGAACTTGTTTATTATCCAGGGCACTGAGCTGAGGAGCATTAGCAATCTTATGATTTTCAGTCCGCCAGCTGTTGACCCGGCTGACCCGCCGATGAGCATCAATACTATCATAACGCTCTTCACGAAATCATCTGCCAATGCTATGTCCATCGTCGCGTAGCCAGTGGTTGTGCTGGCGCTCATAACCTGGAAAGCGCTGTGCCGCAGAGGCTCTGGGTCTCCCTGACCCTGCAGGTACAGGGCAAGTATTCCAGTGAACACTATAAATATGACAAGCAGAGCCTGCACTTCTCTGCTCTTCGCAAAGCCCCTAAGTTCCTGCCACTTCCAGCCAAGGAGCTTGTAGTGAAGTATGAACGGTATTGAGCCGACAAGCATCAATGCCATTATTGCAATTTCAATCCCAACGCTTGAGTAAGCGCCTATGCTCACGGCCTTGATGGAGAAGCCGCCTGTTGAGACAACTGTGAACACGTGGTTGATAGCGTCGTAAAGCGGCATTCCAAGCAGGTAAAGAATGAGCGCCCCAACCGCAGTGTACAATAAATATATCTTTGCCATGTTGCGCACAGTGTGGTGCACGCTCGGCTCAAGTCGCTCTTCCCTCGCCTCGCCCCTGAACAGGTAAGAAGCTGACATTCCAGGCCCGACCATAACTGTGAGGAAAAGCACAACTACGCCTATACCGCCTATCCATTGCGTCAAACTGCGCCAGAACAACAAGCTTAGCGGCACTGCTTCAATATCTGGCAGAGTGCTTAATCCCGTTGTTGTAAATCCGGACATTGACTCAAAGTAGCTGTTCACAAATGCATCCGCCCCAAGCCCGCCATAGAGCTGCGGCGAGAGCATGTAGTAAGGCGCAGCTCCAACCAGCGCCATTATTGCGAAAGCACTGGCACCAAGAACCATAGCCCGGCCAAGTGTCAAATGCCCTCGCTGGTAACGCTTGAACAGCGTGAATCCAAAACTAAGTGATATCACGGACGCGATTACATAAGGCAAGAACGGCTCACCGTAGTAGACCGCGAGAATAACCGGGAGCAGAATTAAATTGCCTACAACCAGGAGAATTATGCCTAGGTAATGCAGTACTGTTGAAGCGAATTCAGGAGTTATCTTGGCTCTCATTATTTGACCAGTGACTTTATCACATCAGGCGCCGCCTTGCTCTTTGCGGTTATCCAGAGCAGGTCGCCGGCGTTAAGTGTTTCATCGCCCTGCACTAGTATGATGTCCTCTTTCCTCTCTATCACGACTATTTTTGAATCCTTTGGCAGCCCGCACTTGTTCGCAGCCTTGCCCACTGCAGGCGAATTGTCAGTCAGGTAAAGCTCAAGAAGCTCCATCTTCCCGCCTGCCAAAGTCACAGCGGTCTTCGCGCCCTTTAGCCGGAAAGAGTTCATGAAATCACTGACAATTGAGCTTGTTACTGATATTGCACCATCAACCCCTGCCTGTATGAATAGGGTTTCATTCGCAGGATTATTTACTCGTGCGGCAATTTTTCCAACCTCGGCTTTCTTCGCGAGGTGGCAAATCATCAAATTCACGTTGTCATCGTTGGTCAGCGCCGCGATCGCGTCCGCGCGGTCTATGCCCGCGTCCTTCATTATCTTCGCGTTCGTGCCGTCGCCCTTGATTATGAGCGCGTCAAGCTCGTCAGCAAGCTCTTCTGCTCTCTCGTCGTCCTGCTCAATGATTACAACGTCCTCGTTCTCCGCAACGAGCGTCTTCGCTAGAATCTCTCCTGTTTGCCCGCCGCCTACAATTATAACGTACATATTTCAGCATAAGGAGCTGGATTATAAAAGCTTTTGGCAGATAGAAAGCTATTTATAAACACATTTCTACATATACAACTCACTTAGTGATTCTTATGCAGCACTCACGAGGATTCCGCGCAAAGTCAAGATACAAGCTCAGTGGAGGGCGATTTTCAATAGCCGAGGCTTTGCAGGAGTTCAAACCGGGGGACAGAGTTCGTGTAAACATTAATCCAGCTGTGCACAAGGGTATGCCTCACCCGCGCTTTCAGGCGGCGGACGGGTGCGTTGTGGAGAAGCGCGGCCGGTCCTTCAGGGTTGAGGTCAATATAGGCAATGCGACGAAGCAAATACTGGTAAAACCAGAGCACCTTAAGCCGCTGAAATAGGGGGAGTAAAAAATGGTAGGAAAAAAAATATTATCTCAGAAAGCAGTGCCTCTTGTTGAGGTCCAGAAAATTGTGGAGACCCGCAAAAAAGAGGGCGAGCTCAGCTATGAACAGAACCTCACGCTGGAGTACTGCAAGAAATTCGCAAAGCTTAATCAAAAAGATACTGCGGCAGCTATCAAGGAGCTCATTGATCTTGAAAAAGTAACAGAAACACACGCCGTATCGCTCACTGACCTTATGCCAAATAACGAGGGTGAGGTAAAGCTTATTTTTGCCAAGGAACATTTTATCCTTGCTGAAGATGAAATCAGCAAGATTCTTGAGGTATTAGGCAAGTACAGGAAGTAAGATGCCAACTGACGAGAATGCGATTGTTTTGGACTATTTGGCCGAAGGGCGGGCAGACTCAAGCGTGCCGGGATACAAGCGCGAAAGGCGAGTAGCGCAGGTGCTTGGAATTGATTACTTCAGCCTGCTTGAGATTTCAATCCGCGAAGATGACAGTGCTGCGCAGGGCGACCACATTTACATCGGCAAGGGAGTGCGCGACAAGGTTCACCACATAATCAGGCGGCTCAACCACAGCGATTTGACCTCAACTGCAAAGGTTGAGCTTGAATATGTTCTTGAAAAGCTCGTGAAGACGAACGAGGCAAAGTTCGTGAAATTCTTCAACGAGTGCGGGTCATTGACAATGCGCCTGCACAGGCTTGAACTGCTCCCTGGCGTGGGGAAGAAGCACATGTGGGATATCACGAAAGCGCGCAGCGTGAAGAAGTTTGAGAGCTTCGCGGACATAGCGGAGCGCGTGAAACTGCTCCCAGGCCCAGAAAAGCTAATAGTCAAGAGAATCATATGGGAGCTAAAGGGCGAGGACGACAAGCTCAAGCCGATAAAGTACAAGATATTTGTGGGCGCGCAGCTTCTGCCTGGTGAGGCTGAAAAGCCAACTGCCAAAGCTGAGGAAAAGGAAAGTGGAGCTAAACCAGCTGAAAACCCTGCTGAATCAGAATAACCTGAAGCTTTCTTCCAGGTTGGATCAGAACTTTTTATACGATTCTGAAATTCTTAAGCGCGAGGTTGAATACGCTGAGCTTTCAGCAGACGATGTTGTGCTTGAAATTGGGCCTGGAGTCGGAACTCTCACTGAGGAAATTCTGAAGAAAACAAAAAATGTCACAGTGATTGAAAAGGACGCAAAGTTCAAGCATATTCTTGAAAAGCTCGGTTGTAAAGTGATAATCGCGGACGCTATGGAAGTTGAATGGCCCATGTGCAGCAAGATTATCTCAAACCTTCCATACTCAATCTCAAGCCCATTAACTTTTAAAATCCTTGCGCAGGACATTGAACTCGCAGTGCTTTGCTACCAGAAGGAATTCGCGCGGAGAATGTCCGCGCGGCAGGGCGCAAAGGGCTACTCGCGGCTCAGCGTGAACTGCTACCTCCGCGCGGTTGTTGAGCTCAAGGAAGACATTCCAAAAGAGAAATACTTCCCAATTCCAAAGGTTGATTCCACAATTGTTAAATTAATTCCAAAAAGTGGCACAGTGCCGGAGCATTTTGACAGCATTTGCCGCGCGTTATTCCAGCACAAGAACAAGAAAGTACGCAACGCGCTGATGGATTCTGCGCACGAGATTGACAGCGACAAGGAAAAAGTCAAGGCCTGGGCTGAAGGGCTTTGGGAAATAAAAGACAGGAAAGTTACACAGCTCACGCCTGAAGAAGTTGTGGCGCTTGCTGGAAGTTGGACTAGTTAGTGGAGAAAATATTTAACGAACCCAAACCATACTACAGTTATGGAACTGCCAAAGCTGAAAGAATGCAGGGGTTGTGATAAGCATTGCTGCAGGGGTGGCGCACTTGTAACTCTGGCGGATGCTGAGCGGGTGCGCTCCGCAGCATGCAAATTATTTGGGGAAGAACTACTTCTTAAAGACATAGTCAACTGGGGGTGGTACAGGCCTCAGCTTGAGATAAAGACGCGCAAACAGAGTAAGCTTGTTGAGGAAAAGGACCGCTATTGCCTCTTCTTCTCCAAAGGCAGGTGCAGAATATACAAGGAAAAGCCGCTTTCGTGCAGCCTTTTTCCTTTCATAGTGAATGAAAGCGTCAGTGTATCCCTGAGATGTCCTGCACGGAAATCTGCGAAAAAACTGCTCTCTCGCGGAGAATACCGGGCAAACGTGGAGCGCGTTGGGGGTATAATTAAGGCAGAGTACGCCAAGAGTGTGGGGCTCTTCAGCAGTATGAAGGGCAGGATAACGCTTGAACGGCTTGACAGGCTCAGAGCGAAGGATGAGCTGGCATACCTGAAGAGAATTATGGTTTAGGTTTTTTGGCAGTAGGACAGGAAAGTCATATCACTGAGCCCTGAGGAAATCATAACGCTTTCTGAGTCATTTTAGTTATTTCGAAAATTTCCGAAAAGTATATAAATCACTATTTTCTACCTCTGCGCATGGGAGAAAAGGAAGAGCTTGCTAACCTAAAGAAGGATGTAATCAACATATACTCCACAATCCCTGAAATGATGGGGATTAACCGCGCGCTTGGCGTTATATGGGCTACACTAGCTTTTGAGGGTTCATTGACGATGGCAGAGCTCTCGGAAAAAACCGGCTACTCGCTTTCAACTCTTAGCCCATACCTGAAAACGCTTGATTTAATTGGCCGCATAGAGATCCGCAAGGAGGGCAAAGTAACAAAGTACCAGGCTTTGACTTCTATGCGCGAGATTATGGACAAAATGATGGCGTCAATTCAGCTGAAATTCTCAACCTGCATAGCTGCACTGAAACAGGCAGAAGCGCATCTCAATACAATGAAGAAAACCGAAGATGTTAAAAATACGCTTGAAGTAGTACGAAAGCTAAGAGAGGAGCAGGAAGGATGTTTTGATCATATGATGAAAAATCTTTCAAAAATGCCAGAGGGATCAATAAATGGCTAAGGAAAACATGTTTGAAATAAAGGACGTCTGCAAGACCTACATGATGGGTGATGTTGAGACCCGCGCAGTATGCAACGTGTCTGTAAATATCACGAAGGGCGATTACACAGCAATAGTCGGCGCCAGCGGCTCAGGCAAGAGCACGCTGATGCACATGATTGGCTGCCTTGACACCCCAACCAGCGGAACCATACTCGTGGACGGCATTGACATCTCTGAAATGACCGAGGATGAACTAGCGCTGGTCCGCAGGGACAAAATCGGCTTTGTCTTCCAGTCATATAATCTTATAACAAGCTTCTCTGCGATAGAAAATGTCGCGCTCCCGCTCAGGTTCGCAGGAACCTCACGAGAAGCGGCTAACGCAAGGGCAGAAGATCTCCTTGAGAGTGTCGGTCTCGGCCACAGGATGAAGCACAGGCCGAACGAGATGTCCGGCGGGGAGCAGCAACGCGTTGCAATCGCCCGCGCAATAGTGAACGACCCTGATGTAATTCTCGCGGACGAGCCAACGGGAAACCTTGACTCAACAGTCGGGGCTCAAATTTTTGACCTTCTAGAGAACCTGAACAAGAAAGAAAAGAAGACATTAATCATAGTCACGCACGACGTGCACTTGGCCGAACGAATAGACAAGCAAATACGCCTAAAGGACGGTCAAATCATAAACAAGGGGGTTTCTATATGAAGAAATTTTTGGTTTTAGCAATTGCATTAATGATGCTGGTGTCGGTAAGCGCTGTTTCAGCAGCCGAGGCTGACCTTAGGTTGTCCGGAGAAATTCCGGACGGCGCAGTCCAGCCAGGGGACAGTTTTACCCTGCGTTTGGTCTTTGATAACATTGGCACAACCGGAGCCACGAGCATTGACTATGAGATAATTGCCGGCTCTGCCATATCTGGGTATTCAACTGGGCACAGTGAAATCGGCGGCGTCCCTGCGGGAGAATCTCGAATAGTTAAAGTGCCGCTTACAGTTGCAAGCGATGCGAGCACTGGCGCCCACCCGCTAACCGTCAAGGTTAGGTACGGCGGCGGTTCAAACTCGCCGTTACAGGAAGAGTTCACTGTGCAGGTTGGCAACCGTGCTGACTTATATCTGCAGAACATCTGGCTTGAGCCCGAAGTTTTTGAGCCAGGTTCAGATGTAACACTTTACGCAAGCTTCAAGAACGTTGGCGAGGACGCTGCAAGAAAAGTCTCTGCAGTGATTGTGGCGAACTCAACTGACATAAAGCCAGTCCTATCCGGCGGCGAGGCGTATGTGGACATAATAGGCAAGGGTAGCACAAAGGCGCTTCCTTTCACAATAGCTGCAGAGAGTGGAACCAGCACCGGAATGTACGATGCCACCATAACCGTGAACTACGAGGACTCAACAGGAGTATCAGCTAGCGAAGAGTTTGACATAGGAATTCCTGTTTCCGGAACTCCAAGCCTGGAAATCCTAAACACCAAGATAGAAACAGGCGAGTACAAGATTGAGGTGCAGAACCTCGGAACTTCAAAGGCAAAAGCAATCAAGGTAACCCTGCGCCAGGACGGCCAGATTGTCGGCGTTGACATTGAGAACGAGATAAAAGCTGACAAGAAGAGCACTTTCCGCTTTACAGCCTACACTGCGGGTGTTGGTGAAGTGACAATGGAGTACCTTGACGAAGAGAATCGCGAATACAGCGAGACGATTCCTGTTTCAATCAGCGGCTCTGCAAGCGGAGGCTCAGGTGCCAGTGGTATAATTTTCTTCCTAATTGCTGTTGTTGAAGGAATATACATCTACAAGCTGAGAAAGAAGCTCAAGAAACAGAATAAGCAGGAAAAACAGCAGAAGAAGTAAAACAAGATGCTTGACCTTGCCCTTAGGGACCTAACCAGCCACAAGCTTAGAAGCTTTCTGACCGTCCTAGGTGTAATCATAGCAATTGCCGCCATAGTGTCCCTGGGCTCTTTCACTGCCGGAATAAACGAGCTTGTTCAGGGTCAGGCTGAGATGGTATCTGGAAAGATATTGCTCACCCAAGAGGGGGCTAGTACTATGCAAGGTCCTCCTTCTGGCGAGATAACAACAGACGATTTGGACGAAATCCGGCAGATGGACGGTGTTGACGCTGTTGCAGGTCTATTTCTCAAGCAGTCCGGCCAGCGAATGCTGGTCGGCGTTGACTTTGACAATATGGAACTCCTTGAGATGGACGAGATAAAAATGGAGGAGGGGGATTGGCCAGAGGCTGGAGATTACAAAATTGCTGTTGGCCACACGGTTTCTGAAACCTCCAATCTTGGAATAGGAGACACGGTCAAGTTTGAGGATACCGAGCTTGAGGTCTCTGGAATTGTGGAAGAGCTCGGCACATTCATAGACCTGGGCATGATAACTTCTTTAGAAATCGCGCAGGAAGCTTTTGATGCCAAAGATGTGGTGACAATGGCTTACGTGAAGCCGAATGACATTTCAGACGTTGAGAGCATAGTTGAGGATATTGAAGAGGAGTTTTCAACAATTAACGCAGGAACAGTTGAGGAAGAGATAGAGAAGGCGCAGGAGGGGATAAGGCAGATACAGCTCATAACACTCAGCATCGGCTTTATCACTTCGCTCGTAGCGGCAATCGGAATCATAAACACGATGTTCATGTCAATCACTGAGAAGACCAAGCAAATAGGCATAATGAAAGCAGTTGGCGCCAGCCACAGGGACATAATCATGGATGTTCTCCAGCAGGCGCTTCTGATGTCATTTTTCGGCGGGTTCGTTGGAGTTATGATTGGTTTAATAGGCACAGCTGGCGTGAACGCGGCAATGGGAATGCCGCTCGCGCGCGTGACTTGGTCTTTAGCGCTCTACAGTTTCTCTTACGGCGTGGTCCTTACGCTCGGCTCTGCGCTCTACCCAGCAATTAAAGCATCCAAAATTGACCCAATCAAGGCAATACAGGGTGGTGCCTGATGATTCTGGACTCTACCCGCTCCGAGCTCACGCGGAACAAAACCAGGACAATGCTCACAATAACTGGCATAGTAATTGGCATTTTGCTCATCACCACAATGGCCTCGCTCACTGAGGGAATCAAAGTCTCGCTTGACGAAAATATGGGCTTCCTTGAGGGTACAATAACAATAGTTGAGGACGCGGAAGGTATGAGCTTTATGAATTTTGTTATGATGAGCGAGCTGGATGAAGACATTGTTGAGGAGCTTGAGGCATATGGCGAGATTGAGCAGGTGGCGCCAGTGCTTGTTGTAACCACTAGCGAAGGTACTGTCCAGGGTATGAACTGGGGTGATATGAATATGTTTGATGGCTTTGACATCGGTTTCCAATCCGGTGGGCCATATGAAGATGATTCCAATGAAATAATAATTGGAAGCATGATTTACGAGAACTATGACTATGACGTTGGTGATATCATCCGATTCTCTGGCGAGAATTTTGAAATAGTTGGAGTCCTGGAATCTGTTGGGAATCCACAGGACGACAGTTCAGTGATGACCTCTGTTAAAACCGCTCAGAGAATAGGGGGCAAGGAAGGTATTCTAACTGCGGTAATGGCGAAAGTTTCCGACCCTGAGGAGGCCGAAAGCATAGCAGAGAAGATAGAAGAGGACTTTGACGATGTAATCGCGCTGGTTGACAAGGACATTCAGCGCGAAGCTGGGAAGATGCTCGCGCAGATAAACGCAATGATTTACTCAATCGGCGGCATCGCATCCATGATTTCAATAATAGTCATAATGAACGTGATGTTCATGAGCGTCCGCGAGCGCACACGCGAAATCGGAACTATGAAAGCCATCGGAGCCACAAACCGGCAGATTCTTCTTGAAATAATGGGCGAAGCAATAATCATGGGTTTCATAGGCGGCTTGATTGGGCTTGGCCTAAGTTTCCTGGCTGTAATGGCAGTGAACGCAGCGATTGGCAGCCAGATGGCGCTCATATCACCTCGGCTTGCAGCAATGTCAATCAGCTTCGCCTGCGTCATAGGTCTTATTGGAGGCGCGCTTCCTGCGAGGCAGGCGGCCAGGCTTGACCCGATTGTGGCGCTAAGATACGAATAAAAACTTATTTAAAGCGCGGTTCTCTAGCTTTCTCAAGGAGGTAATTAAAATGACAGATTTACCAAATGCACCAATTAAGAGGATTATGAACAAGGCAGGCGCAGAGAGAATGTCAGCAAGCGCAGTTGTGAAAGCAGCAGAGGCAGCCGAATCATACCTTGCAGACCTTGCAAAGCAGGCACTGGACAACGCAGCAAACGACAGGCCGGCACGCAAGACCATCATGGACAAGGACATTGACGCCGCGCGCGAAGCACTCAGGAGCGGGGCAAGCTTCTCAGCACCAGTTCCATCAGAGCCAGTTGCAGAAGAGAGCTCAGAGCCAGCAGCTGAAGCATCAGCAGAATCTTCAGAATCCGCAACAGAAGAGAGCACGAGCTTCTAAGAAATTTTTTAATTCGGGAATTTATGCCTAGCGTGAGCTGAGGGCTTATTTTGCTAGTCTATTTTCCCAAGCATCCTGAGAACCCCGCCTAGCTCGCCTGCAGTCGGGGTATATGAGCGTACGCAGTCAATCGCGCAGAGCGCGCCTGTGAAGAAGGATTTCCGCAGTTCATCCATAAGTTCCTCAATTTCAAGTTTGTCCTTATCAGACCGCGTTATTGAGTGAACATATTTACGTGTGCAGTTTTTTATTTCATCAAGCATTTCAGTAGAATTGTCTGGTTTTGGGGTTTTGCCAAGTTTAGCGCCTGCCTCTTCTACCAACCCTTTAAGTTTCGTGGTTTCTGCGTTGTCCACATTTGAATCCTTCAGTATCTTTATAGCTGCAAACACTCCCCCTATAAAAAACCTGTTGTTCCTCGCGCGCCTTTTGTCTAAAAGCACGCTGATTATCGCCTCTTCTACTAGCATGAGCTTTTTGACGCCTTTCTCTGCCTTCATCTCTTCCAGCTGCTTTACCATTTCCTGATGCTTTTTTACCTCCTTCTCCCCGTCCGCAACATCAAGATAGAATGCAAGGCTGTAATGCTCACTCCTCAGTATTTTTCTCGCCTCTTCGCACGCTTTCTGGAGGCTCTCCGCTCTGCCTCTAGTTTCGCCTATCCTTTTGTCCATCTTACGGAGCTCTTCCCGTATTACTAATACCCAAGCCAGATTCTCCTTTAGGCTCTGCTTGCTGTCAATAAATATCCTGTTCGCAATAGCATATTGGCCTTCAAGCTGCCTGAATAAGTCGCCTGCGTTGGTCATAAATTATACGTGTATTCCCCTGCCTATAAACTTTCCCCAAAGTTTAATTATTTGAAGAACTTATTCTTCTTTAATGAAAGCTCCGCCTGGCCGCGGAGGTGGGCCACGTCGGGGGATGCTCGCTTCAGCACGCAGCTCGTGCTGAGGCATGCGCTGCGTGTCTCTGCATGCTGGCGCATGCAGATCACTCGATCCCCCATATTGAGAAAAACATGAAAGCACCAAACACTCCGCCTGGCCGCGGAGGATGGCGTCAGGGGCATTCGCTCCTTTCAGTCGCGAAGCCCCAATAGAGGTTTAGATGAAAGCACCAAATATGTGTATAGCCTGCAAAGGCGCAAGAGCCCTATGCGGCAACGAACGCTGTCCCCTACTCGCAAGAGTAAATGTCACGCCAAAGCTCACAGGCAGAATTGGAACCGACTTCTTCGGCCCGTCCCCCAGCGTTTTCGTGGGCAGAATAGGCTACCCAAATCTCTATATGGGTCCGCTCGCGACTTTTCAGGAAGAAGAAAACCCTGAGCTTATGGACACGCCGAGCTCCTGGATGAATATGAGCTATGACAAGATTGTTGAAATGCGCTCAATGCTCATCCGCTCCAAGTCAGTGCAGAACATTTTCTCAAAATCAAGATTCATTGAAGAGAACCAGGAGCTTGCGCTCGCTGAGCGGCCGACTGATGTTGAGCTGAACTTCTCCCGCGAGCCAACCTACAAGGTCTCTTTCTCTGACGTGCATCAGCCAATGGGCCCGTCAGCTCCGCTAGAAAAAATGAAAATCACCGAGAACGTGAAGATAAACCGCAAAGTAGACCGCATAGTTTCAGACGACTTGAAAGCGAACGAGTCAGTGCTCAACCTCTACGACATTGATGTTGACGTTTACAAAATCACCACAATCCTCAGCTCAGGCGCGCTCGGCCTGGAGCAAAACCAGAAGCTCGTTCCTACAAGATGGAGCATAACCGCTACGGACGATATGGTCGCAAAGAATCTCATTGAGCAGGTCAAGGACTTCAAGAGCGTGAGTGAGTTCAACGTGTTTGAGTTTGAATACCTCAGCAACCACTTCTGCATACTCGCAATGCCTGGCAACTGGGAGTTTGAGAACTTTGAGGCCTGGGCGCCGGGCTCGTTCTGGAGCCAGGGTTTGAAGAATACTGCGATTACTGAAGAATACGAATCCTTTGAAGGCCGCAAGAAATACGCAACAGAGCAGGGTGGCGGCTACTACGCTGCGCGCCTAGGGGTTGTGGAAGGGCTCAGCGAGCTCAAGCGGCAGGCAAGAATTGTTTCGTTCAGGGAAATTTATGAAGGCTACACAGTTCCTCTTGGCGTTTGGGTAGTTAGAGAAGCTGCTCGGAACGCTATGCGCCAGCTGCCTGTGAAATTCACAACCCTAAAAGAAGCGCTTGCGCACATCAACTCAAGAATGCGAATTGACACGAGTGATTATTTCTCAAAGAGCAGGATTCTGAGGCAGAAGCGGCTTACTGAGTATTAAACAAAAGGCCAAACACTGTATGAGTACATCCCAGCAATAACTATAATCGCAGCCGCGACTATGTAATTTCCTAAAAAGTATATCACGTACGCAAGCCAGTCTGGCTTCATATTCTTCTTCAGTCTGTGCAGCTCGTACTCCTCCATCGCTGAGACCATTATGAACGCGCCGTAGGCGAGCAGGAAGAATCCAATCACGTTCGTGTAATAAAGCAGCGTACCCCCTGCAAATAGGACCATAATGCCGTTCGCTATCGCGCCCTTGTAAGTGAACTTTTCCCGCGTAGCCCAGCCGATTAGCAGAATCATTATTGCCTGGGCCATTGTTGCAACAATTGACGGCTCTACATACACCATAAAAAAGCATATGGGAACGTCCTTTATATAATTATTTTGAGCAGTGAATGCTGATTACGTCCCCGCTCTTCAGTTCATAGTCAGCCCCGACCTTCTTCTTTGTCCGCGCGTCAATTCCGCAAACGAAATTCTTGCCAATATCCGTGTGAATCTTGTAAGCGAACTCGCGAGCAGTTGTGCCTTTCGGAATCAAATGCGCATCCGGAAGCACGCAGCCTTTCTTGTCCTCATACTTGTTCTCGTCCTCAACAGGGTAAACCACAATCAGGTTGAGCATTTCAAAAACCGCCTTGTCAATTGCTTTCTGAACTCCTGTGCCATTAAACTTCTTCAAGACCTTTTCCTTGATAAACTCAAGCGCTTTCTTCTGCGCTTCCTCAACATCCCCTATTATTTCAAAATCATCACTGCCTGGGTCATATTTTAAAATTCCTTTCTCAGCAGCGCGTCTTAGCGCGAGCTCGGAATCAGCTGAGGTTGGAATCGCGCCCTCCAGGTTCGGCAGGAATTTCTCAGCCTCTGGAATGTCGCACTTGTTCGCGCAAATGAGAATCTGCTTTGAAAACTCTCTCAGTTTTGTTGCAAACCTTTTCAAATCATCATCATTCCAGTCAGATGGCTTTTCAATATCCAAACCAAGCTCTCTCACAGCAGAACCAATATAATGCTCCTTAACTTTCAATCCACTAAATCTTTCAACAAGAGCTTTCATCACCTCGCCTTTCTCCATCTGCAGTTTCCGCGCGAAAGCTTCCCAGTCCTTCTTGATTAGCGCAAGGAACCACAAATCTAATTCGTTTTCAAGGAACGTGATGTCCTCCTCGGGGTTATGCTCTCCTGGACTGCACGGCTTGCCCTCAGAATCTGTTGAGCCAGATGCGTCAATCACGTGAATCAGCGCATCTGCTTGCCTCAAATCATCCAAGAATTTATTCCCAAGCCCTTTGCCCTCGTGCGCCCCTGGGACTAATCCGGCAACGTCAAGCATCTCAATCGGGATGTAACGTGTTCCATCCCTGCATTCAGAGTTGTTCGGGTTGCACTCAACGCCGAATTCCTTGCACGGGCATGGCGCCCTGACGTAAGCTATGCCGCGGTTAGGCTCAATGGTTGTAAAAGGGTAATTCGCAATCTCTGCAGTGGCAAGTGTCGCGGCGTTCAGGAAAGTGCTTTTGCCGCAGTTCGGTTTTCCGACTATGCCTAATAGTTTTGCCATCTCACCACAACCTATTTATGCAAATTCCCTATATTATACCTTTGCAATGAAATCACCTATATGCGGGCTCTGCGCGAGTATGGAATCGCTGTGCAGCTCCTGCCAGGGGAAGGTGGACTCCGGTGAGGCAACGCTGGCTGATGTTGAGCTAGCGCGCGCTTTGACCCAGCTCGCCCACAACATTCCGCCTCTGGACAAGGCCGAGTTCAAGCGCGCTGTTTCTGTTGACAATGTTATGCTCGTTACTGTGCCGAAGGGCACTGCAGGCCAGATGATTGGCCGTGGCGGAACTTTCGTGAAGGAAATTTCAAGCAGGCTCGGCAAGCAGGTCAAGGTGCTTGAGGAGACCAATGACCACCGCGAAATAATGCAGAAAGTCCTGTTCCCGGCGCGCTGCCTTGGCGTGAACGTGGTATATGGAGCGCGCGGCAAGGACGGGTTCAAGATCCGGGTTGCAAAGACTGACCGCGTAAAAGTGGACAACCCAGAGTCGTATGAGAAGCTCTTCAGCCAAGTGCTGGGAAAAGAGACTAAGATTAGTTTTGAATAGGTTTATTTATGTTGAAGGTTAAGTAATTCTTATGAGACTCGCAATAGTAGATAATGATCAGTGCAACCCTGAAACCTGCGGAGGCTTTCTCTGCGCCAGGGTATGCCCTGTGAACCGCGCCAAGAAGGCGTGCATTACTCAAAATTCTGAAATAAACCGGCCGCAGATAAATGAGGACTTGTGCATCGGCTGCGGAATCTGCGTGAACAAGTGCCCGGTTGATGCAATCACAATCATAAACCTCGCAGAGGAGCTCAAGGACGATTTGCTCCACAGATACGGCGAGAACGGATTCGCGCTCTACCGCGGGCCAATCCCAATCAAGAACCAGGTTGTCGGTTTACTTGGTCAGAACGGAACTGGAAAAACCACTGCGCTCCAGATTCTCTCAGGCGACCTGAAGCCGAACCTCGGCGCAGAAACTGAAGCGACCAAGGAGCAGCTCAAGGAATTCTTCAAGGGCTCGGAGATGCAGGACTACTTTGAGAACATTGAGCAGAAAAAGATGTCCTACAAGCCGCAGTACGTTGACCGGATTCCAAAAATGTTCAAGGGCAAAGTCAAGGACTTGCTAAAAAAATCCGACGAGCGCAAAATCTATGACAAAATGGTCAAGGAGCTCGGCATGGAAGCGTTCTTGGAAAATGATATCACTGAAATCTCCGGCGGAGAGCTGCAAAAAACTGCGATTGCCGCAGCGATTATGAAAAACGCTGACATTTACTTCTTTGACGAGCCTTCCTCATACTTGGACGTCAAGGAGAGGCTTAAAATCGCGCGCGCGATTCAGGAATTGGCAAAGGAAAAACTCGTGATGGTTGTGGAGCACGACCTTGTTGTGCTTGACTACCTCACGGACCTGGTGCACGTATTCTACGGCAAGCCAGCAGCGTACGGAATAGTGAGCTTCCCCAAGGCAGCGCGGAACGGAATCAACGCATATTTAGAAGGGTTCCTCAAGGAAGAGAACGTTCGCTTCAGGGAAACTCCAATCAAGTTCATTGTGAAGGGCGCGGAGAAAGGAAAGAAACTTAATCCAATTGTAAATTTTGAAGGGCTCAGCAAGAAGTTTGACAATTTTGAACTCACTGTTGAGAAAGGAGAAATCCACGAAAAGGAAATTGTCGGAGTTCTTGGCCCGAATGCAACAGGCAAAACAACTTTCATGAAGATGCTCGCAGGGGAATTGAAGTCAGACTCTGGCAATTTGAGCAAGGAAATCAAAATCTCATACAAACCGCAATACATCAAGCCAGAAGATGACTTGTTTGTGCGAGTTGCACTTGCAAAAACACCCCAGAAGCTCATCGCAGACCTCAGCCTTGAAAAGCTACTTGAGAAAAAGCTCGGCCAGCTCTCAGGCGGGGAACTGCAGAGAGTAGCAATCGCGCGGTGCCTGAGCCAGGAAGCAGACCTTTACCTGCTTGACGAGCCCTCGGCGCACTTGGACGTTGAGCAGCGCGTGAACGTTGCAGACATCTTGAAGCGGGATATTTCAACCCGCGAGAAGAGCGCAATAGTAATTGACCACGACATAATGTTCCTTGATTACTTGAGCGACAGGCTCATGACATTCCTTGGCGAACCAGGTAAAAAGGGCGAAGGCAAAGGACCTTACGCAATGGAAGAAGGAATGAACCTGTTCTTGAAGGACTTGGACATCACGTTCCGCAGGGACCCGGACACAGGCAGACCGAGGTCAAATAAACCTGACTCAGTAAAAGACAGGGAGCAGAAGAAGAGTGGGAATTGGTATTATGTTAAATAATCACATGCTTATACACAAACAACCCGCTCAAAATCTTCGGCGCAAAAAAAGTTGACTTCTCTGGCATTACAATGTTTGAATCTTCCAAGCCTGCGTTTGCAACTTCCATTAATTCTTCAATTGAAACTGGGTGCAGCGCAATCGCAGCATCATACTTGCCCCCGTCAACAACTTTCTTCATTGTGTCAAGCTCGGACTCTGCGTAGTAGTCAAAGTGCGCGTGGTCCATAATCATGTCGTGCGTCAGCTCAAACACTGGGTAAACTTCCCTTTCAAGAATGCTTGAGTCAAATTTGCCAACAACATCGTCAGGGACTTCCTTTGCATTCAGCAAATAGGACTTGCCACCTGAGTAGATGCAGAACTGGTGCTTCTCCGGGGTCTTGAACTCGTTAGTCTCTTCGAGCTCAAACCTGTCGCTTACTTCGTCAAACTTTTTCACTCCAGTTACCACGCGGTTGTACGCCTGAATCTTGGCCTCTTCAACAATGTACGCCAAAAAGTGCGTCTGGTTATTCTTCAGCGAAGTGTGATATCTGTGGTGCCCGTCCGCGATATAGAGGTTGTTCTTGCCGATGAGCTCCTTGAGCTTTTTGCCTTCTGCGCTGTTCTCCTTGACGCGGAAAACTCTGTTCTTTATCCCGTTCAGCTCGCTCTGCCCGCCAAAGTCAGATGTGAACTCATACTCTGGCTCGTATTTTGACTTAATCTCCTCAAGCACTGAGCTGATTGGGGACTTGGTCAGCAAAAACACAGGGCCGAATGAGTAGCCAGTGGTTCGCCTAAGCTTCAGCCTGCCTTGGACTTTCTCGTCAAAAGTTTTCTCGTGCCGGATAATCTCGCCTTTTGAGTAATCGCTAACAGCCGCGGCAACGAACACGCCGGTTCGCGTCTCGTTCCCATAGCGCTGCTCGTAAACATAAAAACACGGCTCGTTATCCTCAATGAGCGCCCCGCGCTCAATAAGCTCCTCAAGCGCGCCAACAGGGTGGGAGCCGAGCGTGATGTGAAATAATGAATTCTCTCTCTGCTGCAAAAATTTCTCCAGCTCTGTGCCTGGCTTTATTACGTCATATGGCGGGGCAGTGACCTCGCCGACTTTTTCCTTTGAAGGCCTAAGGCCTGTAAGTCCAATTATCTCTACCATTTCTCAATGCACCTCGTGGCGCTCTATCCGTTCAAGTGGTTTAAATATATTTCACTTCCCAACAGTCATAACCAGTTCTTCTTGCTCAGCAATTATCTTGTTCATGTTGTCGTTTGACAGCTTTTGGTCGAGCTTGATAAGCAGTTGAGCGTATGGATTCCTCTCGTTTAGCTTGTACATTTTCGCTCTTCCCACGCAACGGGTGTGCTTTATGAGCCCGACTTCTATGAGCCGCGGGATGACCTCGTGTAGCGTGGTCCAGCCAACTTCTGCGCCTTCCTCTATGTCCGAGAGCGAGTAGTCCAATCCCCTGCCGAGTATTAAAAGGTCAATAACCCGTATGGTTGGCGAATTCCCAAGCGCCTTTGTTAAAAAAGTTTCTTCATATGTCATATTTGTTTCCATACACAACCTCCTATTTAAATGTTTGTTTTTAGAGCTTTATTATTCTTTTTTAGAGTATTAGTTTACTGTCAATTTCCTCTTTAATTTCCTTAATGAAACGCGGATTCAATGAAACGTGGTCGTCTTCAACTGTTTTCTTTAGCATAATTTTTCTCTCCTTAACTAGGTCTGCTATGGCTCTTTTAGTCTCTTTTGATCCTCGGTTCTCCCGCGGAATCTTCTTTAGCATGTTCACGACACTTGTATGAGCCCCGCCCCACTTGCCTCTACGGTCCAAAGTTTCCAGCACGATTCGTCTCATCAAGCAATACTTTTCATAGTCCATATCGCCCAGAGCTTCAGATGAATATATAACCTTTTTTTAACTCTACTAGGTTTGTTGAGCATGAACATCCTCGGAATTGAGTCCACAGCGCACACCTTGGGAATCGGTGTCTGCACAGATGAAGGTGAAATAATCTCAAGCGAGAAGATTACATACATTCCGGAGTCTGGCGGCATAGTGCCGCGCGAAGCAGCTGAATACCAGGCAGACCATTTTAAAGAAGTTCTTGACAAGGCAACTGAGAAAGGTGGATTGGATGAAATCGACGCGTTTGCAT
Organism: archaeon; assembly: GCA_043814055.1. GTDB lineage: Archaea > Undinarchaeota > Undinarchaeia > Undinarchaeales > JBDRKL01 > JBDRKL01. The sequence continues at coordinate 103,343 of JBDRKL010000004.1, forward strand.
TCGCGCAGGGACCTGGTCTCGGACCGTGCCTCAGAATCGGAGCCACAGCCGCCCGCTACTTATCTGAAGTTTACAAAAAACCGCTCATCGGTGTTAACCACTGCGTTGCACATATCGAAATCGGCAAGCTCGCAACAGGAACAAAAGACCCGGTTGTGCTTTATGTCTCAGGCGGGAACACGCAGGTCATCGCATACTCCGGCGGCAGGTACAGAGTCTTTGGGGAAACCTTGGACGTTGCAGTAGGAAACTGCCTTGACCAATTCAGCAGAGAATTAGGTTTACAGCACCCAGGCGGGCCAAAGATAGAAGCGCTCGCGCTTGAGGGAAAAAATTACATTGAGCTCCCCTACGTTGTGAAAGGAATGGACTTGTCATTCTCAGGAATACTAACTTCGGTCAAGAACAAAGTGAAAGACCACAGCAAGGAAGATTTGTGCTACTCGTTCCAGGAAACCGCGTTCGCAATGCTCACCGAAGTCACTGAGCGCGCAATGGCGCACACAGAGAAGCAAGAATTGCTCGTAACAGGCGGGGTCGCGGCTAACCAAAGACTCGCGGGAATGCTCGGCACAATGTGCAAAGAGCGCGGCGCAGAGTTCCACGTGGTTCCAATGGAGCACGCCGGCGACAACGGTCTGATGATTGCGTGGACAGGAGCAGTTATGCTCAAAGCCGGGCTAACAACTGAGCTTAAGGATTCAAAAATAAATCAAAGGTTCCGCACAGATCAGGTTGATGTTACTTGGATGTGATTCTTATTTTATCTTGCCACTCTTAAGCAATTTCTCTATTTCCTTTTTCACTTTGTCAGGCTGTTTCTTATATACCGCACTGCAGACAGTCAGCTCAGACAATCTGCACTCTACTGCAGTTGCTTGTATTGCCGCTAAGACATCTCCTTTGTTGTGCTCCTCAAACGCAGTAAGTATCTTGGAGTTAAATCTTTTTTTTGGCTGCGGGTTCCGTGTTGAGGGGCGCGTATTATTCTTTTTTATAGGGCTATCTGGAATTTCGCCTGACTTTATCCTTGAACTAATGCATGCAAGTTCTCTGCGCTCGTCCTTAGTAAGCATTGAGCGCACAGCTTTGCAAACATTAAGGGCGCTGACTCCACACTCTTTTGAAGTATTGATAATCGCAGTTTCCAGAGTATTAGTTGCCATCTGCTGCTTGTACTCTTCACGTACTAATACTGGCCACGTTATTCTCATATTATGTCACTTCTCAACCTTCTGCAACTCAACACCGCAGTCCTTCATAATCTTCTCAGCCATCAAATCCGGATAGCCGTTCTCATAAATTAGCTTTTTAATTCCGGCATTAACTATCATCTTCGCGCAAACTGAGCACGGAGTGTTCGTGCAATACATTGTCGCGCCTTTGATTGAAACTCCAAACACCGCTGACTGAATAATTGCGTTCTGCTCAGCGTGCAAGCCAGTGCAGAGCTCGTGCCGCTCTCCGCTCGGAACTTTCAAATCGTCGCGCAGGCATCCGATTTCGTCGCAGTGCTTCATCCCTTTTGGATTACCATTGTAGCCAGTTGTGAGGATGTGTTTGTCTTTCACAATCACTGCGCCGACCATCCTGCGCGGGCAGGTTGAGCGCTCTTTCACAAGGTGAGCCATCTTCATAAAATATTCATTGCTTGACGGTCTCCCCTTAGTTTTACCACCCTCGGTCTCAGCCCAGCTGCCTTTGGACATGAATTCTTCTAGTTTTTCCTTGTAGTTTACTTCAGCCATTTCAAACTCCCCAATCGCACAGTGTTTGAAATAGACACAAAGCTTATTTTACGTATAAACTTTGTGTCGTATGTCTCCCGAAGCAAATAAAAGGTTAGGAGTTTATTAAAGTTTGCTATGAACAAATTCCTCAAGCTCGGCGCAGAGGCAAAGAATGATTAGGTCATCTATTATAGCGGAAAAGATTTGGGAATATCTTAGGGATAACTTGGGTAAACTCAAAGACAAGTACACAAAGCCCAATGACAGAGTAGAACTGGTAAGAGGGATAGTGAAAGAAATCGGCACAAATGCTCGCACAGTAAACCCCTTCTTCAGTTACCTCCTTCAGGCTCCGCAAAAAGGTTGGAAAGTAAAATGGGGTTCCTTCTTCAAGAGAATGCATGAAGAGGATGTATTTTTCTTCTTGCAGTTGTCCCTTTTCATTTACAAGATTACTAGAGGGGGGGCGAGAAAATCAGGTGTGGTTTCTGCAATAGGCCTTGGGTATACGTTCAAAGCAACAGGCAGGGAACTTGACGACGTGTACAAAACCGGTGCCACAGGGTTTATCTACAGTTACATACGAAAAAATGGCAGCATAACTGTTCCGGATGACTGCACAAAAGTGCAGGCCTACCTGAAGGATCAGTACCAAAAGCACGATATAACAACAGTGCTTTCAACAATTACAACACTACTGCTCTGTGGGAGTATAGAGGTGCAGGGTGCAAAGTAAATTCCTAAAGCTCGGCGCAGAAGCGAAACTCACCCGAAAAGGCGACAAGCTCACAAAGGAGCGCATCAAGAAAGGGTACCGCCTGAAAGAAATAGACGAGCCGCTCAGAAAACAAAGAACCGCGCGGGAAGCGAGCCTGATGGACAGGGCAAGGCGAGCCGGAGTTCTAGTCCCAAAGATTTACAAAGTTGACAAGGAAAAAATGAGCATTGAAATGGATTTCCTTGAAGCGAAGCGAATTGACCAGGTTCTGACTGAAGAGCTCTGCGCGCAAACAGGAGCTGAAATCGCAAAGCTGCACGATGCTGACATAATCCACGGCGACTTGACAACTTCAAACATCCTTGTGAAAGAAGACGGCATTTACTTCATAGACTTCGGGCTCGGCGAAGTTTCAAAAAGCATTGAGAAGAAAGGCGTTGACCTGCGCGTGTTTAAGGAAGCAATCCGCGCGACAAAAGGCGAGGAAGCTGACAAGTACATAGACGCGGCGATGAAAGCGTATGTGGAAAATTCAGAATCCGGCGCAGAAGTTTTAAAGCGCTTGGAAAAAATCGAGACAAGAGGCAGGTATAAAGAGCGTTAATCTGAATTGTCTTTGTCTATTCCGCACTTCAAAATCATCTTCCTATACTTCTCCGGTTCAGCAAATTTTTCAGTCAGTTCCAGATACTCTCCCACCAGTTCTTCACGCGCCGGCGCCTGACCTTTTTTAAGCCTGTCAAATATCGCAGGGTCTCGCACAGCTTCCCGTCCTATCATAACTCCTTTCACTCCCATGTTTTTTAGAAACTCCACCTGCTTTTTTGTGTGTATGTCGCCGTTCGCGATTATGTTTTTTCCTGTTTCCACGCACTCTTCATAAACTGAAAAATCAGCAGGCTCCGCGCTGGTCTGCGTGCCGTGCCTTGCGTGGACCACGAAGAACTCTGCGTCAACTCCACTAATCAGATTCAGGTAAACCTTGTTCTCCTTGTCCCTCTGATTTAGGCCGAGTCGCATCTTCACAGATGCCTTGAACCCGTGGTCCCTAAACATATCCAACAGTTTCTTGGTCTTTGCCACGCGCCTAACCAGCGCGCACCCCTGCCCTTCTCTTATTACTTCAGGGCTCGGGCAGCCAAGGTTGAGGTTGAACCCCTCAAAACCTTTTGGCGGCTCAAACATAGCGAGAAACTGCGTGAACTGCGACTCGCTGACTCCAAGGAGCTGGGCGACCACAGGCGTCTCGTCCTTGAAATCAAGGCGGGACCAGGTGAGCTTGTTCTTCCGCGCGAGCCCGCCTACTTTTACCAGCTCTGTGAATGTGAGGTCAGCGCCGTGCCTGTGGCAAAGCGTTCTGAACGCGTTGCTGGTGATACCCTCCATCGGAGCCAGCATATACTGGAATTCATTCATGCCAATAACTTGAAACGCGGATTATATAAGGTTTATACCGGCGCAGAAACAGCAGAGCGCTGTATAAATCAATGTATAATCTCAAAGAACCGCCGCGTCCCAGATAAGTATTTAAGCAAAAGTTTTCATAGATATTTTATGAAGGAATTCGATGTGTTGCCCTGCCCAAAGTGCAAAGGTTATTCTCTTGAAGGGGCTAAAATCCAGGTTAAGGATGGCAGGATACGCATAGTCCACACGGACTGCGGTGGCCGGCCCGCGGTTGCTGTAACCAAGATTTCCAAAAACGTTTTGTTTGAGCTCAAAACCTGTTTGAAAGATTTCAAGCTTTCAAGCAAGAAGGGATTTGAGCAACCAGGACTGGAGCTCTGGTGGGATATCTTCTCCGCTGTCCTAAACTCACTAAGTTCTGAAGTTTTCAAAGAAAAAGGGGAGTACGCGGAAGAGAAGGCTGTAATACTCATTAAAACCATACAAATGGCTGAGAAGTATCTGTGGAGTTATGTAGACCTAGACCCATCGCGTATTCGAGAAATCAATCAGGACAATTATAAAAAATTCCGGGAAGGTATGCTGAAGCAAATGTCAGAGTTGCTTGGTGAGTCGGTTGAAATTGATACCGATGTAATCCGCGCCAGGGTCAAAGAGTTTGCAGACAATAAATTCAACCCTGAGAGCATTACCGATTGGTGGAGATCTGACTTTCGCATCGTAAGGCAGTTCATCTTAGATGTAAAAGAACTCGATATGAATTCTGCTGGAAAATCAGAGCTCATATCTTATCTCCTTATTATGGAGATGTACTACGGGCCTATCCTTGCCTATGATGAAATAACAGTGCAAAGTAAATAATGGTGCACTATGAGTTGCTTTAGCAGCCATGTGCTAATATAGGTTCTATAGCGCAAAGAAAGGTAATTATAAATAAGCACCAAGCTCGGCGCAGAGACGTGGAAGTGCGGCAGGTACAAAGAAAGATAGTTTATAAATAGTTCACTCTACATTATTTTATTATGGTAAGCACGAAGAAAGCAATTATTGTTATTGTTATTCTAGTTATCATACTTGTTGCACTTTTCCTAGTAGCTCTAGAGGCTGGCTGGTTGGACTCAATCAGTTTTGGCAGTGGCGGTGGAGGCGGTAGCGGTGGGAGCAGTACCCCGCGGCAAGGTGGTCAAACCACTTCAGCTAACTGGGGGAACATTATTATCCTTATCATAGTTATGGGCAGTCTTGGCGGGCTTGGCAAGGGTATAACAGGTACACAGCGCTACCAGAATTGGAAAGCTGGCAAGGATGAAGAGGGTGCAAAAACTCCTGACAAAAAGAAATCTAAAGCGGAAAAGGAGGCGGAAAAAAAGAAAAAGAAGGCGGAAAAGGAAGCTCAACAAAGGCTGAAGAAGGCAGACGAGGCGCGCAAGAAACAAGTAAAAGCCGAGGCGAAAGAGCGAAAAAAAGCCGAACAAAAACGTCTTCCACTTGAAGACATAAACCAAAAGACGAAAGCACGCTTCGGTGACCCTGGCAAAGTTCCTCTTTCTAAACGGGACATATGCCCGCACTGCGGAAATCTAATTTACAAAGGCACTAAAAAGTGTCCGCTCTGCAAAAAAGATCCTAGAAAGAAAGCTCAGAAGAAAACGAGAGACACTGCTTCTGCGTCTCAAGGTGCCTCCTCTTTTTGGACAACCTGCGAAAATTGCGGAAAGCCTCTTGGCAAGGATATGACAATCTGCGAGGTGTGCCACCACGCAGTTGGTCAGAAAGATTCTCCAAAGCAGCCAAAAGGCAAGGGGGCATCTCCTCCAGTGCACAGCGTTTCTAAATATTCAGAATCTAATAAAATAAAATGCCATAACTGCTACAAGGAAATCTCAAAATATTCTGAGGTTTGCCCTCATTGTAACGCACGCCAAATTCCAGCAGAGCTTTCTGATCTTCATATCCCGCTGGAAAAAAAGAAGTTCTGGCCTTTTGGAAAAACAGTTGAGTTCGGCCACGCGCTGTTTGACGAGGACGGCAAGCCGATTCCAAACACGCCGCACGGCTCAACAATCATCTGTCCAAAATGTCATAAATCACTTATGATGTTCAAGGTCAAGCCGAATCACAGTGTGAAGGCCGCAGTCTGCCCAAACTGCAAGTTCAACGCGCTCAAGGACGACAAGCAACTGAAGGGGCTTTTTGAAAAGATAAAGCCGTGCCCATACTGCAAGAGCCACTCGCTCAAGCACACAGTTCTTATTTTAATCAAGCATCAAATCCCTGCCTCAGCTGGGACAAAGGAAGTGGACATTGGCATGTATGGAATTCACAGGGGCAGGTGCTTCACCGCTTACTCCAAGCAAATTGGTAGCAGACCAGCACTTGAGATAACTAAAAAGCATCTTAAAGACCACTCAGAGACGGACTGGTATATACCTGGCAAATCTGCCGAGGCTATTTTGTCCGACGACGACTACGCTGGCTTACCTGACCACGGCGGACTGGCTGATGATGGTTATTCCAGGGAAACGGAAAATCAGGAAGCTTCACCTGAAAGTCTGACTGAGCAGCTCAGGCAAAAATACAAGGGCAGGATAAAGACTATTGGCTCAAACGAATCCGTGCGCTGCCCGAAGTGCAAGACGTTGGGCAAAATCCTTTTCATCACATACGGCTACAACTCGCTCGCAGGAACTTACAGCGCAGTAGGCATCTGCGACAATTGTAAAGAGGAGCAAATCACAGTTGGCACCAAAATCCGCAAGTGCATAATCTGCGGCAACAAGTCGTTGCATTACGCAAAGGTTGCCGCTTCCTTCAAGGGGCTCACCTTGGTGCACAACGCGTGCTATGCCAAGCTGAAAAACAAAGACGACGCGCAATTTGAGAAACCCAGGAAGAAGCGGGAACAGAAGGAGGCCAAGAAAGTGCCCAAGACAGAATCAACCGAGAAGTCAGGCTTTTTCGCGCGGCTTTTTGGCCGTGGTGACAAAGAGGCGGATGAAGATGTGGGTGGAGCGGATGATATGGCAGGCATGGTCAAGTGTTCTAAATGTGAAGCAATCATGCCCAAGGACGCTGATATCTGCTTTGAGTGCGGCGCTGATTTTACTGAGGATGATGAATAGCCTCGCCCAAATTACATAACCTCTTATTCCAATGAAATTCACAAAACAATCCGACAATGAATACTTCGGCAGGTTTGAGGAGAACGAAGACCTCAAGCAAGCGCTCCTTGAGCTCTGCAAAACTGAAAACATTCAAAGCGGCTGGTTCACAATCATCGGCGCGGTGAAGAACTCTGAAATCGCATTCTATGACCAGGACCAGGGCAAATACCTGAATATGGCTCTTGACGAGCACGCTGAAATCATCAACTGCACAGGCAACGTCTCTTTGAACGAGGGCGAGCCGTTCGTGCACATGCACGCAACGCTCGCGGACAGGGAAGGCAGGGCATACGGCGGGCACGTGACGCGCGCAAAGGTCTTCGCCGCTGAGTTTTACATTAAAAAATTTGACAAGCCGGTTGAGCGCAGAAAGGACGAGTCAATTGGACTGGGGCTGCTGGAGCCATGATTCACTTCGCAACAACAAACCCTGGGAAATTCAGGGAAGCAAAGGCTTTGTTTGAGAAAAACAATTTAGAACTCAGCCAGTTCAACGAAGAGCTCACTGAAATCCAGACCGATGATGTTGAGCAACTTGCCCTACACTCAGTCCGCGAGGCATACGAGAAGCTCAAGCAGCCTGTCTTCGTTGAGGACGCGGGCATTTTCATCAAATCGCTCAAGGGCTTCCCTGGTGTTTACAGCAAGCAGGCATACCTCACAATCGGCTTGAAAGGAATATTGAAACTTCTTGAAGGCGTTGAAGACCGGAGCGCAGAGTTCTGCGCGGTCATCGCATACAAGGACGGCTCCGGCGAAAAAGTATTTAAAGGAGTCTGCATAGGTAATATCTCCCGCGAAGTGCGCGGGCGAGGTGGTTTTGGTTTTGACCCTATATTCCTCCCGAAAGGGCGCGAAAAAACTTTCGCCGAGGATGTTGAAACTAAATCCAACCTGTCTCATCGCGCGAACGCTTTGAGCAAATTAATTGGACATTTAAAAAATGGCTAGAATGTATTCACGAAGGAAGGGGAAATCCGGCAGCAAGAAGCCGATTAGTTCAGAGACTCCAAAATGGGTCAAGATTCCTCCAAAGGATGTTGAAACCATCATAGTTGAGCTCGCGAACAACGGCAGGCACGAAGCCGAGATAGGCATAATCCTGAGGGACCAGCACGGAGTTCCAAGCGTCAAGAATGTGACTGAGAAGAGCATCTCCCAGATACTCAGGGAGAACAAGCTGGAGCAGCGCCTCCCAAGCGACTTGACCCATCTCATAATCAGGGCTGCAAAAATAAAGAACCATATGAAAGCGCACAAGCAGGATATGGACGGGAAGCGCGGCCTTCAGTTGACCGAATCAAAAATAAGGAGGCTAGCTAAGTACTACAAGGCTAATGGCGTTATTGAAAAAGACTGGCGCTACGAGAACGAGCGGCTTGAATTCCTAGGCGGATAAAAATGGCAAGGGAAACAGTTGACAAGTGGAAGAGCAAGAAATTCTTTGATGTTGTAGCCCCGCCGCTATTCAGGAACGCTGTCATAGGGCAGACAATCGCATCAGACATTCGCAAAGTCCCGGGCCGAATAGTAATGGCCAACTACAGCACAATCATAGGCGATCCGAACTCAAGGAACAACAAGGTCAAGCTCAAGTTCAAAATCACAGGTGTCAAGGGCGAGAAGGCAGAGACAGAGTTCCTTGGTCACGCGCTTGTCCAGGACTATCAGCGCAGTTTGGCGAGGCGCAGGACGAGCAAGGTATACAAGAATCAGGTAGTCACCACAAAGGACGGAAAAAGACTTCGCGTGAAATCAATTATTGTTACAACTAGGCAGGTTAAGAAGTCAATGAAGAGCGAGCTTGGCAAGAAACTTCTTGAGTTCATGGCTGAGGATGCAAAGCAGTACAATTACAATGAATTCATCAATGACGCAGTTTCTGGCAGGATTTCAATGCGAATGAAGAAAGGGCTTTCCAAGTTCTACCCGCTCAGGCACGCAGTGGTTGAAAAGACCGAAGTTATTAAGGAAGCTGTGAAGGCTGAGCCGAAGGTTGAAGAGAAGCCTGCAGAAGAGAAGAAGGAATAGGAAGCTTTATTAATTCTATAAGACACCATATTACTTGCAGTGAAGAAGTGAACACCCTCTGATACCGCCCAAAGATGATGAGTATGGTAGCTTCTGAGCACTCAATGATTTTTTGGTCCAGCTTTTGCGCGAGTTTTGCGAGCGGAAAAGGTGGGTGCCAGCACCCTCTGATACCGCCCAAAGATGATGAGTATGGTAGCTTCTGAGCAATCTTTTTCCTTCCAATTTATCAAAAACGTCGGACGCACAGCGTCCGAGGCCAACGCGCTTCGCGCGTCTGGAGCTTGACCAAAAACAGTGCTGCTGCTTGATGTTTTTGAAGCAGCACGTGGCCGCTCTCCGCGGCCAGGCGGAGATAGCAGTAGCTTCTGAGCAATCGTTTTCACAAACTTCTATTGAGGCTTCGCCGATGGCGAATGCCTCTGCTCTGCCTCCGCGAGCAGGCGGAGCTTCTGAGCAATCTAAACTTTTATTTTTCACAAATTTGACCGAAGGCACCCGAATGGCTTGGTAATGCCACAGCATCACCAATTTTATGTGGCATGCTCTGCCTCCGCGAGCAGGCGGAGCTTCTGAGCAATCTAAACTTTTATTTTTCACAAATTTGACCGAAGGCATCCTACTTGCTCGGTAGTCCCGCAGCATCAAAAATTTCTTGCGGGACAAAGTGCCGCCTGATTTTTCAGGCGAACGAAAGCTTTATATACCCTCACGGATTACTAGATTTCCCCTCCGGGGGTCTGACTGTATTGGGGAGGCATTTCCAATCTCTCAGAACAAGCTTGGGTTGAGGTGGGATCTGTGAAAGCCTTCGGGCTTACATGGAATTTATCTTGACCCACTCTAAGATTGGACTGGGTGGGGGAACGCGAAACCTTCGGGCGACGCGCAATTCAACCCGGTCCACTCTAAACTTGGATTGGGGTTGGACATGTAAAATTTTCGGATTTTATGCGAAAGATCTCAATCCACTCTAACCTGGACCAGGTGGGAGAGCGCGAAAGTTTCGGCAGACGCGTAATTTAACTTGGTCCACTCTTCTTCTCAAAGTTTTTAAAGAGGCAGTCACTACACTATCTGATGGACTCCATCCTTAAAGAGGTTCTCAAGCGGGCTACGCCGACCGAGGCAGAGCACAAGAAATTGGAAAGCTTTGCCCAGCAGGTTGTCAGGAAACTCAAGGCAGCCGGCTACAGGGCAGACGTAGAGGGCTCTATCGCAAAGGACACCTGGGTTTCAGGCACGCACGATGTTGATATTTTCATGTTTTTTGAGCCAGGAGTTCCAAGAAGCAAACTGGAAAAGGATGGCATAGCAGCTGGCAAGAAAATCATAAAAGGGCTCGGCGGCAGCCCAGTGATTGCGTATGCCGAGCACCCTTATGTGAAAGGTGCTATTGGGAATTTCAACCTTGATATAGTCCCCTGCTATTCAATCAAAAAGACCGAGGAGCTTCAGTCCGCGGTTGACAGGACACCGTTCCACACCGCTTACATAAAGAAAAACCTCACCAAAAAGCAGATGGGTGAGACGCGCCTGCTCAAGCAATTTATGAAAGGCGTCGGCGTGTACAGCGCCAAGGAAAAAGTGCGCGGCTTTTCAGGTTATCTCTGCGAGCTTTTAATCCTTGAGTACAAGGACTTCATGGGCGTTGTGAGAGCTGCCAAGAACTGGAAGTACGGCACGGTCATAGACCTAGAAAAGTTCTACAAGGGCAGGGAGGCATTTAACCTGTTCAAGCACTCCCTCGTCGTGATAGACCCAATAGACAAGGACAGGAATGTTGCAGCCGCGGTTGAGAATGACAACTTTGAGCGTTTTTCATTTGCGTGCAGCGAGTTCCTCGCGAAGCCGTCTAAAAAATTCTTTTACCCTGAAAATGTTCAAGTTCTTAGCAAAGGCGAGTTGAAAAAGAAACTTGAAAAGCACGGCGAACTATTCGTGGTCAAGTTTAAGACGCCAAAACTCATAGAGGACATTCTTTATTCTCAATTGAGGCGCAGTTTGGCTTCCTTAGTTAGGGCTGTGAAGGAAGAAGATTTTGAGGTTATTGACTCGGCGTTCCACTCCGATGAGTATTCATATTTCTTACTTGAGCTAAAAACTGCAAAGCTACCGGGGATTAAAAAGCTTGACGGCCCTCCAATCCAGATAAGTCAGGAACACCAAAAAAAATTCACGGACAAGTACAAGAAGCAAAAGCCATGGGTGGAGAAAGGCCGCTGGTATGTTGAAGTTCCTAGGGAATATGTCCAAGCTGTAAAGTTGCTCAAGCAGTTGCTCTCAAATCCGCGGCAGATTGGGATTGGAAAATATATATCAGACAGTCTTAAGAAAGATTATAAAATCCTTTCAGGCTCAGAATTGTCTAAGGAATACAAGGAAGAATTTGCAACGTTTTTAACGCAGTACTTGGTCAAGAAGAACTCCTGGAATTGGTAACTTAAATTTCTTCCTCTTCCACTGGAGTATCGTCTTGATCGTCGTTATATTCTTCGCTAGACTCACTGTCATCTTCCCAAAGATCTTCGTCGCCCTCTAGCTCATCTTCTTTTTCTTCGTCTTCAAGATAATCATCGTCCACCACCATTAACACCACCTCAAAGTTTTTTGAACTGGGCTTCGTAATTACATAAATAGTTTATAAACCTTTCTAATTCCCAAAAAATAGAAAGGCGGCCCGGAGGCCGCCAACATTATCACAAACTTCGTTTATCTCTTCTTTTTTGTTGTCTTTTTCTTGGCGGCCTTTCTCTTCACGGTTCTCTTCTTTACCGCCTTTTTCTTTACAGCTTTTTTCTTTTTTGCAGGCATGTTACACCTCCAGGTGTTCAACTTGAGTATCAAGTTGTTAATAGAAAATAACTACGCTTTACTTATAAACTTTTTCTTATTCCAATTTTTTCTCTTCTTGCAATTCAATCAGCTCTTCAAACCTTTTTCCGTCGGTGTAAGCGAATTTTTTTGACACTTTGAAATTTTTTCCTTTTGTGTATTGTATCTTTCCAATGTCCAAAAATACCCAATCGCGCCCTTCAAACCTTACCGCGACGTATGGAATTGCGCCGAATGTCTGCGCGAACGTGACGAGCTTTACAATTTCATCATAAGTTAAATGAACATAATCTTGAGTGCTTGACTTGGACTCAATTGCGAAATACTTCTCGCCGTTCCCTGCGACAACGTCGGGGCAGGGGCGCCTTGAGACCCCTGAGCCTGGGCCGCGTAGCGCAGCATAGCCATTGTTCCAGAACATTTCAATCAGCTCTCGCTCGGCGTTAGTTCCTTTTTGGTAGCGGTACTTGAGTTTTGTTGCCATCACTTCAGGTAGGTTTCCGCAATTCTTATATCTCACTATGTACTAAAATAATACATGGCAGAAGAAAAGAAAGAAAAGAATTGGTGGAGAAAATACACCAAGAAGCACTTGGAAAACTCTGAATCAGATGAGCCAGTGCAGGAAGCTCCAACAACGGAGAGTGCTGCACCCGAGGAAGAAAGCACTGCGCCTGAGATTGACATCTCTGACCCTTTCTCCGAGCTTAATACAATAATGCAGAGAAACCTTGACGGCATTATCAAGAATATGTTCAGCAGGGACGTTTTCCGTTTCCCTGAGATGCCCGCCACGCTGAAGATGGACGGGGGGATTTTCAGAAAGCCAAGGGCAACAGTTCACGAGACTGACAAGGAAGTTTTTGTCGCAATTGAAATGCCGGGCGCGAACAAGGGCAATATCAAGATAACCGTGGACGGCTTGAACTTAATCATAGACGCTCAGACAAAGAGCGAAAAGAAGCGCGAGGGATTCTCAAGCTCGTCCTATCAGGGTTTTAGGAACATCATAAGATTGCCGTGCGAAGTCTTGAAGAAAAAAGCCAAGGCAGAATACAAGCAGGGAATCCTGAAAGTTACTCTGCCAAAGAAGGAAGTTTCTGACGAGCCTGGTGACATTCCTATTGAATGAAGTTATTTTATAACTTTGACAATTTCAATGCTACCATCAATTAAGGCCTCAGTTGCATATTTTTTGTCAGTACCTTTCCAATAATACTTTATATGCTCTTGAGCCTCCTCAAGCTCCTCTTTGCAGTGTTTTTTAATTATTTTCAAAACTTCTTCTTCACTTTCAAATCGCTCACGAGCGTCTACAGCTATCATAGCTTTGTTCAACCAAAGCCCTGCTTGCAGAACCCGATCCATTCTTGTAAAAAATGGTTCTCCCTCTATAATTCTTACTTTATAGCAGTGATCATATAGTTTTGATATATTTTTCCGCATTTCTACAAACAGGGCTTTTTTTCTTGAGGGTCGGTTCCTCGGCCGTTTGAGCTCAAATAGCGTTTCGTATGTTCTTCTATGCAAGTTATATTCTCTGAAGTCTCTTTCACATGATTTTAATATATCCCCAACTTTGTAGGTCTTGTTTGATGAGTGATAATATGTATCTTCCATACGGTCCTCTCTACTATACCACAAAGTACTCTCTTATCGCGTTCCCAAAATTGTGCGCCACTGCAGGGCCGCAGGCGGTTAGAATATTGTTGTCTGCCACGACTTTTGTCTCGGTGAACATTCCGCCTGCGGCTTCAATTGCCTCGCGCTGTTTTCCGTCGCCGTTCCAGGCTGTGAGCTGCTTGTCCTTTACAATGTTTGCCTTAGCAAGCGCGAGCGGGGTGATGCAGATTGCCGCCACGAGCTTTTTTGCGGAGTTGAACGCCTGAACTTTTTCAATTATCTTCTGGGTCGTGCCTGTGTCATTGTTTAAGACCTCTGCCATCCCAGGCCCGCCGATTAAAACTATGCCATCATAATTATCAACCGCGATGTCTTCTATCAAAAGTTTCGGGGTTGCCTTGCCCCCGTCAGCGCCGTAGAGTTGTTCCATAGTGTTGCTCGCAATATCAACTTCAAACTTCGGCTTCTGCGAGAAACTCAGCGCGCTCTTGGTTTCTATGAGTTCTGCGTCCCTGAAGTTGTCAGTCACTATGAATGCAAGTTTTATCATATTATCACTTATAGCAACCTTTATATTTAATTCTTATTATAGAGTAGGTTACTTGGTGCACAAATTGCACCAGTGCTCAATTGGCTGGGTAGTCCTGCAGCATGACAAATATCCTGCAGGACAGCTTGTCAACTGAGCTTGCAGTTGCCTCGATAGCTCAGTTGGTAGAGCGTTACCTTGGTACACGGCACGAGAATCGTGCGCGATTCCGACTGCCGTCGAAACAGGTAAAGGCCGGGAGTTCAACTCTCCCTCGGGGCTCCAACATTAAAGAATAAACATATAAACGAACTAGCTTGATTTGAGGTGAGGAATAATGAAAAAATTATTGATAGTTTTAATATGTTTGATGTTAAGTGTTATTATTGCTGGCTGTATTGGTCAAGGAGATGGTACAGGCAATTCGACTATAAACAAATGTGAAAATCTTTCAAATTATCCTGTAGATAAAGCACATTGTTATTCTGATGTAGCACTAAAGCAAAACAATCCACTATTATGTGAAGACTTAGGCGAAATGGGCTATAAGGGCGTTTGTTACTTTGATATTGGAAGCAAAACAGGAGATGTATCTGTTTGTGATAATTTAGAAGGGGCACTAGGTGTATATGTTTGCTATAAGGATGTTGCAATTGCTTTAAAAAATCCAGCAATCTGTGAAAAAATTGTGCCTGCTCCAGGAGTCACAGAATTTAATTTAGAATATTTGCAAACATCTTGTATTGAGGGGGCATCATAAAGTTCGTAACGGTGCTTTTTAATATTTCATTGGAGGTTCTAGGAACCGGCAAAAATATGGTAGCAGGTTTCTAGTGGTGGGTTCAATTCTCTCTCAAGGCTCTCAATTTTCTAAAACATCCCTGCAGAACTCTCTATCGCTTCCCTTGCCCCGCCGATAATCGGTTCCATATGCCCAGCAAGCAAATTTTCCACGTCAAGCTCTCTGAGTTTTTTCAATGACTCGTGCAGTTTCTCAATATTACCGCCAATAAAATCAGTCCTGCCAACGCCCTGCGGGAAAATAGTGTCCCCTGAAATCAAAG
This sequence comes from archaeon, assembly GCA_043814055.1. GTDB lineage: Archaea > Undinarchaeota > Undinarchaeia > Undinarchaeales > JBDRKL01 > JBDRKL01. The sequence continues at coordinate 118,444 of JBDRKL010000004.1, forward strand.
TTTTAGTTTCAGAATCATAGAGGCAAATACTTCCTTCTGAATGACCGGGGGTGTGAATCACTTCAAACCCTGCGAACTTCTCGCCCTCTTCAAACTTTATATCAACTTCAACACCCTCGGCTGGCTGCATTATCGTGTACTCGTCTGCTACTTCAACGTGCGGCGCGTCCAATTTGTGCACTGCAAGCTTCGCCCCAGCCTCTTTCAGCAGTTTATTCCCGCCAATGTGGTCGCCGTGGCAATGCGTATTAATTATAAGGTCAAGCTCGCTGAGTTTTAAAACCTGTTCAATCTGCGCAATTCTTTCTTTTTCAAATCCAATTCCGCCCGAATCAATCAAAATATTCTTTTCACCCATGAGCAAATAAGAATTTGAATCGCCGATTGTTTTTTCTCTAAAGCAATATATGTTGTCGAGTATTGGTTTCATTGTCTTGGTTGCAACTTGTTGACCCTCAGGAACTTTCTTATCATCTTCAAATCTTCGTTAATCTGGCTCCCAACCATCTCAAATCTCTTCAAATCCTTTGCAGGGTCTTCCCCCACCTTTATTTTATACAGGAAGTCTGTGTAGTTGACTCTGCTGTCAAACATCCTATGCCGCGCTTCTGCTGTTCTGTTTTTGACATCTTTGTATACCTTGCTGCTCCTCGTCATTTCCTTTAAGCTGTTATACAGGTGCTCTCCTAAAATTGGCTCTGAGGTGTCAAGCATATGGACAACTAGCGGAAGTTCCATAATAATTTCATTTTGAAGGCTGGTGGTGCTTTTTGAGTGCAGCGAAACGTGCAGTTTTTCTTCCCGTTCCATTCTCACCACTTCTTCATACACAATTTTCTTGAGCCTCAGCTCATTAATTTGCTCAGGGGTTGGCACAAAGCCATCTTTAAGAAGGTCCTCAGTCAGTACCCTTTGGAATCCTTTTGTGTCGTCCCAAATAAAGAGGAGGTCAAGGTCAGCATATTTTGTCGCGTCACCCCTAAGCGTTGAACCAAAGAGTGAGAAAAGGTATGTTCTCCCAATCTCCTGATTCCCCACGCCAAAGGTATCTTTTATCTTCTTGGCCATGCGGCTGACAATAACTTTTGCATTTTCATGACGTTTTCTGCTGGCTGCTTCCATTTCCATATGCAGTTTTTTCACCTTGGCATCCACCACGGACTTTTTGTAGGAAAATGCTGTAAAAAACCTCCACTTGTAACTGTCATCAATTATGATATTCCACCGGGTGGGGTTCTTGCTGCTTATTTCAAACATCACCCTGTCAGCTATTTTGTATTTATCATATACGCAATCATGCTCCGGCTCTATGTATGGAAGCTTGTTATAGTCAGATGGAAGTATTTGTGCAACTTCATCCATACTGATTCCCATAGTATCACTAATCTCTTGGGGCGTAAGCGCATGATTCATTATGCTCTTCTGTATTCTGTAGGCATAATCATCAAGTGTTGACAGCATAAAAATGCCTATCTGGATTATGGTGTCTGAAAACTGGCGGAGCTCCTCTGTCCTGCTTTCGATCTCATCCTCACGGCACATAAACTCAACAATGGTGCCTTTGTCTGGGATGTGCCCCCCCTTCTCTGCACAATACACCTCAAATGAACGATGGCCCTTCTTTTGCAGTGCCTCTATTATCCTCCTTTCATCTAAAGTCTTTACATAGAAAACTGCTTTAACTAAACGCTTTGTCATATTCTACTCCCAAGGAAAACTGCTTTCAATTTTGCAAGTGTCCCCTTAATCTCCCTCTCTAGCTCTGCGCCATCGCAATAAATATCAATCATAAAACAGTCTGGGTCCCCTTCATCCATACTTATTTCTTTCATTATCCTAAAATGGTATCGCCTCAAGTTGAGCCGTTCTTCCAATTTTTTCTTGCTTACTCCTTCAATGCTGAACATTAGGATTTTTTCCATGTATTAAAGATGGAAAACTATCTATATAAGAATTTTCTAAACTCGCTTATGAAAGTAAAACTCAAGAATCAGTCAAAAAACTTTCGAACAGTTTGGTTTGAGTCTCCTCAAGTTGTTATGATTGACCAGCCAAAGCTCCCTTTCAAGTTCGCGATAAAGCGGTTCAAGACCTACAAGGAAACAGCAAAAGCAATTTCTGACATGATTGTGCGCGGAGCTCCTGCAATCGGCGCAACAGCCGCATACGCAACTGCGCAGGCAGTGCTTGAGTTCAAGGGCGAGGATGTGAAAAAGTTTGACGATTATATGCGCACAGCGTGCAAGCTCATCAAGTCTGCGCGGCCGACTGCGATTGACCTCGCGCACGCGACAGACCGAGTTTACAACGCGGTAATCCGCTGGGATAATCTCAAGCAGGCCAAGATGATTGCAGTAGATGAAGCTGAGAAAATTGCTGATGAGTATATTTCAATGAGCCGAAGAATTGGAGAGCACGGAGCAGAATTAATTCAGCACCGCGCGAGAATTCTCACTCACTGCAACGCTGGCTGGCTTGCTACAGTTGATTGGGGTACTGCGCTCGCTCCAATATTTACCGCACATAGGTCCGGGACAAAGCTCTTCGTGTTCGTTGACGAGACCCGGCCAAGGCTTCAGGGTGCAAGATTAACTGCTTGGGAGCTCGCGCAGGAAGGAATTGACCACGCGATAATCGCTGACAACGCAGCAGGATATTATATGCGCAAGGGTGAAGTGGATATGTGCATAGTCGGCGCGGACAGAATCGCAGCGAATGGCGACGTGGCAAACAAAATTGGCACCTATGAAAAAGCAGTTGTTGCGAAAGAGCACGGAATTCCATTTTATGTTGCTGCGCCAAAGCCGACTTTTGACTTTGAGTGCAAGACAGGCGATGAAATTCCAATTGAAGAGCGGAATGAGAATGAAGTTAAGAAGATGTGGGGCAAAGAAGGCATAATAAGTGTTGCAAATCCAGGCTCGCCTGCGAAAAATCCAGCTTTTGACATCACTCCATCCAAGTTTGTGACAGGTTATATTACTGAAATTGGGATTTTGAAGGCCAATCAGCTCTCAAAACTTGGTTGATTCTCTTCAAATTTTCACTCTTTTTATTGCTATTTATTCCCCATATTCATAATAAATATCTTCATAGCGGTTTCACCAAGTTCCAAAACCTGCTTTTCCCAAGGCAAACTTATTTATATACTATATACGTACTGATTCCAAGGTGAATTTGAATGGCCCCTAAATTAATGAAAATTGGAATATTAGTTGTACTTATAACACTCTTTGTCGCGCAGGCCGCATACGCGAATTGCACATACTCCGGCACAGGGGATTGGATAATTGATTCCACTGAAAGCTGTGCCAATACCAGCGAAGTAATAACCCTTAATGGAAACCTTACTATTAATGGAGAACTTAATTTCACCAACGTGACGCTCAAGGTCAATGCAACAACGCAGGGTGGTTTTAAGATATTCCTTAACGGCTCTACAACAAAATTCAATGTTTTCGGCGGCTCAAACATAACCAACGAGAGTGCAGCCAACAGCTACAACATTACTGTTGACAATGGAACCCTCATAATAAACAATTCAGTTATTGAGATGCTGAACAACTTAACTCTAAGCAATAGCGCCTTAGCAAACTTCACAAACGTAACTTTCAACAGAAGCAACATAAGCATAGCTGACTCAACCTCAAACCTCACTGTAAAATGGTATGTTGACGTCTATGTAAATGACACAAACGGAGTCAACACAAGCGCAACAGTTGTAATAAACGATACTGCCAATAACAATCACTTCTCTGGTGCGAGCAGTGCCTCAACCGGCATGATTACCCAGCAGGTCCTGCCTGAATTCTGGCGCAATAACGCAACTTGGTATTATTATTCATTGTATAATATATCTGCATCCAATGCCTGGGGCAGCAATAATACTACTTTAAACCTGACCTCGGACAAAACAGGCTCAAATAATATTACACTCACAGTTACTGCAGTGCCAAACTGCACAATAACTGCTCTAAACACTTCAATAACTCTGCCACCACTCGGCTTGCAGATAGTTGAAGTAAACATTACAAACACAGGCGGGCTTACAGACAATTTCACCCTGAATACGTCACTCCCAACTGGGTGGTCCTATGACATTGTGAACAGCACAGTCTATAACATGGTGGCAGGTTCATACACTTCAGCAAACTTGCGCATAATTGTTGGTTCAAATGGCCAGCCCGACTCAATGCAGACGCTTACCCTCTACTGTTATTCGCACAGAAACGCTGGTGCGTTCAATACCTCTACAATGAATGTAACAGTTGACGACGCTCTGGAATATGCAACTATAACTCAAAACGCAACGGACTGGATTGAAGGTAACGAGAGCAGTCAGGGAATATGGGGGCCGTCAAATTACACAACTGCATGGGTCCTCTGGACTCTGAACACAACCGCAAATTCAAGCATCACAAACATCACGAACACAACCTCAATCTTCAACGCAACCCAGCACGCAAGCGGTTACTGGCTTGATGATGTTTATGAAAATAATACTACAACTGCCATGGTCATAATCGCATATAAGGAAGCAGGATATGCAAACAATAGCACCAATGGGAATCTTACTCTAGCTGCAAACTATTTGATGACCCAGGCAAAAGTTGATGCCAACCATGCCTGGCCATCAACAACAAACAATGCTTACACCACTGCCGTAATCCTAACAGCACTTTACAAAGAAGGGACCTACAATTCTAATACCAGTGCAATAAATGCAACAAAATGGCTTGTTGGAAATCTGACAAACGCCTCAACAGGCAATTACACCTATTGGAGCTGGGGTAATAATACCACAAACACCTCTTGGGGAATTTGGGCTACAAAATCCGGTTATGGTTACGGGAACTTGAATAGTACTGAGCAAACCAAGCGGAATGCAGCAGTACTCTGGCTCAAGCACAACCAATCCAGAGACGGCTACTTCGGCTCCAGCGCAAACATCTATGACACTGCAATGGCTGTAATCGCACTTAAAGCAGAAGGTGTTGCTCTTACTGACACATGGGAAATTGACATTGACAAGAATTTCAGCACAACCTATGACCGCTACAATGCCTCGCTTGAGCAGGCAATTTACTGGATATACACGCAGAGAAACACCTCATCCGGCGGCTGGGGACTTTCTCCAACAAGCGCGCTGGGCTCTTCACTTGGAACACTTGCTTTAGGCGGCTCTTATGCAACTGTGAGCGGACAAGTTCAGGGCTCTGGGAATGCATCTGGCTTCAACATCACTGGGGTAAATGTCACATTCGGCTCATACACTGCACAGACAAACAGCTCAGGTCATTACAAGCTGAACGTGCCTGCAGGCACCTACAGCTGGGATGTAGCTCATATAAACTTCACTGCTAACTCAAGCACTGGTTTTGTTCTGGGCAACGGCGAGTCCAGAACTCAAAACATTCTGATGCTGCCAGGGATAAACATTACTGGCTTCTACGGTACGGAGGAAACGTCAAACAAATATCTCTCAACAGCTTCTCCTGCAGCCAGCGCTACATACAACATCTCTGCAACCGCTGTCTACAAATACAATACCAGTAGGGGTGTAAATGGAACCTACTACTACAGCTTAAACGTAAGCACAGTCTCCGGTCCATATGCGTCAAATGCCACAACTGGATATTTCATGCAGGGCGGATTGACCGCACCGGCCGTAACCGTACAAACGGCATACACAACCAATCTCTCAATCAATGACTCATACGGAAGCTACGCTGAAACAGCAAAAACTCTTACTGTAACAGTTGTAGCAACCGGCGACCCAGCAACTGACTCAAGTGGCGGTCCACCTGGATCCACCTCAGACTACGGCCTTTCATTCCTTGAATACAGCCACGCAATCAAGCTTGCACAAGGTGAGACCCAAACAATTAAAGTCAAGATAAAGAACTCAGGGACGAAATCTCTTGAAAACGTTGCCCTCTCTATAGTAAGCATAAACAGCGACTGGTACTCCTCAAAAGTTTCAGGCACCAGCTCTGGAATTGAAGGGATGCTGGACAGCGGGGAAGTAGTGACCTATGATGTCACGTTCAACATACCTGCAACCGCGGATCCAAAAACCTACTCAGGCACCTGGCGCGTAAAGGACTCTGGGGGCAACGCGCTCGCAGAGAAGGCAATGAACCTGACAATCACTGGAACTGCAGTTACAACTGGTAATGGCACCCAAAACGAAACCAAAATAGGTGGGCTCGGGCTGACCCTGCCGGACATCTCTGGTTCAGGCGTTGTGATTATGCTTATAATCGTGCTCGGTGGTGCTGCAGCCGGCTTTGTAATCTGGTACAAGTTCTTCCGGATGGTGCCAATCTCAGACATAAAAAAGAACATAACAATGTACTCATCGGGCGGCGCCCGCCTTGAGGGTGTTGTGAAGTCCGTGACTGAAACCAAGAAGGGTAAGGTCTTTATGATAGCTGACCACACTGGCAAACTGCACGTGCGCTATCCATACTACACAACAATTGAGAAAGGCGACCTGATTCGCTCAAAGGGCGTTATGAAAACCTACAAAGAAGTGCCGTACATGGATGCAGTTGACCTGCTCAGAGTTACGGTGAAGCACAAAGGGATGTAGCTCTTCTGCTTGGAGATATTGCAAGCTTTTCAAGTTCGCCCAGTTTAGGGTTTGTGTGCCCGCATTTCTGGCAGACAAAAACTATCTTGGAATGCTCTGGCCGCCCGTCTATGAAATCCTTGTACCTGTCCTTGATATAATTAAAATATTTCTGAGCCGCAGCCTCGGTCTTTGCTGAAAATATCATGCTCCACTCAAAATCTCCAAACAACATATAAACATCAATTACTTCAACACCCATCTCAGCAGCAACTTCTCCTCCTTTGAGTCCGCTTATTATCTTGTTCAGGCCTGCCTTGGTCGGCGGACTGGCCTTGAAAAGAACCATATAAGTGGTCCAGCCCATCTTGGTGCAGTCGGTAAGCGCTGAATATCCTATTATGACCTGCTCGTCTTCAAGAGCTTTTCTAGTTCGGAAGACTGTACTCTGGGCGCAATTTAATTTTTTAGCTATTGCAGAGTCGCTCTGCCGCGCGTCTTTCTTTAATTCCTTTAGAACTTTTTCGCGTATTTCATCTTTCATAACTCCACAATTCTCTCAAAACTATTATTTAAAACTTTCTTTCTATGCGATCCAGTGCATAATCTAATTTCGCGTCTTGCAAACTGCCTTAATCCTTTCAAGGACAAGCGGGTTTTTCAAAACATCCTCGCCCTTCTTTTTCAAAACTCCAACCCCGCCGATAAAAATCATCTGGTGCGCTCTGGCGAATTTTTCCATTGCTGTTATTGTGCCCTGTATTGAATCCTTGCTCGCTTCTCCGGATGCTCCTGCAATTACGTTCTTCCCCCTCAGCGAAAGTTTTTGGTACAAATAATTAGTCCTGTCCATAAAGTTTTTCATAAGACCTGAGACATTGTCAAAATAGCAAGGGCTCCCAAGCACAATCGTGTCTGCCTTTAGCAGTTCAACCTCAAGCGTTTTCATACCATCCCGGATTACACACTTCTTGGTTTCCTGGCATTTGTCACAGCCATTGCACTGCTTCAGTTTAAGGTCTCTCAGCGCGATGAATTTCCTCTTCGTGCCAAGCTCTTTCATAATCGCCTTGACAAGCTTGTCAGTGTTGCCGTTCTCCACGGGGCTTCCTGATATGCCGAGTATGTAGGTCATGAGTAAAATGGTTTGGGTATAAACCAATTTGCACGGTAGCGGTGCAGCATCACCAATTTGATGCACCGCACTTTCCCTCCGCAAGTAGGCGGAGTGGTGCGCCGGCCGGGACTTGAACCCGGGTCGCAGCCTGTTTGCAACCCACTTCGCAGATTTACTGCCGCGAAGCGGCTCCGAATCGCGTAGCGATTCGTTTTTTGGTCGAGCTTTTTGCGCGCGTAAGCGCGGAAAAAGGTCGTGGCAAGGCTGAATCATAGCCGCTAGACCACCAGCGCATTGACTCTTACAGAGTCTTTTTCAATACTTAAGAGTTCTGGTGGGCCCGACCGGAATTGAACCGGTGACCTTTTCCACGTCAAGGAAATGTCATACCACTAGACCCCGGGCCCGTATCCAGGGTTTAGCACCCTACCCTGGAAGTATTATAGAGGGGTTGGAGTGTATAAATATATTTGGTAGGCATCAGTTTACCATGGCAGCATTCCAACGAGCGCGAGAACCAGAATAACAATAAGTGCTAAACTGCTGAAAGCTGCAATCTCTACTCCAAATTCTGGTCCTTTTAACAGGGTCAACGCAAGTATTACAATGAGTCCATTGCAGACCACTACGAGTAGAGGGTTATGATGCCCTTTCCGGTTTAGAATCATGATTGTTCAAATAATTGTCTTTGCTTTTATATATTATTTTCTAGACTGGAGTATACAGAACGCGTATGTCCCCAAGCCCGCTCAACATCAGGATTTAAACAACTTTTTCTTACAGCGCAAATACGCCTTTTTTAAACGCTTTGCATACGCTGGATGAAATGTTAAGAAGACAAGAATCGCCATGCCTATAATGCTTATTCCAAGTATTATTGCAATTTTTTCTGTTGCCATCTTATTTTTTCACACTCCAATATTTTGCAGCAAGTCAATCAAACTGCTTGGCGTTACAACGCCTCTGACTTTCTTATTCTTGTCTAAGACAGGGATGTAGTGAAAACCCTCTTTATATACCAACTCTATTACTTTGTTGATAGGAGTGTCCAGGCTTACTACAGAGCTGTGTTTATTTATCAACTCTTTGGCATTTTTGTACTGGAATTCCCTTATGTAGCCAACATTCAGCAATTGTACAAGCGGTTCATATTTTACCTGATGCAAAAACAGTTTAATCATGTCTTCGTCGCTAATTTCCCCTACAAACTCATCCTCTTTTGTAACTACTATGCAAACATTCGTGTCCTCCCTTTTTAGTTTGTTTAGTATTTTTTCTGCGTCATCGTCAGGATGAAGGAGAACAGGTCTGATCATTGCATCTTTCGCAGTCAATCCGCCTACACCTGCAATTTCAGAAATAGCTACAGCGTCTTTCTTTCTTAACTTTCTATTAAAATCTGCAGACTTTATTTTTTTCATTCCGCCCCCCTCTTTTTAACAATTTTATCATATACCTTAAACAACTCCTTAATCTCTTTTATTTTAAGGGAATAGAATTTCTCAGGCGGCTTTTCCTCGGAATTTACAAAACCAAAATCATACAGCAGTTTCAGGTGCTTGGACGCAGAAGACTCGGTTAGGTTTAGTTTCTCAGCTATTTCATGGACAGATACCTTTTCTTTCTGGCAAAGTATATGCAACATGTCCCTTCTTGCCCTGGACCTTATCGCTCTGGCAAGTTGTTCATCCGGCATAATTTTGTGTAAGCTTGGCGACTTTTTAAGTGTTTCTATGTTGCACAACTGAGCAACCAAAAAACTGAAAAAGTTTGGATTTTTGCCGTGCCTTTATATGCAAATGAGGCGATTTACACAGGAACTAGGTCATATAATTTATTCAAATCAGGGTTTACTTTCCCTTCCCTTATGAGCGGGAAGTCCACGTTTACCATTACGGGTTTTTCAATGAGATACGTTTGGTATGCCATTCGAACAGCGTTGTAGTATCTTCTTGCTCTCGCGTGGTCGGGAGCTGAGAAACACACTATAAAATCATACTCACCGTTGACATACAACATGTCTTTTACTATGACGTTTTGCTTCTTTGGTTCGTCTTCAACAATTCTTTTTATAAGTATTTCCACGAATTTGTTGGTCATGGGTTTACACTTCATCATGAGCTGGTATAACCCGTGTTTCATCTTGGTGTCGTCAATCACTGCTGTGTAACCCCATATAATTTTTTCTTCTTCGAGCTCTTTTTTCTTTCGCCAAACCCTCTGCCTGTGGCTCTTTAACTCTTTTGCAATCTCGCGTATGCTCTGCGTTGGGTCATCAAGCAGACATTTTAGCAGTCTAGATGTGTATATTTCTTTGTTATTTTTTGACTCTTTTTCGGTCATTTTAATACCATTTGTAACATATTAAGTACAAAACCTTTATATATGTATATTGTATTTAATAATTGTTGCGAGTTAGAGGCGTTGCACACCGCAAGGCGTGTGATGGAATCTGCTTTGAAAATAAGTAGGGGAACCGTGTAAAAAGCGGGTTTCTGGCTCGTAGCACTCTTATTTATATGTGAGTTCAACATTGTGATTCGACAGTTTTATAAAGCCCAACGCTTGATTATTCAATTAGTGTAATAAAAGTGACCCTATCTAAAAACATTAATTGGCACCACAAGAACGTGGAACACGTTCTAAGCGAGCTTAGTACAACAAGAAAAGGGTTGTCAAGCAATGAGGCGGACAAGCGGCTTAAGGAGCACGGCTACAATGACCTCGGGAAGTTTGAAAAGGTTTCGGCTTGGAGGGTTTTTCTAAGGCAGTTCAAGAGCTTTATCATATATGTTTTATTGTTTGCAGCAGCTGTTTCATTCTTTATCGGGGACCACACTGAGTTCTCAGTTATCTCCGGCATAATACTATTTGTTGTTATTTTGAGTTTTATAGAAGAGTACACAGCATCCAAGGATATGGATGCCCTGAAGAAGCTCACACCCATTATGGCAAGGGTGCTGCGCGATGGACAGGCCAAAACCATTCACTCTAGAGAACTTGCCCCAGGAGATGTTATTCTCCTTAAGAGCGGTGATCGCGTTCCTGCCGACGCGCGCTTGATAAGCGCTAATAGTCTCAAAATAGACGAGTCCATGCTCACCGGCGAGTCAAAATCTGTTTTGAAAAACACAGACTCGCTGAGCGGTAAGGTGTCTCTTGCGGATATGAAGAACATGGTGTTCTCAAGCACATTAGTCGTTGGCGGAGGCTGTGAAGCAATAGTTGTTGGAACTGGCCGCTCAACAGAAGTTGGAAAAATCTCTGGCATGCTGAACAGCATTGTGGATATTGAGACTCCACTCCAGAAGCGGATGGACAAATTTGGAAAGCAAATCGCTGTTGGCGTGTTTGCCCTTTGTGCCCTCATCTTCGTTTTGGGCATTTGGCGTGGAGAGCCAATCGCCGGCTTGCTCTTGATATGCGTTGCGATGTGCGTGGCTGGAATACCTGAGAGCCTCCCAACGATAATCGCAGTCACACTGGCTGTTGGCGTCAAGAACATGGCAAAACAGAATGCCATAATTAGGAGGCTTCCTGCTGTTGAAACTCTTGGCGCAACCACGGTCATCTGTACTGATAAAACTGGAACGCTCACGCAGAACAAGATGGTCATTGAGAACATTTGGACAATGGATACAGAAGTGAATGTCACTGGCGTTGGCTTCAATCCAAAGGGGCTGTTCTTGCGAGAGGGCGTAAAGATAAACCCCAATAGGCACAACACCATCTCAAAGCTTTTGGAGATAGGCGTTATGTGCAACAACGCCAATCTTCTGAAAAAGAAAAAAGATTGGCTTATTGACGGTGAAGCGCGCGAAGGTGCTTTTATAGTCCTAGCAAAGAAAGCCGGCATAGAGAAGATAGAATTTCATAAAAAACACCCGAGAATTCACGAGCATCCCTTTGACCCTGTTAGGCGGTGCATGACGACCATTCACCACGTAAAAGATATTCCTATTGTGTATACAAAAGGCGCTCCATCAAGCGTGCTCGAAAAGAGCGATTTCTATCTCGATGGCGGGAAGATAAAGAAAATGACGCGGAATGAAAAAGAGCTCATTCTCAAAAAGAGCGATTTCTACGCCTCTAAGGGTCTTCACGTCATGGCGCTGGCTTACAAGGAACACAAAGGCGAAACTATGGAGCTTTTCAGAGTTGAGAAAGGGCTGATATTCGCGGGTCTTGCGTCAATGCGCGACCCTCCTGAGCCGTCGGCGAAGGAATCTATTATTAACTGCAAGGAGGCAGGAATCCGGGTGGTAATGCTTACAGGAGATAATCGTGAGACAGCGAAGGCTATCGCAGAGGATTTAGACATATACAAGGTTGGCGACAGGGTGGTAGAGGGCGTTGAGCTTGATGAGATGGACGACACGGCTCTTAAAAAGATTATTAATGAGATTAGTGTTTTTGCGCGGGTAACCCCCAAGCACAAGCTTAGGATTGTTGAGTGCCTTCAGGATCTTGGGCATGTTGTGGCGATGACAGGCGACGGCGTGAATGATGCCCCTGCTTTGAAGAAGGCTGACATTGGGGTGGCGATGGGTCGCTGCGGCACAGAGGTTGCGAAAGAGGCATCAGAGATGGTTCTGAAGGATGATAACTTCACGACGATAGTGAATGCTATAAAAGAGGGGAGAAACGTATATTTGAACATACAGAAGACAGTGTATTACCTTTTGGCAACGAACTTCTCAGAAGTTATATTAATCCTGGTCGCGGTGCTGCTCGGAGCGCACGCTCCGCTTACAGCGCTCATGATTCTTTTCATAAACCTGGTGGGGGACGAGTTGCCGGCGCTCAGCCTTGCGTTCCAGAGGCCGTCAAAGAGTATAATGAAACAGAAACCTCGCGACATAAAAGAGGGTATCCTGAGTGACTATCTGCTGCTGAAGCTGGTAGAGCCAGTACCTCTGATGGTTTTGGGAACGCTTCTTTTGTACATTTGGACAATAGCAACAACAGGTTCCTTCGTGAAGGCACAGACAGTTGCCTTTGCAACTATCATAATGTTTGAGATTTTCCACACGCTAAACGCAAGGAGCTGGCAGGAGACTGCGCTATCCAAGAAAGTGCTGCTGGATCCGTTACCTCTCCTCGGCATGGCGAGCTCGTTTATCGCCACTTTGATTGTTATATATGCACCGTTCTTCCAGGGAGTATTCGGCACGGTTTCGCTTGCTCTAACGGAGTGGATCATAATAATAGTAGCCGCATCTTCAATCCTATTCTATAGGGAGATTGAAAAATCCGTGCTTAACGCGGAGATACAAGAACGAACCAAGTCGTCTATTTACCCTACACGGGAAGTATAAAATTAGTACTTACATAAGCCCCTAGGCCAGTATCGTGACCGAGCTACAGTCCCACAAACTTTTAACCGGTTAGCTATCCTTCTGGATAACTATGCTGAAAAGTTTGATCAAAAATAGGCCATATCAAGTTTGTGATGCTATAGCCTTATTGGTCTGGTCAATCTGTTGCGCTGTTTTCCATAGGCACTAAAGTATATAAGATTTCCCACATTACACATCTTCATGCCAGCAGAAATGCTCCCAACAGTGACCTATTTCGCCACGCTCCTCGGCTTCGGCGTACTGGTCACAGGATTGTCGCGCCGTGTGAACATCCCCGAGGCAGTCTTCATGCTCCTTGTCGGCCTTGCGTTCAGCCCGACATTCTTTAACCTCGTGGACATAAACCTAATGGGTGACATTCCGGAATTTCTCAGAACCCTTGCCTTAATCATAATCGTTTTCGCATCCTCATTCCATCTCAAGCTTGACACATTCAAGAAGGTCTCAAACATTTCCCTAAAGATGTCCTTCGGCGGCTTCTTCTTCACAATGTTCTTTATGGCACTCTGCGCCCATTTCATATTCGGGCTTTCTACACTAGGTTCGCTCCTGCTCGGTTCAATAGTAGGCGGAACATCCTCTGCCGCGATATACACTTTTCGTGGCGCTCTGGAGAAGGAAAAGCACGCCTTTGACATCCTCACTGTGGAATCAATCTTCACCGACCCGCTCACAGTCCTGGTTCCAGTGCTTCTGCTCAGCGCAATCACAGGCGGGGTAACTTCAGGAACATTTTACATCTCTCAGTTCTGGCAGATGATTGCAGCCGGCGTCGGAACCGGTGTAGTGATTGGATTTGCAGCGGTTGAGGTGTTCAAGCACACTCAGCGCGAACTTTCTCCAATACTTAGCTTCGCAATAGCAATGATAACCTATGCAATGGCCAGCAACGTAGGCGGTTCTGGGATCCTTGCAGTTGCATTGTGCGCGATGATACTCGGCAATCTCAAAATTCCGCACAAGGAAATAATCGGCGAGTTTGAGGATTCACTCTCCATAATGCTCACCATCTCAGTCTTCACCCTCCTCGGCGCGCAAATCTCACTCTCATTTGGAGATGGCCTACTTTTCAAGGAAATTATCTTCCTCGCAATTCTCATATTCTTCGCCCGCCCGGTGCTTGCAATACTCTCACTCGCAAAGACAAACACAAACCTCCCTGACACATTGCTCATTGCGTTCACCGGCCCGCGCGGCGTGGCTTCTGCGGCAATGGCTGCAATTCCGGTTACTTTCGCCCTGCGCGAGAATATTGAATGGCTCATTCCAGAAGCAGAGCTCATCCTCCTAACAACATTCATGGTAATCCTCTTCACAATGCTCTCAAGCACAATAGTTGGTTTTATTTTCTCAAGAATAGGCAGTAGTGCTGAAGAGCAAAATTCTAATTAGGCTAGCATTGCTCTTGCCTTGCCCTGAAGCTTTTCAAGCACTTTCCTGCTGACCTCGGTCTTTCCATACAACTCGCCAATATCGCTTTCCGCCAGCTCTTCTATCAAAAGAATGCCGGCCTTGGAGAGCTTTTCGTGCACTTTTTTTTCAATGTTCAGAATCGTGAGCGGATATATGCTCTTGTCATCTATCATGCTCCTCAGATCCCCGTCAGGCGGGTAGTTCCAGCCCACTAGCAGCGTGCCTTTCGCCTTCGCATATCTTGTACCGTGCTCGGAGAATTTCGTGTTAGTGACCAGCATTATGTTGTCGTAAACCCCTTTGTTCGGACCCTTGTTAATGTCATCAAACCGAGCCCAGGTTTGTATCACGGTCCCTAGGTCGCAGAACCTGTGCGGGTTCACGTGGTGTTTGCACTCCACAAGGTACTTCTTCCCGTCCTTTTCCACAATTACGTCCATCTGGTGCTCTATGCATTCCCCTTGAACTATCTTGTTCCACTCTGTCTCGTAGCCGTGGGCTCTGAACAAGTGCGATATGTACTTCTCAAACTCGTGCTCGCCCGGCTCAAGCGCCGCGAGTGCCTGCTTGAGCTCGTACTTCTTTGAATGAGCTTGCTCATATTTGTTGAGCTTTGCCAAAACCCAGGTGAGGATATCTTTTGTAGTTGTTCCTTCCCTGACGTTCTGCTCAACTTCACTTACAATTCGCTCCGCAACATCTTTTGGAACTCCAGACCGCTCGCATGTCCTGAGTATTTTTTCCCTGTCAAACTTTGCCCTCTCACCGTTTGCCTTGATTACGTAGACCATAATCCTAATTAACCACACAGCCCTTATAACCCTTATGCAAATCAGCGTAATTGGCTCCTCAGAAGCATCAAAGGAAGTGCTTGACCTGGCCGAGCAAGTCGGGAAGGAAATTGCCAAGGCAGGCGCAACTCTAATCTGCGGCGGGACAGGCGGAGTAATGGAGGCCGCGTGCAGGGGCGCGCACAGCGAAGAGGGTATCACAGTCGGGATACTTCCGAACGGCAAGGATGGCGCGAACAAGTATGTTGACATAAAAATTCAAACGCATCTCGGTCACATGCGGAACTCGCTGGTAGCAAGTTCAGGAGACGCAGTAATCGCGATTGCTGGTTCGCTGGGCACGCTTTCTGAGGTGATGTTTGCAATGACTTTCAACAAGCCAATAATACTTCTCAGCGGTTCGGGCGGCATTTCTGACTACTGGGAAACCTTTTCCAAGCTTCCTGAAATAAAAGACAAGGCAGAGTACTTTAATGCAAATATTTCATTTGCGAAAACTCCAAAAGAAGCAGTTGAGCTCGCGCTGAAAGAAATTACTTAGCTTTCCCCTGCGTCTTAACTTTATCCATCGCAGCCTTGATTTTTTCCTCATCTCCCAAATAATAATGCTTAATCGGCTTCAGCTCGGCATCCAGTTCATAAACCAGCGGAAACCCTGTTGGAATATTCAACTGCGTTATCTCTTCTTCTGGAACATTATCCAAGTGCTTGACCAGCGCCCTCAAACTATTCCCATGCGCAGAAATCAAAACCTTTTTCCCAGCCGTGAGCTCTGGCACAATCTCATCATTCCAATACGGCATAAATCTCTCAACTGTGTCCTTCAAGCACTCAGTCCTTGGCAATTCCTCATCGCTGAGCCCTGCATAAGCCGAGTCTGCTCTCTGCTTCTCCCACTCCTTGTCGCTCATCGCAGGTGGTCTGATATCATAACTCCTCCGCCAAATCTGAACCTGCTCTTCCCCGTGCTCCGTAGCCATCTCTGCCTTGTTCAATCCCTGCAGAGCGCCGTAGTGCCTCTCGTTCAATCTCCAACTCTTTTTGATTGGAATTCCAACAAGCCCCATTTTCTCAAGAACAATATCCAAAGTCCTAATCGCCCTTTTCTGAACTGAGGTAAATGCGATATCAAAAGTGTAATCATCTTTCAAAACTTCCGCAGCATACTCTGCCTCTTCAACACCTTTCTCGCTCAGGTCAACGTCAACCCAGCCGGTAAAGCGGTTCTCCTTGTTCCACGTGCTCTCTCCGTGGCGGAGCAGGACTAGTTTAATCATAAGGGGTAAGATGGAAGTTTTGCTTAATTAAAGTTTCTGTAGCCAAGCAACAACGCTGGCTTTCAAGATTTAATGTTTGAGAAAATTAGGGATGCGGCCCCGCAACGCAGAACCGCTTAGTGTTAATCTATGATAATTACTTCTTCTTTTTCTTTGCTGCCTTTTTCTTTGCTGCCATTTTGGTATTTTTCACTCCTAGGGTTTTTTTTGAATGTTCTTTTTACCCTAATCAAACTAATCATATTAAGCTTATAAACTTTTCTAAAAATTTTTATTTTCCCTTTCGGAGAATCCTGAACTTTGAGATGTAGTGCCCAGATTCCCTTGGGACTTTTTTTGATGAGAATATCTGCTGGCTCGCGAATCTTATGTCCTCAAGGGTGTAGAATGCATTTGGGTTTTGCTTGCGTATGAGCGAGGTCAAGTGGCGTATGTCCTTGCGAATTACCACTATGTAAATTACGTGCACTAGTCCGGAAGTTCCCTGCGCCTCAGAAACGGTTACCCCGTAGCCGGCCTCTTTCAGTATTTCTATAAGCTCAGTTGCGTCGCTTTTCGTGATTACCCTGACCAGCAGGGTTCCAAAAGCTATCCTCTCCTCCATATAGATTCCAATAAAGGTCCCGAATGCGAATCCGCCTGCGTATGCAAGGTAGCAAAAAATATTGGTCAGATTCTGCATTATCTGGGTTAGGGCTACAAGCCAAATAAGAACCTCAAAGAAGCCAATGACTGGCGCAAGATTCTTGAAGCCCTTGGCCACGAAAATTATCCTCATTGTGCCCATTGAAACATCAACTACGCGGGCGAGAAATATCAGCAACGGGACAATGACGAATGCGAAGATTTCAGGTGATGCCATGATAGCCAAATATGTCTGGGTGGTTTAAAGAGATTTTGGTCAAACCTATGTGCTGTTATACGTCCAATTATAATTTTGTTCAGCTGTGAAAAAGTATCCCCAGCCTGGCTCAAGGCAGACGAAGTCGCCGCTCCACAATCCACTGCTGCGCGTTATGCTCTGGTAGCCAGTGCCAAGCACGACGTAGCGCGCGATGGTATCGCCGTTTGACATTCCTGTTGCATTTAGTGTTGAGTTCAGGTTGCAGTCCTGTATTGCCGAAACCCATCCAACTGTGTTCACTTCTATCTGCCCCAGTGTTGAGTTCGTCGCGCTTATCGTAACATTATTTGACCCGTTCAGCACTTCTCCGACGAGCCTGCCGTTGAGCGGGAGGTTATTTGCCATCACATATGCACGCCCTGCAACCAAAGTTGTGAAATTTCCTTGCCAGGAGCCGTTCTTGTAGAACGCAGCCTGATACCCCGGCGGGCTTGTGCTCGTGTTATAATAAGCGATTACTGCAGAGTTTCCAGGGTCTTCAAAGAACGTGGAAGAAATGCTGGAGTTGACTGGGTTAAGCGGCAGAGAGAACAGCATCATCTCAGTTGAGGTGCCAAGGCTCGTGGGCGTCATTGGGAGGTTGAACTTTCCCATCACGTTGGTGGTGAAGTTCAGGCTGGACCCGTTGTATGCAGCTACTCTATAATACCTAGCACTGTACATGATTGCGTCTCCGTCGGTCCAGTTGGCATCGGAAGTGCTGTTGTATGACGCGTTGGTGGGGTTATTGAGTAGCAGAGTGGCGTTCTCGCTGTTGTAAATCCTGTACCCCTGAGCGTCTGGAACACTGCTCCAGTTCAGGACTATTGACTCGTTGTCAGAATGAAGCGCTGCAGTGAAGTTCTGCGGCATCTGCACAGATGGCGCAGGCAGGACTGTCAGATTGTAAATCGTTGCGCTGTGTGCTATGCCTGCTGAACAGCTCGTGGACACAGTGGCATTCACAGCCCCTGCGGACAGGGCGGTTATGTTCCAGTAAGTCGCTGTAATATTATCCTCTACAATGTTCCCCAGCACGTGCGTCAGATTCTCACCCGCGCTTATGTTCATTGCAGAACCGCTTATTGAAAGTGTCGCGTTGCAGCCCGTGACATTGCCGCCAGTTGCGTTTATCGTGGCATTCACGGTGAAATTGTCTGAAATGTTATACTGCGCATTCTCCGCAGGATGAGTTATGTTGACTGACGCGGTTCCGTAGTAAGCGCTCACGTTTATCATCACAGCGGCTTCAGTATAATCTGAGTAAAAGTTCTCCCCTGGCTCGCAGTATCCCTGATATCCATTTCCTGTGACGCGCAGTTCCTGCAGACCTGGCGTTGCGTTCTGTGGTATAGTGAGGTTCGCTGTCATTACATAGAAGTGAGGCTTCAGTGTTTCAGATGCACTGGTGTTGCCAGCCATTACCAGGGTCGTGTTGTTCAAAAAGAACGCCCAGTGGCAGGGTATTACGCTCTGGTCGTGATAGCCGTACCAATATATTGTCGCTTCTATGGTTCCGTTTTGTTTCGGGCTGGAATTGCTCACAGAGAAATTCACAACATCATATATTGAGTTGAAGGACGTGCACGAATGCGTGGATGAATTGGTCAGTGCTATCGGCTCTGCTGACGCAGTAAGGAAGAGCCAGGCCTGCTTCTCGTCAGGCGCGGTGACGCGGACTGAGTATATGCCAAAGCTCTCGGTTGTGAAATTGTAGTAAGCCACGCCCCCTGCAGTGGCTGACGAATTGTTGTAAAGCGATAGTGACTGGGTTGCGTTTATTCTCTTGAACCCCAGCTGGGAAGCATTGGACGTTGCCAGGACTGAAACGTTTGCGCTCTCATTCCAGTATACTGGGATATTGCTTGAGTCAGACATGCTTATGTTCGAGTCGCTGCCGAGCGCCGCAACATTCAGCGAGTAGCTCGTGTTCTGCTGCTGAGCCGGCAGCCGAAGCGCAGGGTCGCCGAGTAGCGCGAACAGGAAGATTGTGCGCTCGTCCAGATTCATCTCAGGATTGTGGTTCGCTATAAAATAATCAAGCCCGCCCTTTGCCATTGCGCCGAGCGTGTTGTTCCCAGCGTGGTAGGCGTCAAAAATATATGTTATGATGGCTTCCATGTATGAGTGCGCGGTTATGTTAAGCACGCCGTTGTCAAAATGGTATGTGGGCGTTCCGCTGGTGGTCCTGCTCCCGCCAATGTACGCTATACCGCCAGCCTCAGAGAGCAAAAACGCTTCGCCGATTGATATGTTGTTGTAAGACGGGACATAGAGGTTCGTGTCAAAAGCGCCTGCGTCGCAGGACAGCGAGACTATAACTGGCACTCGTGAATTGTTGGAAAACGCCATAACATCAGCCAGTGTCAGGTATGGTGAAGAGGTCTGGAAGTACTGGCCGTTGCTGTGGCTGAACAGGTAGAACATTCCATAGCTTTCGTTCACCAGCGCGTTGCCTATGTGTGTGCCTGTGAAATTGCCGTCAGTCTTGAAGAAGCGGGTTATGTTCATTCCGCTGAGCGCATTCCTGTTCACCACCTCCTGGACTATCATCTCGCCCTCGTGATATGTCCTGTAGTTAGGCGTGC
Source organism: archaeon (assembly GCA_043814055.1). Classification (GTDB taxonomy): domain Archaea; phylum Undinarchaeota; class Undinarchaeia; order Undinarchaeales; family JBDRKL01; genus JBDRKL01. Next base: position 138,447 of record JBDRKL010000004.1, read on the forward strand.
CAGCGGCAAGGCCCACATTCTTGAACCAGTCCCAGGAAACCGTGGAGTTCCACGCAATTATCTTCTGCACAGTGTGGTTGGCCTGCGTGGTATTATTGACCGGCAATCTGCCGACCATGTAGGACGTGTCAAAGTTGTAGTCAGGCGAGGAGTAAAAAAAGTCAGTAGGAACCCACTTGTCATAAGTCGCAGAGGCGGACGAGTACGCGTAATAGCTCGGCGGCACCTGAAGCCCGTTCCCGAAGAGCGTCACGTACTCAAGGTTGGGGTGCGCAGTGGTGTTGTTCAGGAAAGATACAATGCGGAGGGCGAGCGTGTAATTATAATTGGTTATGTTGCCTATCCCGCCAAGCGATGAGTTGCTGTAGCCAGTGAAAGGCGGGTCTGATGCGTTCGCGTAATTTTCATATACCCACGTGGTGTTCACAACTGTCGTGTTAATACCGTCTGAGGTGTGAAAATCCGCGAGGTCCTGCGCGTAGTCATAAAATTCAGGCGGGGTTATTATAACGTTTTCCTCTGTGAATGCAAACGCGGGGCTCAGAAATAGGAGTAGTGGGATTAATAGCAGTATCCAGGTCTTTTGCATGAAATTTCATATGCCAGCGGACTATAAAAATTTGTCCTAATTCAGCGCCCAAATACTATAATTTAGTAACGCGGCAAAACTCACCCAGGCGATATATGGGATTAAAAGATATGCTACCCTTTTGTCCACCTTGTAGAAAATCCAAATCGTTGCGAATATCGCAATCCAGAGCAGGAATATTTCAGCCAAGGCAAGCAACGGATTCTGGAGTCCGAAGAAGAATATTGACCAGAGCACGTTTAGCACAAGCTGAGCTGCGAATATTGAAACGCCCTGCTTAACCTCGTGCTTTTCAAACCCTTTCACCCAAATCAAATAAAGCGAAACCCCCATCAGCACGAACAGCGTTGTCCATACCGGCGCGAAAATCCAGTTCGGCGGGTTAAAGCTCGGCTTTGCGAGCGCTGCGTACCAAGTTCCAATGTTTGGAGTTGTGAAGAAAGAGCCGATTATTCCAGCGAGCTGGCACACAGCGAGTGATAAGACAAGTTTCTTGTAGTCAACATTCATGTTCAATGGTAAGGAAGCAAATTATTTATACTCTATTGTGTTGTATCTGAATCAATGAAACACTCCCTGAAAATTGGATTCTGCTTCGGACTCACGTCCGGCATAATAACAACTTTGGGTTTAATGGTCGGCTTGCACGCTGGCACGCACTCAACACTCGTCGTGATAGGTGGCATTCTCACAATCGCAATCGCGGACGCATTCTCAGACGCGCTCGGCATCCACATCTCAGAGGAGTCCGAGAACAAGCACACCCCCCGCGAAATCTGGGAGGCAACTCTCTCAACTTTCTTCTCAAAGCTTTGCTTCGCCCTAACTTTTCTAATACCCGTGCTACTCCTTGATTTGTCAACAGCGATATGGGTGAGCATTGCCTGGGGTCTATTAGTTCTTGCGCTCGCGAGCTACGCGATAGGTCGGGCTGAGACAACAAAAACCTGGCACGTTGTTGCAGAGCACCTGCTCATCGCAGTTGTGGTCATAATCATCGCGCACTTCGTCGGCGACTGGATTGGCACGGTGTTTGTTTAAAGCAAATTATTTATATGCAGCTCGCGATTTAATCCGCACAACATTGGGACTGTAGCTCAGCCCGGGAGAGCACCAGACTGAAGATCTGGGTGTCGGGTGTTCAAATCACCCCTGTCCCACTCAAACCCTTTCTGGACCAAAGGCATTCAAATAGCTCAGTAGCGCTGCAGCATCATTGATTTTATGCACCGCAAAGTGCAAACACGCAAAGCGTGTTGCGCCACACACTTTGTGTGTGCGCGCCAGCCGATTTTGCGGCTGCACCACTACCTTTTTATATCCAATCAGCTTACCCCCCTCTATGACCCGGCTCATAGCTGTCGCCTCTGGGAAAGGCGGCGTTGGGAAGACAACTTCTACTGTAAACATCGGAGCAGCCCTGGCCAAATTTGGCAGAAATGTGATAGTTCTTGACGCGAACCTCACCACTCCTAACGTTGGCCTGCACCTTGGAATGCACGGTCCTCTCACAACCCTGAACGATGTAATTGAAGGCAAGGCAACAATCACGGACGCAATCTACCTGCACCACAGCGGCCTCCGCGTTATCCCTGCCGGCATCAGCCTGAGGCATTTGAAATCCGCTGATCCTGCGCGCCTCTGGGACATTATGCTGGACCTCTTCGGCTCTGCAGAAGTAGTGCTTTTAGACACTCCCGCTGGATTAGAATCAGGAGCAAAAGCAGTGCTGGACGCGGCAGAGGAAGTCCTAATCATAACAAACCCTGAAGTGCCTGCAGTCACGGACGCGTTAAAAACAATCAGAGTCGCGAAGCACTCCGGCGCCCAGCCAATCGGGGTTGTAATCAACAAAGTAACCAACGACCACGGTGAGATGAGCAAGGAAGAGGTTGAGGCAATGCTAGACCTTCCTGTAATTGCGCAAATCCCTTTTGACAAGGAAATTACCCGCTCAATAAAAATGAAGAGCCCCATAGTTCTCCGCTATCCAACGAGCCCTGCGGCCAAGGCGTACACAAAGCTCTCCGCAGACCTGGTGGGCATTGAGCACGAGATAAAAGCAGAAGGCTGGGGCGCGGTGCACTTCCTCAAAAAACTCTTTGGAGTAAACTAAGATGATACTCGGCTTCAAGGAAATCTACGGCTTCACAGCCATGGATTCAAATGGGAAGAAGCTTGGGAAGCTTTTCAACGTGATAGTGGACGCGGAATCCGAGGACGCTTATTTCTACCTGAGCAGCAGGGCGGGCACAATGCCGCTCAGCGGGCTTGCGAAAAAGAACTACTTCGCCTCAATCAATAAACTTGGATCCATAAATCACAGCGACAAAACGCTCAAGTTCAGCGCCTCTGCTGAAAAACTTAATCATAATCCTCCTGCAGCGTCGCTCTACGATCACCTGACTTTTGTTCCTCCTGCTCCGCTGGAGTTGATGGGCATCCACGAAGGCACGCGCGTCTACGATGCGCGGAAGAAGCTCTCCGGGGTTGTGTATGACTACCTGCTTGACAATGAGCTCGGCAAGCGCATTGGAATAGTGATAGTCCCGCTCAAGGAGCTCCACACCTCAGTGAACGTGAAGCCGCGCATCAAGCCGGGCACTACATACGCAGCTGACCTGGCGCACCTAAGATTGTTCCGCAACCGCGCTCACAACTACATAGTCATAGACCAGTCCTTCAGCCAGATAAAGTGGATTTCCGGAGTGCCGGACTATTCTAGTGTAGAGTCATCAGCGCCGGACAACTCGCTTGCAACCTACATAGATGGGCACCTAAAGCAGGGGTACTCCCCCGAGGACATTGAGGCGAGCTTAATTGAGGCTGGCTGGGACGAGAAAACTGTTTCTGAAGCGATAAAAAGGATGGGATTTTAATTATCTCAACCCTTCAACATCAAACTCAAACAACGTAACAGGATATTCTATACCAAAGTGCGACAAAACATCAGGGCTAACTTCTCCAAAAACTCCAATCACCTTGTTCCCAACGAGAACTTCCACTACCCTGCCTGGGATGAAAGTTCCATACTCGCACTCCCTGATTGAGTACTTCTTCCCAATATTGTTCAGGAACGCCTCAACATTCGCCTTTGCCTCTGAGTAGTTCGCTTCCGAATGCAAAATTCCTCCTCCAATTCTCCACACGTTCTTTGCGCCGGTCTCAAACTTGCTGTCCAGCTGAACCGTGATTCCAATTTCAAAGAGCTTCTGCGGCATTTCCGAGCTCGCGTTCTCCGAGAAGTTCTGCAAGAGCCCAGGGAGCAGTGAAGACCTGCATATCGTGTACTCAACAGTTCTTGGATTCTTAATCTCCGCGACAGGGGTTTCTGGCAAATGCGCTTTTGTGAATTCTTTCTCCTTGTTTGAAAGCACGAAATTCACTCCCTCCTGGAACCCAAGCCCAACCATCAAAGTTCTCAGCGTGTTCGCTAACTCGTTCCTCGCGTTCGGCTTTCCAATAGTCCCAATCTCAGGAAGCCGCGGCTCAAACTTGTCATACCCGTGCCCAACTGCAATGTCCTCAACAATATCAATCGGATGCATCACGTCCATCCTGTACGCTGGCACAATCGCATCCTTGCCGTCAAACCCAACGCGCATCTTCTCAAGTGCTGCCTTTACTTCGCCCGGCTTCATGTTCAGGTCAAGCAATTTGTTAACATAATTCAAATCCAGTTTCATCCTCTGCGGGGTCAAGTCAGGGGTTGTAACAACTTTCTTATCAGGATAAATCGCCTTCACTTCATAAATCTCAGCGCCCCTGTCTGCAAGCGCAGTTGTAACCACGTTCATCATTTCCATAACTGGTTTCCACGCGGTTCCGGTAACCTCTATGAACATGTTCTCAGTGTCTTCTCGTATCCTGCCGAACTGCGCGTTCGTGTAAGGAAGAACAGCCATTGTGTTTCCTTTCGCGTCAATGTAAGCAGGGTATTCCTTCCAGTTCTCTGCGAGGTGCTTGTATTCCTGCCCCTTCGGATGTTGCTCCTCAACCTCTTTCACAGTCATTTCATCATTAAACAAAAGCGGAGTGAACTTGTAATCCGGCTTCACAGTTGTGTATTTCACAGGGAAATTAATATCCCCTAGGTGATATGTTCCCATAGCGGCTTTCTTTCGGTTTCTTCCAATTGTGAAAGTCAATTTATCCTGGAGTTGCATGAACCCTGCAACAGTTTCCTCAGTGAACTTGTAGCCCTTAACAACTGCAAATGCGGCGCAGCCTCTTGTTCCCAGCACGCTCTTGTCAACGTGAACGTCATATTTTGACTTCTTTACTTCATACTCTGGCAGACCTTTCTTAACGCCCAAAAAGCCCTGCACGCCCCGCGCGAACCCTTCAATTGAGTACATGTCCGGCCTGTCAGGCGTAATGTCAAACGATACAGTTTCCTCGTCAAGCCCTTCAAGTGTAAAGCCCATCATCGGCAGAACGTCAGAGTACTCACGCTTAGTGAGCGTCTTTCCTATAAGCCCTTCCAAATCTACGCGGTTGAAATTTAATACTGCCATTTTAGATGTACGCTGTCTCCCTCAGCCACAGCCGCAAAATCGGCTGGCGCTTTGTGCTACGTTCGCTCACTTCGTTCGCGAAGCAGCACTCTTTAGTTATGTTATTTTGTGATATCATATGTACGCTGTCTCCCTCAGCCATTTCAAATCATTCTTGTAATAAAAGTATCTGATGTCTTTCAATCCCAAGGCAAGCATTATCGGCCTCTCCAGGCTCAAGCCCCATGCAAGCACAGGCACGTTAATTCCCAAGGGTTCCGTAACCTCTGGCCGGAATATTCCAGAACCTCCTAACTCAATCCATTCCCCAATTGATTCCATCCAAACCTCGGGTTCAACGCTCATCTCTGTGTACGGGAAATACGAAGGCCTGAACCTGATTTTTTCAAAGCCCAGCCTCCAGAAGAACTCTTTCAAGTAACCAAGATGGTCCTTGAAAGTTGCGTTCTCATCCACAACAATTCCGTCAATCTGGGTGAACTCTGGCAAGTGCTTGTAATCAACTGTCTCGTTCCTGAAAGTCCTTCCAATGGAAAAGACCTTCGCGGGCGGCTTGACCTTTGAAAGCCACCTTGCGGAAACCGCAGTGCAGTGAGTCCTCAAAACAGGGTTCTTTGCAATATCTGGGGTCCACTTATACCCCCAGCCGCTTGAGTTTTTCACGCCTTTTTCATGCGCGTTTTTGACATTCTCAACTATCTTCGCGTCCGGCAGCTTGGACTCTTTTGGATTCTCTAGGTAAAAAGTGTCTGCCAGGTCGCGGCACGGGTGGTCCTGGGGCTGAAACAGCGCGTCAAAGTTCCAGAAGCTTGATTCAACAACCGGCCCGTCTGCCTCTTCAAATCCCATTTGCAAATAAATCTTCCGTATTTTGTTTGTCGCAATCGTGAGCGGATGCAGCTTGCCGCCAAAAACCTTGGGCACTTCCGCGTTCAAGTCGTATTTCCTGAATTTTTTGCCTTTCCACGAGCCGCTCTTGAGCATTTCGTGCGTCAACTGCTGGACAGTATCCTCTGCCGTGAGGTCACCAACCTCTCCGATAATTTTTAAATTATAACTCGCGCCTTTCTCAACCTCAACAAACCCGCGCTTTCTTAAATCAGCGAGCTCATCTTTTCCAAGCTCAGCGCCTGCCGTGGCTTTCTTTAGCGCGACTTCGCTCGGTATTCCTTTCTTAAGCGCTTCATTCCCAATTGAGGTAATCTCAAGCATCAAGCCCTTGTCGCTCGGCATCGCGCTGACCAGCGCGCTCTTTTTCAAAATGCCAAGCACAGCGGAAATCTCATTCTGCGTCAGGTTCAGGGCTTTCGCAATCTCAACAAGCGGCTGTGCGCCTTTGTGGAGCAGTTCAAGAACGTGCTTCTCAGGCAAGCCTGCCTCTGCATATTGCTTCCCGAGCTCAGTGAGCTTGGTCTCCTCGTGCTCAACTTTTTCAAGCTCAACAAGCTTCTTCTGTGAGAGTGAATAACCGAATCGCTCCGCCTGAATTTTCTCAATCCCGCCTGCCTTTGCTACCTCGCTTGCGCTGCCGCTCCCATTGAGCTTCTGCAGGCCTTCAAGCACTTTTTTCTCAAGCGGGTGGAGATCCATTAGAGTGTAAGTAGTAAGCAGTCATTAAATAAGTTTTCAAAACAACTTTTTAAGAACATCTATCGTATACAATATCATTGCCTGGCTTTGCCCTTTGCTTGGGTAGAACGCGTCCTGCTTTTGATGAACTGAGTGTATCCTGACATTATTAATTAAGTGTATCTGCTGTGTCAAGCCAGGGTCAAAAGGAACTTTCTGCTCTATGAGTTTTGCAATCAGCTTGCCGAGCCCGATTCCAGGGCTGGTCTCAAGCAGGTCTGTGCCTGTGGCTTCAAAGTATTTCCTGTGCAGAGCAGTTTCTAAAACTCTTCCACACAAAACAACACAGCTCCTGTAGCACGCTGCGTCAAAGCACCTCTTGATTTCGTCAATGTCCGCGTCCACCTCTGCCTTAATCTCGTCCGGCATCTGCGGCATTGAAATGTCCAAAACTCCCACAGGAACCTGCCGTCCCTTGAGCGCGCCTGAAACTTTCTCAATCTCTGCAATCTTCTTAACAACTTCTGCAGGCGGGTTTTTCTCGTTCAGCTTGGTGCACAGGTTCAGCAAATTCAAAACCGCAATCTCGTTCTCCTTGTCCAGTGTCCTCAAATCCACAAGATCCCAGGCGCTCATCTTCAGCGCGGACATGCTGCGCTTCAGCGACTCAGACAAGTACTTCTGCCTTCCCTCTTTGTAGTCAAAAGCATAATCAGCTCGGGTGGCAACGCTCGGCGTTTTCTCGTTCAGGTTGCCAAGTGATTTCTGGACGTCCTCTATGCGCTTCCTGAATGAGGCAAGAATATCAGTCATCAAATCTCCTTGAGGATGTCCTCAATCTTTACGCGCTTCTGTCCCTTGTTGTCCCGCTCCCTGAGCGTTACAGTGTCATCGTTCAGCGTGTCGTAGTCAATTGTAACGCAGAACGGAACTCCTATCTCGTCCGCTCGCGCGTACCTTTTTCCAATTGATCCTGACTCGTCATAGAAAGCCCTAGCCCTGCTCTTCGTGGTTGTGTAAATCTCCTGCGCTTTCTTGTCAATCCCGTCCTTGTTCACGAGCGGAAATATTCCAAAATCATAAGGTGCAATCTCTCGCGGTAGTTTTAGGAAAACTCTGTCACCATCTTCAGTGTAATTGCAGTCAATCAGCGCGAACATCAATCTATCCACTCCAAAGCTGAGCTCAAGTACATGCGGCAAAACCTTGCCCTTCTCAGTCATTACCTCAAGCTTCTCCTTTGAAACTTTTGCGTGACCTGCGAGGTCGTGGTCAGTCCTGTAGTGGAACCCTGCAATCTCTGTCCACTTGTCAAAACTTGGCAGCATTATCTCCATGTCCCAGTGGTATTTGTTGTAGAATGCCCGCTCTTCTTCGCTGAGCTCCTTAAACCTGAAATTCTCTCCAAAGCCCAACCGCTCCATAAAGTGCTGGCACTTCGCCATGAAATAAACAAAGAACTCGTCCATTCCTGCTTTCTTCGCGAACTCCTTCGCGCTCATGAATTTGGCTTCCTTGTCCTTTGCAAACGCAACTCTCAGCTTGTAGTCCTGAACATCCTTGAACGGAACCTCCGGCTGGTTCGCTGGGTCAAAGAATATCTGCAGTTCAGCCTGCGAGAACTCCCTCATCCTCAGCACGAACTGTCTTGGGCTTATCTCGTTCCTGAACGCTTTCCCAACTACAGCCAAACCAAGCGGCAGTTTCTTCCTGTTAACATCAAACTCCTGCTTGAACGCGACGAACGCTCCCTGCGCAGTCTCAGGCCGCAAATACGCAGTCTGCTTTCCTTTCCCAGCTCCGACACTCATCGGGAACATCAACTGTAAGCCTTCTATCTCTTTGAATGCGCTCTTGCACTTCGGGCAAACTACCTTGTGCTTTTTTATCAGCTTGTTCAATTCCTCCGGGCTCAGGCCTTCAAATTTCTCACCCAGGAACTCCTCAAGAATATGGTCTGCCCTCACGCTTGTGCCGCACTTCCCGCACTCAGCCACAGGGTCTTCAAAATGCTCAAGGTGCCCGCTGCCTTTGAAAACTCCCTCTGGCATAATGAGCGCCGGGCTGACCTCGTGAAAATTGTGATGCAAATTCAGAAAATACTCCAACCAGAACTGCTCAAGATTCCTCTTTATCTTCGCCCCGTTGCTCCCATAGTCGTAGAGCCCGCCGAGCCCTGAGTAAATCTCCGAGCTGGGGTAGATGAGGCCGCGGCGTTTCGCGAGCGAAATGATTTTATCCTGCTGAGATTCCATACTCAACTCTAAGTCAAAGCCCCTTATTAACTTTTCAGAAAGGCATTTTACCGTCGGGAAAATTGATTTTTTAAAATTTAAATTGATTTTTTAAATTTCTTTTTTCAAGAACCGTTAGGCTGGAACAATGTTTTGTATCTTTTCTTCGCGCATTTAATTTTTCTGAATTTTTCTTTTGGATTGTGAACAATTTTTCATCGCGTTTTTTTGCAGTTTTAAAAACCACTGAAAACAAAATAAGTTCTATGTGTGCTCATTTCCTTTAAAATAGCTCATTTTGAGCTTTATACATCCTGAGGGACAATAATAAGCCCTTAAAAATACGATTGTTCCCAGAAGCCTTTATATATTGTTCACGCCAGCAAACTGGTGAGCAAGGGGAAAGATTGTTCCTTGCTCTCGGTTGAAAAATGGATGGAGAAAATAAAATAACATTGGAGGTTAAAGAAAACCTGCTCTCAAGCATGGAACTCGTATGGGCATATAATAACCTATATAAATGCGCGTGCTCATAGAAATTTGTAATTGGGGAGTGGTTAAATTTAAAAATGGCAAGAAAAATTAAGTCTGGCTTTGTAACGGCCCTGTACCTTACATTAATAAGCGTACTTGTAATATCCCTACTGGTCTTTATTGCACCAGCAGCGGCGTCCGGCAATATAGTATACGACCCAGAAACCGGCGAAGAACTTATTTTGGTAAGCCAAGGGCAAATAACTCCTGAGCACACAATACCTCCTGTGCAGGTTCAGGTTGAACCAGAGGTTGAAGTTGTTGAAGAAGCACAACTCGCTCCAATAGAAAATCTATCTTCAAAAACAGCTCTTAAGAATTTTTACTCTGAAGCTGCGTTGATTGAGGCATCATTCGTATCTGCACCTGCCTCCGAGCTTCTCGCAGCAGAATCTCTAGAAAATCTTGAAGCAATCTCCTGCCCACCGATTACCAATGGCTCTGTAATAAATACAGATGTTCAATTGTGCCCGGGCACTTACTATATCTCTGAGGCAATCCAGATAAACACTGATGGCATTACCTTTGACTGCAACGGAGCAACGCTCAAGGGCAATGGCTCTTTCTGGGCTAGTGGAATAGACATCGTCTCCCATTATGGAATAACTATAAAGAACTGCATCTTTGAAAACTACGGTCTGGCCAGCATATACGCACATAATCTGACTCTTAGCGACCTCAACAACAACACTTTCATAGGCGGTCAGTCAGGCATAAATTTGCGACAGGGCAGTGAGGTCAATATTATTGAAAACAACAAGTTCTTGAACATCTCAGATTTTGGTGTCCTACTTTACAATTCAAGCCATAATGTGGTGTTCAACAACACAGCTGAGGGAAATTCTCTGAACTATATGACCGGCATCTACGAAGTGCACTCAGAATTCAACATATTTTCAGAGAACACGATACAAAACTGTTTTATTGGGATTTACTCAAGCAACACCAACAATACTTTCATAGCAGGAAACAATTTATCTCAAACCAATTTTACCGGAATTTTTGTAATCAACGCCAACGACACATTAATCACAAACAACGAGGTGCACGATAACCTTGAGGACGGAGTATCAATTTCCGCCTCCAACAAGACCTTAATAGCATTTAATTACATCTACGGAAATCCCTACGGTGTGTATGTCTACGAGGATAGCTTTGACAATTTATTCGTCAGCAACATACTATCAAGCAACGGCCTTGGCATGCACTTCCCATCTGACTCAGACAGAAACGATATCTATAATAACAATTTTGAAAACACCGGCACAAACGCTCTGGATTTCAGCGGTTCAAACAACTGGAACAACAGCACACACGGCAATTATTGGAATGACTATGATGGGGTAGATGAGATATGCGACGCAATTGGCGATACCCCCTATTCAATTGACTCTGACAGCAAGGACTATCTGCCTTCAATGATACCCCACTGCTTGGGCTGGGGTATGAGTTGCCAGAGTTACGGCTGCGGCGATGGGGGTAGCTCTGACTACGGACTTAGCTTTACACAATATGACAAGTTTATACAAATGGGCCGCTCTGAAAGAAAGGTAAGTGTTGTGAAGGTCAAGAACAGCGGCACTAAAGACTTGTCCGAAGTCAATGTTTACCTAATGTACAATCCAATCTACTGCATCCCACCCGAGTGGTATAATATAAAGCCTTCTATAGTTGACCTGAAAAGTGGCGAAACTGCAGAGTTTATAGTGACCATTAAAACTCCTGACACTGCGACATCTCAAAACTACACCTGCATCTGGCGCGCCCAGGACTCAGCGAGCAACGCACTTGCAGAGAAAGCAGTTGACATATCTATCCACGGCAACAGCCCGCCAATAACAATAAGCAGCGGAGAATCACTTTACATTGGCGGATCCTACGTTACTGTGGTTTTGGAACCCAATGGCGATATAAAATTGACTCCTGAATTCGGAACTCCAGTTACTGTAAAAAGCGGCGAAACAGTTGTCATAGGCGGGAAGGAAATACTTGTGGAGCAATACAACGGGCGAATTGCTCTGACATTAATAGCTTCCTACAGAGAAGGCATAACCCGGCATGTTGAGTTGGACCAAACCGCAGACAAGGCGTTCGAGTTCGGCAGCGGTTCAGTCTCAACAGACATACTCGCCCCAGCTGGGTACACATCCGGCGACGGGGTAGTTAACTTTCTCTACAGCCACAAGGAAAAGGGCTACACGTACATAAATGGTACGGAGAAGACCTGGCACGAAGAGGTTGAGATAACCCTTTCCGGTCTGAACGCATCCAGAGATATGCTGGACACGCAGACAGCGGATCAGTACGACGAAGTGTTCCTGAAGGTTTCAGGCAGCACTATCAAGTACTACTACAA
>JBDRKL010000005.1:0-19601 GCA_043814055.1 archaeon
AAATTGGGAACCGCTGGGAAAGTTAACCCGCCGCTTAGGAGCGAGGTGGATGTTGAAATTCTGTGGAAGAATCTTGGGAATGTTAATTTTATTGCATCAGACCACGCGCCACACACAATTAAGGAGAAGCACAGGAACGTGAAAGATACTGCAGCTGGGTTTCCAGGGGTTGAAACCACGCTGCCGCTGCTTTTGAACGCGGCAAATGCTGAGCAATTAAGTTGGAGCGAGTTGGTTAGGTTGACTTCGGGCGGAGCAAGTGAATTGTTTGGGTTGCCGCAGGGGATTGAAGTTGGAAATCCTGCCAACCTTGTTGTTTTGGATCGCAAGAAAGAGCAGACAATTAAAGCAGATAATTTGCATTCAAAGTGCGGGTGGACGCCGTATGAAGGGCAGAAGGTAAAAGGGGCTGTACATAAAGTATTTTTAAGGGGGGAACTAATAGTGAATGGAGAAGAGTTTACTGGAAAACAGGGGAATGGTGAGGAAATATGTCAAAAGTTGTAATACCACTTTTTAATGCGCAGAATCTTGGAGAAAAAGTCGCGAAAGAGCTTAAGGCAGAGGTTATCAAGCACGAGACGCGAAAGTTTCCGGACAAGGAGATTTATTTCAGAATTGATGGAAACGTAAAGGGCAAGGAAGTTGTGCTAGTGCAAAGCGGCTACCCAGGGCCGAATCACGCTCTGATGGAACTCCTTTTTGCCTGCGACGCCTGCAGGGATATGAGCGCGAAGGAGATTATTGTTGTTGCACCGTACCTACCATACGCAAGGCAGGACAAGAGGTTCAAGGACGGGGAGGCGCACAGCTTGAAGACTGTTGCGAAAATACTCAAGAGCCTCGGCGTTTCAAAGTTGATTACAGCGGACGCACATTACAGGGATGATTACGGGGAGAAGGACTTGTTTGGGTTGAAGAATGTTAACATAAGCGCTGGAAAATTGCTTGTCGAGCACCTGAAGAAAAAGTTCGGGGTTGAGGGAATGCATGTGATTTCCCCGGATTTAGGCGCGAGCGGAATGGTTAAGAACGCAGCGAGCGCCGAGGGCGTTGAATACAGCGAATTGAAGAAGGTACGCAAGGGCGATTTTGATGTTGAAATGTTCGGGGAGATGGACGTTAAGGGCAAGAATGTTCTTGTGCTGGACGACATCATCAGCACAGGTGGCACAATGCTGTTGGCAATTGATAAGTCACGGAAGGCCGGGGCAAAGAAAGTTTTCGCAGCTGCAACGCACGGGATATTCGGCTGGGACGCGCTGGACAAACTGAACCAAACCGCAGATTATCTTGTTACAACTGATTCAATACCGAATCCGACGTCGTTTGTGAGTTTGGCAGAGGAGATAGCTAAAGTACTATGACACAGGAAGCGCACAAGCAACTCGTAGGAACAAAGGTTGTTGATGTTATTGAGAGCAGCACCACTATTGGTCTTGGCACAGGCAGCACGGTTTTTTACACGATTCAGGAAATTGGGAAGCGGTTGAAAGAAGGAGAGCTGGAAGGAATACAAGGAGTTTGCACCTCGGTTGACACAGAGAACAAGGCGAAGAAGGCCGGTATTGACATTTTAAATATCAACGAGGTTGAGAAGATAGACATCGCGATTGACGGCGCTGACGAGGTTGACCAGGAGCTTAATCTAATAAAAGGCGGCGGCGGGGCACTTACGCGGGAGAAGATAATTGATTATATGGCAGAGAAATTCATTGTTATTGTGGATGGGAAGAAAATGAAGCAGGTACTTGGGGACTTTCCGATACCCGTGGAGGTTCTTCCATTCTCGTGGTTTCAGGCAAAGAAGCACCTTGAGAATCTCGGCTCATCAGTATCGCTGAGGGTTCTGAGCACTAATCAGCCGTTTGTTACGGATAATAATAATTACATTCTGGACGCGAAGTTCTCGCACGTGCTTAAACCCGAGAGGTTGGAGCAAATAATTAATAATTTACCAGGGGTTCTGGAGAATGGAATTTTTAGAGCTGAAAAAGTTACACAGGTTTGGGTTGGGAGTGATAAAGGGATTGCGGTTTTGCCGAAGTAGGTTTTGCTTCTTTCTTCTTACCCCAGTCCGCTTTTGACGGGCACGCAGGGTCTATGCACATTGCGAATTTTCGCTTGCCCTTGCGGATTACTTCAACAACCGGCAGGCCATCGTGCGGGCACGGGTTTTTGACCGGGACGATTTTTGCCATTTGCGGCAGTGGGTAGGAACAGTCGCACTTTGGGTAGCCTGAACAGCCGACGAATTGTTTTCCGCTTGCTTTTGCGCGGCGAACTATCAAATCCTCGTTGCATTTTGGGCATTTCCCAAGCGTGCTCTGCTTGCGCGCTGCCTCGCGGTAGCTCTCACCGAGCTGGGCGCCGATTTCCGCGTTGTGCTTTTTGAAAGTGTTCATTATTTTTGTGAGCGCTTCTTTCGCTTCTGAAATTACAGCCTCGGACTTGAGGGAACCGTCCTGTATCTGCTCAACTTCGCTTTCAAACTTGCGCGTCAGCTCTTCAGAGGCAAGTTCAGGTGCAAACTTCACGATTGTTTCAACTATTTTGCTGCCGAAGTCTGTCACTTTCATCTGGTCGCCTTCAACATAGTTGCGGTCGTATAAGGTTTGAAGGATTGTGGCGCGGGTGGCTTTTGTCCCGATTCCGAGCTGCTCCATCTTTTTTATGATTGACGCCTGCGAGTAGCGGTTCGGCGGCTTGGTTTCCTTTTCTTCCTTGTCCAGTTTCTTGACTTTTAGAGTGTCATTTTCCTTGAGGTCAGGGAGTTCTTCCTCCTTGAGCTTGACGTAGGGCCGGTAGAACATGAACCAATTCTCCTCAAGTGTTACCGCGCCTTTTGAGAGGAATGTTTCGCCGTCAATTTGGAATCGGATTTCCTGATTCTCGCGAACTGCGGGCTTGCCGAAGCAGGCAAGGAAGCGCTTCACAATTAGGTCGTATAGTTTTGCATCCGAGTCTGCGATTTTAGCAGGAACCTCTCCGGTTGGGTGTATGCACGGGTGCGCTGGGTCTGTTTTTGAGCCCTCGTTCGGCTTGATTGGCTCGCCGCTGTCAAGTAGTTCGCTGATTAATTTTTTGTAAGCCGGCTGTTTTTCAAGCGGCTTGAGGAGCTCTTTTGGGTTCACGCCCTGCGGAAGTTTCTGTGAGCTTGTTCGAGGGTAGGAAATCAGCCCTTGCTCGTAGAGGTTCTGGGCGATTGACTGTGTTCTTTTTGGCGCGTACTTGAACTGCGCGTATGCTTCGCTCTGGAGATCGCCGAGATTGAATGGGTTTGGAGGGTTTTGCTTGGACTTCTGCTTCTTGATTTCGCTCACTACTGCGTCCTGACCTTTGGCGTTGTTGTATGCGGTTTCTGCAGCTGCCTTATCAAAGAACTTGTCTGTCTCGTGGATTGCAGGGAGCTCTTTTTCTGGCGCGCCAAGGTGGGCTGTGAGGACCCAGTAGGGCTTTGGAACGAATTTCCGGATTTCTTTCTCTTTTTCATCAAGGATTTTGAGCGTCGGAGTCTGCACACGGCCGGCTGAAAGGGTTGCGTAGCCGCCGGTTTGCGACTTGTATGCGTAGGAAAGCGCGCGGGAGGTGTTTATGCCCCAGAACCAGTCAAGCATATGCCGAGTTACCCCAGCGTCAGCGAGCGGGAAGTCAAGGTGCTCATTTTTGTTTTCGTATGACCGCACGAGCTCGTCCTTTGTGAGCGCTGAGAACTTCATTCGCTTCGCGTTTTTGAGAGCTTCCTCGCCGCAGAGGTATTTAATGACATTATAGCCTATCAATTCACCCTCTATGTCGTAGTCGCACGCTGCTGTGAAGGAGTCTGCTTTCTTCGCAAGCTGTTTTATCACGTCAACATAGGGCTTTGTGAACTTCGCGCCAGTGCCGACCTCGTAAGAAGGGACCCATTTAATGTTAAAAATTGGATAATCCGCAGCACCTGATTCCTGCGTGAGAGTGAAAACGTGACCGACTGCAGGAGCTATTACTATTTTCTTGGATTTGCGCTCTATGACGTAGTAGGAGACCTTGCCCTTGCGCACCTGGGTGACTTTGCCAGTGGCAAGCGCCTCTGCGACTCTCTGGCTGACCTTTGGCTTCTCTGTTATTATTAGCTCGTATTTTTCTTCTGGCATAAAGCTACCACTATTTTCGTTCTAGTTTTTATATTTTCGGTAAGCATCGGCGACTGCTTCCGCTTCTGCCTTCATCACGTTTTTATCTAAAGGATTTGTGATTATGTTGTCCTCAGCGAGCTCGGAATCCGGGGTGCAGAACGCGATTGCCTTTGCTGCAGCGCGCATCATTTCCTGGGTTATTTCAGTTGCTTTTGCATCAAATGCTCCGCGGAAAATTGCTGGGAAACCTAGCACGTTGTTGATTTGGTTCGGATAGTCTGAGCGGCCGGTTGCGATTATTTTTGCACCTGCAGATTTTGCAAGCTCAGGTGCAATTTCAGGAGTAGGATTTGCGCAGGCGAAAATTATCGGGTCTGCTGCCATTGCTTTTACCATTTCACCGGAAACTATGTTGCCGCGCGACAGTCCGAGGAACACATCAGCACCTTTCATCGCGTCAGCGAGAGTTCCTTCCTGTTCCACTGCGAGGGATTTCTTGTAATCGTTCAGGTCTGCGCGGGCTGTACTCACGATTCCCTTGCTGTCGCACAGGATTATCTCTTTTACTCCAGCGTCCTTGTAGAATTTTGAGCACGCGATTCCGCCAGCTCCTGCGCCGGAGACCGCGACTTTTATTTCTGAGATTTTCTTGCCTGTTAATTTCAGTGCATTAAGCAGACCGGCGAGGGTTACTATTGCAGTGCCCCACTGGTCATCGTGGAAAACAGGGATATTAAGGTCTTGCTTGAGCACGGTTTCAATTTCAAAGCAACGCGGGGCTGAGATGTCCTCAAGGTTTATTCCGCCGAAGCTGGGGGCGATTACCTTGATTGTTTGGATAATTTCGTTTGGGTCTTTTGTGTTTAAGAGTATTGGAACTGCGTCAACTCCGGCGAGCTCCTTGAAGAGCACGCACTTGCCCTCCATTACTGGCAGGCCTGCCTCCGGGCCGATGTCACCGAGCCCGAGGACTGCGGTTCCATCTGTTATTACCGCAACTGTGTTGCCCCGGTTTGTGAACTCGCTGATTTTTTCAGGGTGGTCTTTTATTTCGTTGCACACCTCTGCGACCCCGGGGGTATACGCAAGCGTGAGGTCTTTGAAGTTTTTGAGAGGAACTTTGCTTTTTGATTCTATCTTGCCGCAGCTTTGCGAGTGGTATTTGAGAACTTCGTTTTTTGTGTATGTGGCGCGAGGGGCGCTCATTTCTTTGGCCCCGTTGGCTCTATTTTTTTGAGTCCTGCCATATATGGCTGCAGAATTTTTGGTATTTTTATAGAGCCATCTTTCTGCTGGTTGTTTTCAAGAATTGCGATTATCGTCCTGCTGAGCGCGAGAGCTGTTGAGTTCAGCGTGTGGATGGGCTGCGGCTTCTCGCCAGAGTCAGTTCTGTAGCGTATGTTCAGGCGGCGCGCCTGGTAGTCAGTACAATTGCTGCACGATATTACTTCGCGGTAGGCACCCTGCCCCGGGAGCCAGGCTTCAATATCATATTTTTTAGATGCGGTGATTCCGAGTTCGCCGGTGCAGATGTTCACGATTCTGTAGGGGAGCTTGAGCTCCTGCATCAGGTTTTCAGCGCACTTTAGGAGCAACTCGTGCTCTTCCCAACTCTTGTTTGGAGGGGAAAATGAGAACATTTCAAGCTTGTTGAACTGATGAACCCTGAATATGCCTTTTGTGTCTCTGCCGTGTGAGCCCGCTTCTGTGCGGTAGCAGGGAGAAAATGCCACGTAGTGGAGAGGGAGATCCTTGATGTCAAAAACTTCGTCCATGTGCATTCCGCAGATGGCGTGTTCTGCTGTCAATATTAGGTTGAGCCCTTCTTTTTCTATGCGGTAGATTTCCTTTTGGGAGCGCGGGAGCATTCCGACGCCGTACATCACGCGGTCGTTCACGAGCGCAGGGGGGATTATTGCAGTAAATCCTTTTTTGACTAGGGCGTTGAACGCGTAGTTCGCGAGCGCGGTTTCAAGAAGCGCTGCCTCGTTTTTCAGGAAGAAAAAGCGGGCGCCGGAAGTTTTCGCAGCCCGCTCAATGTCGTACAAGTCCAGAGATTCGCAGATTTCAATGTGGTCGCGGGGCTTGAAATCAAATTTTGGTATAGCACCCCACTTTTTTAGCTCTTGAGTATCAGAGTCATCCTTGCCAGGGGGAACTGAATCGTGGACCAGGTTTGGAATCTTGCTCAGCGCCATGTCACGCGAGGCTTTTGCGCTGTCAGTTTCACCCTCGGTTTTTTGTAGCTTCTTTGCGAGTTCCTGCATTTCCTTTATTTTCACTGTAGCGTCTTTTTTTACCTTCTTGAGCTTGGCTATTTCCTCGTTTGCAACATTGCGCTTCTGCCTGAGCTTGTCGGCCTCCTGCAAGAGCTCACGCCACTTCTTATCGTGCTCAAGAATTTGGTCTATTGCTGTTGGATTCTCGCCCCGCTTCGTCTGGGAGTCCTTCACTATCTGCGGATTTTCACGCAAAAGCTTGATGTCTATCATTGATTCACCTATAGTTTTGGCACAGTTGCCATGCTCTGGAGCAGCAGCTCAACTGTGTTTGCTATGTCCCGCAGGTCAACCACCTCAACCGGTGTATGCAGGTAGCGCACAGGAATGCCGATGCCTACAGAGGGAACGCCGGATTTTGAAAGGGAAATTGCAGTGGCATCCGTTGTTCCGCCGCCTATGACTTCTTTCTGGTAGGGTATTTTGCCTTTCTTTGCCGTAGAGGTGAGCCAGTCAACGATGACGCGATTGGCCATAAGACCGCTGCCAACGCAGTCCTTGCTTCCGTCCGCGAGCGTGATTACCGGCCCCTTGCCAAGCTCAACCGCGCTCTCGTGCTTTTCAACCCCAGGTATGTCACCAGGAAGGGTTGTGTCAACAGAAATACCAATATCAGGGGTAACATCAAATGCAGTGATGCGCGCGCCTTTCAAGCCGACCTCTTCCTGCACAGTGAACACGCCGTATACCTCGCACTTTGGCTTGACTTTTTTCATGAATTCAATCAATGCTACGACTCCTGCGCGGTTGTCAAGCGCTTTTCCAGTGAACAGCTTGCCCATTTTGGTTGCAGGGAAACGAACTGAGGCCCAGTTTCCAACTGAGATTCCTGCTTTTTCCACTTCTTTTCGCGAGCTGAATCCAGCATCCAGAAACATCTTGTCCATCTTTACAGGGGTCTTGCGCTCATCCTCACTCATCATGTGTATTGGTTTTGAGCCAGCCACAGCGATTAGGTCGCCTTTATCCCCGTGGATTGTTACCCGCTGGCCGAGCAGGATTTGGTCGTTCCAGCCACCAACAGGGGCAAACTTGATGAAACCGTTGTCGTCAATATACTTGACCATAAGACCAGTCTCGTCCATGTGCGCAGCGAGCATAACCCGCGGCTTTCCCTTGCCCTTGCGTGTGAACACGTTTCCGAACGCGTCAGTGCGCATTTCGTCAACCTTGCCGCGCAGCTCCCTCTGCACAATCTTTGAAATATTCGCCTCGTTGCCTGAGACACTTGGTGAATCACATAGCGTTTTTAATAGTTCCATTGTATACCCCCTGGACTTATTTGGGGGGGTGGGTTTTTAAAGTTATTGTATTTGATTATTTGGCTCTGTCTATACACCTGTATAGAAACTGCCCTAATACTTTTGCTTGTTTGGCGCAAGGTTGCGATTTTTGGGGGGCCTGGGGGGAAAAAATGGTTTTTGAGCCATCTTTGTTCCGCCCACCCAGAAAGGCTAAAATGTCATAATATTTGTAGAGCGGCCAGGGGCGGAAAATTCGGAAAATTTTGCCTAAATAAACCAGTAGCAAGAGGGTAAGTTGACAAGTTGACATATTAAAATGCGTTAAATCGGATGCAGGCTAGTGATTTAAATATAAAATCAGAAGCAAGCGGAGTATGTGAGACTAAAATTTTCGGTTAACTCTCACAATAGGGCGAAACTCACACACAGATATACTCGCGCATAAGGGCACCGAAAGACCAACTCTCACAAACGGCGTAGACAGGAATTCAAAACCAGTATGCTGCGTCCGACACATTTTTAGCTATTTCTCACCAGGTTTTGGCAAACGCCAGGCCAGAATTTTTTAAAAATCATTTGAGTTTTTAAAGTTTTTGAAAACATCAATATGTCAACTGACGAGTTGACATAATAATCAATATGCTTTGCGGTATAGAAAGAATGTGTAATGTGACAGATTGTTATGTAAACTATTTGTCAAGTGACAAATTATATATACTAAAAAACGATAGTATGCAATATGGGTTGGAGAACTATTCTTGGTCTGGAAAAGAAAAAAGAGAAGAAAAGTGTCAACAAAGTGTCAACTGTACAGAAGAAACCATCCAAAAAGCCGAAAACCGTTACGCAGAGCCAGGTAGAAGACCCAATGATTTCATTCTCAAGGCAGCTCACAATGATACAGGGAGAGATGCAGAACATAGAAACCATTATGCAGAGCGGGTTTACAGGCCTTCGGGAGGATCACCATAGGATACTTGAAGAGCAGGAGAAAGCCATGGAAATCAAGAAGGGTCGCCTGGAACAAGCCAAACAGAACATAGAAAACGAGATAGAGATGCTTGAGGTTGACAGCAAGATTTTGAACCTCCTAAAGATTGAAAAAATGCAAAGCGTTGCGATTTCAGAGCGACTTGGGGTAACTAGACAGTACGCAGCAACACGATTAAATGAACTTGACAGAAATGGGTATTTGAAGAAAGTCAAAAGCGGGAGAAAGGTTTATTATAAGTTGAACGGGTAAACTAAAAACTAGCACTATGCTTTCTGTTTTCTTGCCTCGCGCTTGCGCCTGCGCATCTTCTTTTTACGCCACTTCCATCGCTGCTGGCCTTTTTTCTTGAATGCCCTGCTGCTTCGTTTCATTGATCATTGTGTATCTACGCGCTGGTTTATATGTCTTTCCCAGAGTAAAGTATTTAAACCGGTTGGGTAAAGGAAAGGCATGAACAACAAGGCGCTTAACTGGGTGCACCGGTTGTTAGTAATCAATACACTGCAGCCGATTATGCGTATTGATTCACTTATTGAAGGGCTTGTTGTCAGCACTTTTGGGGTCCTTATTTCACTGTTTGGCGCTGCTATTTTCACACAATTAGAACTTGTACGGTCAGCTCAAATCGCTGTGCTTGGGTTCTATGCATACTCCACAGTTCTGGTTGTGCACTACCTGTATTACAAGTGGGGAAAGCGGAAAGAGTGGACAATTTTAGCTGACAAAAGCAGGAATTATTTACCAATGTTGCTTGGAAGCATACTGGTTTGGAGTCTTTACCTCAAAGTTGTGGATCGCGCCTTGTATCTGGCGATTTTACCAGGCGGGTTGCAATTTGTGCTTGAGGGACTGCCGGGCTTAATAGCCCTTATGCTGCCGCTTTTCGCATGGGAATGGCTGTCAAAAGTGACGCCTGTTGATGAAATCGTGAGGTGGCACTTCAAATGAGCGAAATGATACAAAACGCAGAGAAGTCCCTTGGTTTTCTGGCACAGGCTGCTGATTTCTTTAGCGGGCTAAGCATCACTGTGAACTGGTTGTTGGCCTGGCTTGCCAATTTGGGCCTCACCTCAATGCAAGCCTATGCCATAATCGGGATACTGGCCCTGTTTTCACTGCTTGGGCTGCTCAGATTTATCATGCTCATAACGAAGATATTGATAATCGTGCTGATTTTATGGGTTGTCTTGAGCCTTGTTGGAATTCTTTAGAAGGGTGCTTGCTCTTGCTTTTGCCGTCTGGACTATGCTCTCGTACTCCTTTGCAACGTGCGAGAAGAAAATTGAGAACTGGGTGCTCGGCTTTACGATTTTCTTGTAGTACTTCTGCCTGGCTTTTTCGTGGTGGAATGCCTCCCGCTCAAGGGAAACCATGCCTATGCGCCGCAGCCGGGGAAGGACTATATTGTAGAATGTGGCCTTGGAATAGTTGTTTTTCTTTATGAATTCGCCCAAATCGTCGCCACGCATCTCGGTTTTAGTCAAAAGGGCATTCATGAATTTGAGTGAGATGTCATAGTACTTAGCCTGGTACTGAGGGGGGAATACAATTTGGAGGATTTGGTCCAGCTCCAGCCTAACGTTTTGGTGGTATTTCCAGGAGTCTCTGAGCTTGCGTATATCAGCTAGGCAGAGGGATTCCTTGCTCGGAATGCCCCGGCTGGGTGGCTGCTTTTTAACATTGTCCTGGTGTTTTTCTGTCATAAGTTTAAGTTAAGTCTTTGTGGTATATAAAAGTTGCCGAAAAAGAGAGTAGTAGTGACAAAAAAATCGCGGGGCGGGTCTATTGTAGTGGTGTGTTATGAGCTTTTTGGGTGCCCCAGGTATGCCTGTTTGGGGCAAAAGCGCGAAAACGCAGGATTTAGGGGTTTTAGAGGGTGCAAATGGGTGACAGAATTGGCGCTTCAGCAGAATTTAAACAATATCTAAATAACACCACTATAGTATGGGGCTGGCTGTCGTGTGAGAGCTGGTTTTTCGGTTATTTTTTCAAAATGCTCAGCGAGTTTTTTGCCCTGCTCAGTGAGCTCAATGTATTTTGTGCGGCCTTCCTTCCTGAATTCAACTAAACCCAGTTCACACATTTGGGTCAGAAGGTTGGTTGCGTGCGCGTAAGTGCAGTTTGTTTTTTTAGCTAATTGCGCCACAAACGGCTTTTTCCCACGCTTGATTGACAACAAAAGGTTGACAGGCTTTTCTCGTATAAATATAGATTCAGGGTATCTGTTTTGATTTTTCATTTTTTAGTTTCTCCGAAAGTGTGTTAGGGGTTGTATGACAGGCACATTTTTGTTTTAAAGCAGAGTGTTGCGCTATCATCTACAAGTTTGGTTTAATGCTTTTTAATATATATGTTTTGCTATATAGGTTATAGAGTATTTTGAGCATATTGGAGCACCAATTGTGAGAGTTGGGGTGAGAACAGCATTGTGAGTGAGACCGAAAAAAGAGTTCACGCAGGATGGGAGAGATAGGTATGGAATAGTGGCTTCGCTGCGTATGAGTGATAGTCCCAACAGCTCCCTGTGCGCAGGCGAAGAGAAAAGGATTTAAACGCGTATGAGAGAATTAAACATAGAGAAAACGCACCGGTGATCCAGTCTGGTAAGATTCAAGCTTCCCAGGCCCACAAATGGCGGAAAAAGCTTGCCACCCGGGTTCAAATGCGTGTTTTAACGCTGAAATTCCCGGCCGGTGCACCAGTTCCTTCTATTTTTGGCTCCGTTTGTGAGGGTTGTGCTCTGTGTACGCAGAAGTGTTGAATTCTGAGAGAGTTTGTGAGGGGGTTGTTGTGTGGAGTGTGTGGATTTTGCATTTTGTGAGGGTTTGCGGACCGAAAGTTTGAGGCTCACAAGACGCCGTCAATATGCATAATATCCTGTCTATACACTTGTATAGAAAAGGTGCTTGAGGGGGTTGGATCCCCTTTTAACTTGTGCGAAGCATAGGGGTTTTGAGGAGCATGATTTTTAACAACGCGGTTTGTAGGTGGTTAGGCAGGGGTTGCTCCCTCGTGTGCTTGGACCCCACACTAGAAAAGCGCAAACCTTAAAAAGCTCTGCGCATAGTATAAAAGTCCTAAAATGAGAAACAATTCGAACCTAGGGACAGGAACTCTAGTTATGGATTGTTGCAAAGGAGGATAAAATGGATGTACAGTTTGAAACCATACAAGCAGAGGAGATAAAGTTTGGCAACAACAACTTCATCGAGGTAGCCCGCAAGAAGGCGATTACTGGTGAAGGCGAGAACGAGTTCGTCGCGGTTTCGCGCGGATTCTTCGCACCGGACGGAACCAAGAGGTTCAAGAAGAGCTTCACGATTCCGGACGCGCCAGAGGTCGTTGACTTCATCTGCAGCAACATAAAGGCAATGGCAGCAGGCGTAACCAACACAGCGCCAGCAAAGCCAGCACCTGCAGCAGAGGAAGCGCCGGCTGTTGAAGAGGCAGAAGAAGAACAGCCTGCTGAATAATCTGTAGATTTATCAAGATGAGCCCTCAACGCAGAGGGCTTCGTCTTTTATTTTTATTCCAGAATAATTAGATGCGTGAGACGCGGTTTTTTAGAGTTATTTACTCTTCATCAACGCCAGGCAGTATTACTTCGTCGTCTTCCTCAGTCATTGCTGCTGCTTTCTCATACTGCTTAGGCACGGTCACGAGCACAACGTCGTCGCACGCAATAACCTCGCGGTAGGGTATCATTATGTTTTTCTTGACTCCCTGCTCCGACGGGGACAGCGTCTTGTAGAGGAAACTCTCGCGGGCCATTGTCACGGCGAAGCCGTTGATGCCCCCCTTCTCAGTATCAACAATAGTATCCTCTATCTTGCCGACGTATTTCGCGTTCCGCGTGTATACGTTTCTTCCAGCCAGGCTGGTCAGGTTTAGGACTGTCATCTTACTTGTGTCTTTGTTTCTGGGTTTATATATTTTTGTGTGGCAGCTTTGCGCTTGGCTTTGGGGGTGCCACAATGTTTTTAAACTGGTGCGGCTTACGAAGGTGCTGGTGACCCTGAATGCCTGATATCAAAGAAGCGCTTGAAAAAATGCTTGACGTTCTTGTTGAGAAAATTGAAGAAGAGGAAGAGAAGTTAATAGTCTATGTTAACAAGGAACTTGTTGGCAGAGCCATCGGGCCAAGCGGTTCGGTTGTGAGGAGCGCCGAGCTGATACTTGGGACAGCCATTGAGGTTCGGGGAATTTGAGAAAGAGATTTAGTTCTTTAGAAATTAAGCACCTTGTTGTTTCAATTTTGGCGATGTCTATTATTCTGGCCTGGGATGGTTCGGTTGTAGGAACACTTTCCTGGTTCCCGCTATACCTTGTACTCATAGCTCCTGCTTTTGCGTTTCATGAACTGGGTCACAAGTTTGCGGCGCAGAAGTACGGTTTCCACGCAGAGTATAGGATGTGGAGGCAGGGGTTGTTTTTTGCGGCTGCGCTTGCCTTGATTTCAAACGGAAATTTTACATTCATCGCACCAGGCGCGGTTTACTTTGGAGGTCGGCAAGGCTCGGACGCACAGGTTGGAAAGATTGGGTTCGCGGGACCGTTGGTTAATTTGATTCTTGCCGCAGGATTTGGGATGGCTGGTGTGCTGACCGGAAATGGCTTGCTGATGCTCGGGGCTTACATAAATTCATTCATTGCACTTTTCAACTTGATTCCGTTCCCGCCGTTTGACGGGCAGAAGATAATGGCGTGGAATAAGCTTTATTGGGCTATGGCGCTTGGTTTAGGGATTGTGCTGTTTGTTATGAGTTCGGGTTAGAGAAGGAAATAAATAGGATTGTGAACAGTTAGATTTTATGAGTGATGATGATTACGATTGGGATGCCAATGAACAGGGTTTGTGGAGAGAGGAAGACGATTATAAGATGTACCCAGATAGGTGGAAAAAAGGCTCTTTCTTTAGATTGTACAAAGACGGGGTGTTTGACAAACTCATAGAGAAGGATGAGAAAGTAGTAAAGAAGCCAAGTGGCTTTTTCTTTTATACGCTTACAGATGTAGATCAGCATTTTATTTGCAAGGGGTTTAAAGATAACTTTGGAAAGTCTGACAGAAGCTTCCAGCATTTTGAGATAACGGGGGAAGGAGGAGACCGAACTATTTCATGGGGCCCACTGTACATTGCAAATATGCAGATGTACCGGAATGCAGAAACCGGGCGAAAATTCAAGCCCGGTGATAAGCGATTAACTTTAGGAGATTTGCTTAAAAAAGGGGGTGACGAAAAAGCGCATCATCTATCTTTTAGCTACATGTCTGCTAATCAACTAGGAGATGAAAGACCCACGCTAGTTCAAATTTCTTTTGTCGGCACCAAAGAACAGTGTGCAGTTTGGCATACCAAGATAGAAGAGAACCCATTTGATGGGTTCAAGGCAGTTCTAAAAAACGTAGCACCAAACCTAGCCAAGGAATTTAACAGAACAGTACACATCTACGGTCTAAAAAACACCAACCGACTAAAGTGGGTTAAGAACAGAGGATGCTTCGTCGCGGATGTAATTAACTTAGCAACCCTCAAGCTAAGGTTTGCGAGCAGCTTCAATAAAAAGCAAGCACTTGCATCAAAAAACTATTAACTCAGCTCAGACCCAAAAGCCCCAAGCTTCTTCTCCCCCGCAACTTTGTCCTTGAATAAACGAACTTCTGAAATTATTTATACTTAGCACAACAAGAATTATGTATGGCAATACATCCGATTGAATTCAGGTACTCCACTGAGGAGATGCGAGCTATTTTTGAAGAGCAGAATATATTTGAGAAGAAACTATTGGTTGAGGCCGCGCTTGCAAAGGCGCACGCTGCAGTAGGAAACATCCCGAACGGGGCTGCGGCAGAGATTGAAAAAGCCATACCAAAAGTAACACTCAGCAGGGCAAAGGAGATTGAAGAGGAGACCCAGCACGACGTGATGGCGATTGTCAAAGCGCTGGGCGAGCAGTGCGGCGAGGCTGGTAAGTATGTGCATCTGGGTGCGACGTCCTATGATATTGTTGACACGAGCTGGGCGCTTCTGCTTGTTGAGGCGCTCGAGGTTGTTGAGAAAAGGTTAAGTGAATTCAAGAAGGTTCTGCTTGATTCCGCGAAGAAATACCAGGACACTATTATGGTTGGAAGATCGCACGGTCAGCACGGGCTTCCTATTACATTGGGGCTCAAGTTCGCGGTCTGGGCTGCTGAAGCGCAGAGAAACCTTGAGAGAGTTCAGCAGGCGAAAGAGGTTGTTGCAGTCGGAAAGATGACAGGAGCAGTTGGAACAAGCGCGTCGTTCGGCAAGAACGCGGCGAAGATTCAGGAGCACGTAATGAAAGGGCTCGGACTGAAAGAACCGCTTGCCACAACGCAGGTTGTTCAGCGGGATCGGCACGCTCAGGCTATACTCACGCTCGCGATGATTGGACAGTCCCTGGAGAAGATTGGCAAAGAGATTAGGAATTTGCAGAGGACTGAGATTGGAGAGGTTGAAGAGCCTTTTGGAAAAAAGCAGGTCGGCAGTTCAACAATGCCGCAGAAGCGCAATCCGTGGAAGTCAGAGCGGGTTTGTGGTTTGGCACGAGTTTTGCGCTCAAATGTTATGCCTGCCTTAGAGAACATTCCGCTTGAGCACGAGAGGGATTTGACAGACTCCAGCTGTGAGAGAGTAATTCTACCAGAGAGCTTTGTGCTGTGTGATTTTATGCTTAAGGAGATGATTGCTATTGTGAGTGGTCTGGTTGTTTATCCTGAGCGGATGAAAGAGAACCTCAAGATGAGCAGAGGCAGGAATATGGGCGAAGCTGTGATGATGGCGCTGACTGAGAAAGGAATTGGTAGACAAGAAGCGCACGAGCTCGTGAGAGCCGCGGCGATGGAGAGTTTTGAGAATAATATAAAAATGAAAGAGGCGCTGCTCAAGAACGCGAAAATTAAAGAGCTCCTCGGGGAGAAAGGAGTTGAACACGCGCTAAAGCCGGAGAATTACCTCGGGGCAACGAAAGAGCATATTAATACGGTTTTGAAAAAACTAGGTTGAATTATTTCCTGCGTATGAGGCGGTCAAGTTCTGAGTGCTCTTCTTGGAGGTGGTTTAGCTTTTCGTCAATGGCAGTCATGTACTGCACTTGCCTATTGCCCTCGTTCTTCTGGTATTCAAGGTTTGAGTTTATCATTTCTATTTTTGATTCAAGAACTTCAAGCTTGCTGCGGATAAAATCAAGCGTGGCCTGTACAACTTGGCTGTTGTCTATTCGGGGCGTAATTGGTGCGGTGCGGGGTTCTGGCTCAGCTAATTCAGGCTCAGGTTCTGACTTTTCAAAATCGCCGAACTCCTTGTCCAAATCAAACTCACCCTTGTCCGCGCCGCCCTCCCCCGGGGAGTCTTCAAGATCATCAAGTTCTTCGTCCAAATCCTCGTCGCCAAGACCTTCAACCCCGTCGTGGATGCGCCCAGTCATTTTCTTGGCTATGTCGCGTATGCCCATGGCTCAGAATAAAGTCCTTGAGTATAAATGTTTTGTCAAAAGATTATAGCAGTACAGTTGCGAGGTACAGCGATAGGGAGGATGCAACAACCGCGACCACACCAAGCAGCGCACGAAGTGACCCCTTGAATGCACTAGGCATAAACTGCACGGCAACAACTGCCAAAATCAAGAAGAAGAGTGGCGGGAGAACCTTGTTTGAGAATGTCGCTAGCCACTGTGGAACCCCCTTATTTAAGGAGTTCTTCCCAGGTTTTGCATACGATTTTTTCATTTTTGTAGCGTATCAAGAAAAAAGACTGACTCAGTTTAAGGGGGTTTGTCGTGTATATATACTTTGTTATTGCCCATTATCGCTAAGGATATATGCTCGCACATACTTATTCAGTGCAGGATGGTTGAACACAAATACCTGAAAACCGGGGTGATGAAACCGCGGTTATATCAGGAAATCATACTAGGAACCGCGATCAAGAAAAACACGCTTGTAGTTCTGCCCACGGGTTTAGGTAAGACACACATAGCCGCCTTGCTCGCGGCGAAGAGGCTGGGAGACTACCCAGATTCAAAAGTACTGTTTCTTGCTCCGACCAAGCCGCTTGTGGAGCAGCATAGCGCGACGCTAAGAGAGGCTCTTGCTGTTGGTTCTGATGAGTTTAAAGTGTTTACAGGAGCGGTCGCCCCAGAAAAGCGCGAGGATATTTATAATGGTGCGCGGGTTCTCTTTGCAACTCCCCAGGTGATTCAGAATGACATTATTTCAAAAACCCTGTCGCTTGAAAATGTGTCTCTGCTAGTTGTTGATGAGGCGCATCGGGCGAGCGGAGAGTACCCCTATGGGTTCATAGCGAAGAAATATGTTGAAGCTGCGAAGAACCCGCGAATTCTGGCCCTCACCGCATCACCAGGGGGGAATAAGGAAGCTGTTGAGAATGTGTGCAAAGAACTTTTCATAGAGGCCATTGAGTCGCGGGGGAGAGCGGATGAGGACGTAAAGGAATATGTCAAGCAGAGAGCCTTTGAGTGGATAGAAGTAGAACTGCCTACTGATTTTAGGAGAATAAAAGCGCACCTGGAGAGCATGCTTAAGGAGAGGTTGGAGGGTCTAAAAAAAGCCGGAATATTAAATAGTTCGTCGGTGTCATCGCTCAGAAAGAAGCAAATCCTGATACTCCAGGGGCAGTTGGCAGCCAAGGCGCCGGAGAACCCTGATTATTACATGCACCTGTCAACGCTTGCGGCGGTGATGAAGTTGTACCATAGTTTAGAGCTGATTGAGACCCAAGGGGTTGCGCCATTGTGTGAATATTTTGAAAAATTAGAGGTAGATAAGAGCAAGGCTGCGGCGGGTTTGGTGGTGGATTATAGGTTTAAGAGCGCGGCTGAACTCGCAGGGTTTATGAGGAATGCAGGGGAAGACCACCCGAAATTGGACAAACTCCTTGAGCTTTTGGCAGGAGAAGGTAAGGTGATTGTATTCGCAAACTATCGCTCGTCGGTGAATACGATAATGAAAGTGCTCAAGGAGCACGGAATTTCTGCGAAGAAACTTATCGGGCAAGCAAAGGATGGAATAACACAGAAGGAACAGGTTGTGAGGATAGAAGAGTTTAAAGAGGGCAAATTTAGAGTTCTTGTGTGCACGTCCGTTGGGGAAGAAGGGCTTGACATCCCGGCGGTGGATAGGGTTGTGTTTTATGAGCCTGTGCCTAGCGCGATAAGAAGCATACAGAGGAGCGGGAGAACCGCGAGGCACCGCCCAGGGAAGGTTAGTATATTGGTGGCGAAAGGCACTAGAGACCAGGCATATTATTGGAGTGCATATAGGAAGGAGGAGAAAATGAAAGACTCGCTGCGAGGCGTTGAGATGGGGAAAGCACAGGGAACTTTAGACAAGTACGCAGAGCAGGAAGGGATTATTATTTTTGCAGACTCGCGGGAAGCAGGGTCCGGCATCATAAAAAAAATATCTGCGCTTGGTGCAGAGGTGCGGATGAAAAATCTTGATGTTGCGGACTTTCAATTGTCAACGCGTGTGGGGGTTGAGAGGAAGAGCGCATCGGATTTCGTGCAGTCTCTTGTGGATGGGCGGCTGATGAAACAGGCGAAATCGCTGAGCGAACAGTTTGAAAAACCATTACTAATTGTGGAGGGGGGCTCATTATATAACATAAGGAACATTCATCCGAATGCGATACGGGGTAGTTTGGCGTCGCTTGCTATTGATTTTGGTGTGCCCATTCTTTATTCAGAAAATGTGGATGACACTGCGGCGTTCCTTGTCGTGATAGCGAAGAGGGAGCAGTTGGATTTAAAAAAGGAAATTGTACTGAGAGGAGAGAGAAAACCGCTTGGCACTAAGGAGCTGCAACAATACGTTGTTGAGTCCCTGCCCAGTGTTGGCCCGTCGCTCGCAAAGAGAATGCTTGAGAGGTTTGGCACGGTTGAAAAGGTTATGACTGCAAAAGAAGGCGAGCTTCAGAAAATTGACAAGTTGGGGGAGAAAAAAGCAAAAGGGATTAGAAAGGTTTTGGAGCAGGAGTATTAGGTCTTGACTATATCGCGGCGGAAGTTTCTGTAATCATTAAGAAGGTTCAGCAACTCGATTAGAATCTCTGCTTTTATGTCGCCAACTACCACCCCAGAGGGCAGGTTCTCCCAACGGGTTAGTGCAGGAGGCGCCCCGCCTGCCTCTAGCTCTGCGTTCCAGAGGAGCTCACAGCAGAACCACGCCGCCTCTGCAAGCTTCTTGCCTTCTCGGAGAATCTCATTGCCGCGGGTTGGTCTGCGCTTCGCGTCGCTTATGTAGCTCTTCTCAAAATCGTTTATCCAGACCCGGAGTTTGTTGGCGTTGGCGGCGATGACGGTCACTTCAACCGCGCCGGTGTCATCGTTGATTGCATCCCTGCATGCATATCTTATATTTCGCAACTCATTCTCAAGCCGCCTTACTGCTTCAACCATACCTTAGAGTGGTTGTGCGATTACTTATATTTTCGTGTGAGAAGGGGAAGATTTAAATAATTGTTTTCCATATTGTAAATAATATGAGTGAGGAGAAGAAAAAACGCGGCAGACCGTTCAAAAGCGCTATACGAGAGCGTATGCAATCAATTTTAGACGGGCTTGGTGTCGCCTATGGCTATGAAATCTACAAAGTGTACCGCGACGCGTACGCGCCAATCGATATCCGTTCTATTTACTATCATTTAAATAGAGGTACTTTGTTAGGAGAGTTTGAAGAGGTCGCAACAAAGGAAGAGCGGGGTGCGTTTACCTGGGGACCGGCAAGCACACGAAAGTATTATAAATTGGGGTTGGCTGCCACAAAGAAAGTGAATGATGATTTACACATAATAATCAAAACACTTGGTTTGAGTTATCGCGAGCCGTCGGCAATATTTGAGAAATAAGAACCCAGACCCCTTGGGTTCTTTTGGAAAAAATTATCATGTGTGTGATGGTTTTTTGTTATATATTATATATTATCT
>JBDRKL010000006.1:0-90549 GCA_043814055.1 archaeon
CGGATACCTGACACTCGGCGACGGAACTGAGACATCCTGGCAGGTCGACTTGGCCAACACCACAACCAACACAAACATAACGGTGAAGGACATCCAGTCGCACTTGACCACAGGAACATCTGACCCAGTCCTGTACCCAGGTGATGGAATCACTTCTCCGAATGGCGTGTTCAGCCTAACTTACAATGGCTTGACAGACCTCTATGGGGATGAACCCGCCCTGCTTTATGTGGACATTTACTCAACTGCAATGGACCTTGATGCGAATGGCACTAAAGATCCAGTAATATGGGTAAGAACAGCTCTTACAGGCGATTATGTAGAGTATCAAGTTGACGGCACCACCCACCTTGCCAAGGAGGTCTGGCTGAATGCAACCGAGGGCAATGTTTGGTATGCTAACAACACCAGTTCAGCAGTAACCGCATATTGGAAAATCGACGCAGAGCCATATGTGCGCCTGCCATCAGGCAACACGGTCCTGCTTAACTTCACAAAAACAGGAACTGATACCGGCATACTCAATGTGACCGAGCCAGAGCTTCATTCCGGCAGCAGGAACTCAATCTACATGGAATACAACGCATCGCTTTTCTCAGGCACAGGTGCGTTCGGCAACATCAATGCGAACTCTCCTTATGTATATTATAATAACGAAGAGTCAAACAACTTCATAGTGCGGAGCGAGGGGGAGCCGCTGAACCGGGATTACTACACGCACTACGGGACATACGCAATCGGAGCTACTAAGATGTATGTCCAGCTGAGCATCCCCAGCACCCAAATATTCGCCGAGTACGTGGTCGGCCAGCAGGGCGTCAAGGCTTACACACCGCTCTTCATAAAATCCTTCACGCCGAGCGTTACGAGCGGGATAAGCACTTCTAATCCTTCAGCACTCAAGTCTGAAATCAAGGGCGATACTCTCTACGGAGCAATGCTCGGTGTAATAGATAATAACACTCTTATTGGGGGGGATAACGCAATGCTCTGCTACCATATATATTCTCCTGTTTCAGCCGGGAACTTCACTGGTTTAACTTGGGATACGACCTATGCTGTTTTGACAGATGGTAATACAGAAAAACTTGTCACGACAATAACAAGCCCAGCTTTTGATGGGTATTATGCAGTGCCTGCTGAGTACAAGAGGGATTCTGGAACTTCTTGGGTGCTAACCACCTTGTTTTTTAACGCAACCAATAACGAACTTCTGACAACCCCATATGAGGCAGTTCCTGCTTCACTAGACGGGGCTTTCTTATTGGCGAGCGATTCAGGTTCTCCTTCAGGTGGAGGGGGCGGTTATTCAGCAATCCAGGTAGTTGATGGCGAAACTAAGATACGAGCCGGTGTGGTAAACTACAAGGATGGTTTACCTGAATCCGTTTATGACACTACAGAGTTCATAGTCAACACTACAACGGGATTCCCGCAGCTCGGTTGGAAAAACTCTCCAGATGGAATCTACCAAGGCGTTTCCCTGATTGGGGGCATGTCCAGCAATCAAGAAACAGCGCTCTTAGACCTGTCCGTTGACAACACTGTTAATCCAGCTCCACCACCGCCATCTCCCAGCGGAGGTGGACCAGGCGGCAGTGTAATGACCACTCCAAAGGAGATATGCGATGATGGCAAGGACAATGACAAGGACGGACTGGTTGACTGCAACGACCCTGACTGCGAAGGCGCAGAGTCATGCGAAGCCACGGAGGCTCCGTCCGTGTCCAGAGTTCCGCAGACTTTTTCATTCAACTTTGCGGCAAGCCAGACCTTTACAAGAACGATGAGTGCAGGCGACGAGGCAAGTTTTGAGTTCATAGACGAACAGCACATGATAACAGTTGACCAGGTAACGCGTGGCGGCGCAGCCCTGACAGTGCGCTCCAGCCCAATCGCGGTGTTCCTTGCGCCCTCTGAGTCAACTACAGTTGACATAAATTCTGATGGAACTGATGACCTCAGCATAACCCTGAACTCTGTCCAAGGGGATAAAGCAGAGCTTGCTTTCACTGGGCTATGGGCGATTTCAAGCGATGTTGGAGGTCCAACTGGATTTGCCTTGCTCGGGAATATGGGCTTCAGGTCAGTGCTCTTTACAATGTTTGCCGCAGCGCTCTTGGCTTTTGCCTATTATAACCCAAATCTTCTCTCTTCCACAACTTCACTTAGGCCGAGAGCGTTTGCACTATCTTCAGCGCCGAAGCCTGACCGCGTCAAGGTTACAAAGAGAATGAAAGACATGCTGCAGACTCTTGATCAAAAAGAGCGCGAGGTTATTGACTTCCTAATAGAGGTCAATGGTAAGACCACCCAGGCAAAGGTTCATCACAGCACTCACATCCCAAGGAGCACGCTTTCAAAAACCGTGTCGGCTCTCCAATCAAAGGGAATACTAACAGTTGAAGGTGTTGGGAAAATAAACAAACTCGGGCTCAGCGAGTGGTTCCTTAGAGGTGAGCGTGAGGGGTCAGAAACCTCTTTTAATTAAATATAAATAGTATGGTATCGACTAATCTAACTGGAGATGGCCCTAAATAAAGTATTATTCACAGCGACACTTCTGTGTATTTTGCTCGCTTTCAACGGCGCGTTTGCGCTTGATAATCTGCCAGCGGCACATGCACAATTAGTAAATGTGACCACGAGTGGGGGTGATCTACAAGTTATTGAATCCACAACTGAAGTTATTGGTTTTAATATATCCTCTTCTGCAAATGCAATTGGGAACATCACGCAGATTCAAATAAGCATAGACTACTCAAACAGCAAGGCATTTTACATCGTGGACGCTGCAACCATTCCGGCAAACTGGAACTACAACTCATTCGGCTCCTGGATTGAGTTTTACACCACAGCTGAAAATGGAATCACAAATGGCTCATACAGAATTTTTTCAATAACAGCAACTGCACCTCTTGTTGATGCTGACACTGTTTTCACTTGGTGGAATGTGGAGGCTTGGGACAACAGAGGTGGTTACTCTGCAGGTTCTCCCTCAACGTCAATCACAGTTACCAACGATTCAACGCCTCCAACTACGGTTTTCAACTCAACCCACCCAACCCCGACAAACCAGAACAATTACTTGTACTACACCGGCAATTCAACTGACGCTGAAACTGCGATAAATAATGTGGAGTGCCGCATAAATGGGAGCGAATGGGATAGTGCGAGCCCAATTGACCCGTGGTGGTTTAATGAGACTTTTGAGGAGTGGTACACATATACCTACTCACAGGTTGTTGATGGTCTGCATCTGGTTGAGTGCCGCGCGCAGGACTACGCAGGCAACTGGGAAGAAGAGCCATACGTGAACACAACTGTGTTTGTTGACACCGTAAGTCCATTGCCAGGCATAACTGCGAATGATTACTTACCGCTACATGAATCTATAATTAATCATACTAACCCTGTTGTTGCCCTGAACTACTCTGACCCCTCGCCAAGCTCTGGTATTGATGCAAACAGAGTAGTCGTGGAGCTGGTTGATCTTGACACTATGATTACCACCAACATAACTGAGAACTGCACAGCAAACCAGACCAGAGTGAACTGCACAACAGAGAATCTGGCTGACGGCAGATACAATGTTCTGGCTGACCTGTTTGACAATGCAGGCAACTACTACCCGATGGTGTGGTCCTTTTCAGTTGACACGACAGAGCCAAACACAACTTATCTAGACGTATATCCGGTTGAAAGCGTTTGTTCAGAAAGCTCCTGCAACGTAACTTTAGTTAGGGTCAACGCACTTGTTGAAGACGCAATCAGCCCAATTGCAAACGCCCAGTACAAGGTGGAGTCTGAGGGCAGTGTACTTTTAGTTGACTGGACCGAGATGAATGCCGAAGACGATATCTTTGACCACACCGTGGAGGGCGCTAATGCTGAAATAGACACCGAGGGCTGGAATGACGGCATCTACACGGTTTACGTGCGCGGAAACGACAGCGTGGGGCATCTGGAAACAACCCCTGCTGCTGTGAATTTCACGCTTGATCAAACACCTCCCCAGCTCGTGGGGAGCTTCCTGGCATCAGAGTCAACAATTTCTCCGTTGAACAGTGAGGGGATAAAAGACACTACCAACTTCACGTTCACTGGTGTGGACAACATGAGCGAGAACCTCACTATGTTGCTTTTGGTACTAAATGGGACAGAAGATGAGGGGGGTATATTTTACATAAACTACAGCATAGTGCCCAACAACACCGAGCATTACTTCATGTGGGATGGCGTAGTGTTCAGTCTTTTATACCTGGAAAGCGGACCAGTGGCTGGAGGTGGAGGCAGTAGCACAAGCGGCGTAAGCGAGCCGACCTCATTGTCGCCAGTTGTGGCTGACACAGGGGGAGGGCCAGAATTCAACTACTTCAACCTCTCAGACGGCACTTATGAAGTGTTGCTAATTGTTGAGGACGACTATTACAATGTCATTTACCCTTTCCCAACCCTAAACATCACAATCGACAACACAGCTCCAGTATTCAATTCAGTTGCTCCAACTGATTCACACTCCGCAACCACTATAAATCTCACGCTTGAGATGAACGAGAACACAACCTGCAGGTACAACAACACGCAGAACGAGAACTATTCAAATATGACTGACTTCGC
This sequence comes from archaeon, assembly GCA_043814055.1. Classification (GTDB taxonomy): domain Archaea; phylum Undinarchaeota; class Undinarchaeia; order Undinarchaeales; family JBDRKL01; genus JBDRKL01. The sequence continues at coordinate 4,621 of JBDRKL010000006.1, forward strand.
CTACAGCAACGGAACGTACTTCACGCAGGAGCTCAATCTATCGCTTGGTTCCTACAGATACTACTTCTACTGCATAGACAACGCTGGCAACAACAATACCACGTTAACCACGTTCACACTCACTCCGCCACCAGGTCCAACAGGTCCATCTGGAGGCGGTCCAACCGGCAGCGGCTTCAAGTCAACTTCTGAAATCTGCACAGACGGACTGGACAATGATGAAGACGGCCTTGTGGATTGCAAAGACCCAGACTGTTCTGAAAAAGACGTGTGCATTGAAGAGCCTGAACAAGAGAGGCAGCTAAGAGCTCCCCGCGCATCTTCTTTCAATTTTGATGCCAGCGAGTCAATAAATCGCAGAATGATATCAGGCGACACTGCTGACTTCTCTTTCCTGGGTGAGTCACATTCAATTTCAATCAACTCAATTACTGAAAACTCAGCCACACTCACTGTACGCTCAAATCCAATCACAGTTTCCCTTGGACTTCAGGACGCAGAGTCAATTGACATAAACTCAGATGGCTCCGATGATCTTGAAATAACACTGAACTCCATATCAAGCGGCGAGGCAGACTTCACGTTCACCCGGCTCTGGTCCGCTGATGCAATAGGTCCAACTGGATTCTCAATATTCAATTACGTGCAGAACCCTACAATTGCAGCATTGCTCGGCGCAATTGTGCTCGGTGCGCTTGTTGGCTATGGGTTCAAATCAGGTGCAATAAAGTTCACACCGCCAAAATCACTCAAGGTAATTCCAAAGAACACAAAAACCCGCTATGTTGACTGGAAGAAAAACCGCGAAGTGACCCGATTTGAGTGCGACAAGGTGAGAACACGGCAGAAACAAATAAAACTAGGGCAGGCAGCCCAGGCGCAAACTGAAAAGACCAGAATCACAGATGCTAATCGAATGGCAAAGGCACAGCAGGATGCATTCCTAAAAGCAGCAAAAGTGAACGAAACCTTTGCCAGGCGAATAGTGAAATCTGAAAAAATCAAAAACATCCAGACGCGAAAATTCAGCAAATCCCAGATAACCAAAGAAGAAAGGCAAATGGCAAAAATGCGGGATTTAATTGACCAGAAAAAAGCAGAAGGCAGAATTTATAACTAGTTCTTCTTGGCTAAAGTTGTCTTAGCAGGGAATTTCCTCTTTGCCAAAGTCTTCTTCTGGGTTGGTTTCTCGTCTCTCTGGTCTTCCTCGCCATCATCAAAGCTGAATTTGAGCTGCAAGTCTCTCAGGTCAACACGCTTGCCAGCGGTGAACTTGTCAAACGCATCCTTTGCCCTATCCTTAAATGTCTTGGTTGCCTCATCCTTGACCTTTTTCTCCTCGCTCTTCTTGGTCTCAACTATCTTCTCTCTCAGGTTCTTTACCCTCTCCATATCCGGCGCGTGCTTCTTCTCCAGTTCCTTAAGCGCCTCAGTTTCCTTCATAACTTCCTCGTGCTTCTTGTCCGCCTCAGTTCTTGCGCCCTTCACTTTCTCATAGAGTTCAACCAGTTTGCTGTGTGTTTCCTCGGATTTCTTTGAAAACTCAATAACATTCGTGTGATGCTCTCGCGCGCTCTTGTCAACCTCCCTTATGCGCCTTCTCGCGTCCTCCACTTCCTTTATGCTTTTGTATTCAACCTCAAGCTTCTCAAGCTTGCCCCTGAGCTTTTTCTCCTCTTCATACGGAACTCCAGAGGTTTCAATATTCCACCTAAGGTCCTCAACCTGCTTCTTTATTTTTGAAAATATCTGCCCGCCGCCGCGATGGTCGTCTGGTTGCTTCTTTGCTGACTTTTGCCTGAGCACGGTAAGTTCCTTGTTCAGCTTGTCCCGCTCTGCCTTTTCCTTTTTGACGCGCTCGTTGTGCGAGTCTCGTTCATTCTTGAGCCGTTTTATCTGCTCATTTATGATTTTGACCTTCTCGTTCTTCGCATCCCGCTCCCTGCGCAGCTCGGTTATTTTGATATTATGTTCCCTAATCGGCTCAAGTTTCTTGTAGATGAGCTCTTTTTCTTCACTTAGCTTTTCAATGTCAGTTGTCATTTCTTAGTCACAAACCAGAAATTGGTCTATTTTTCCCTTTGCTTTTTCCCTATTTGCTTGGTGCTTATTGAGGAATTCATTAATATATTTTACTAAATCCTGTTTGCACTCTCCACAGAGCAGCTCTCCGCTTTTGCACTTTCGCTTCCTTTCCTCCAGTTTCTTGTCGTCCTGTTCAAAAATGTAGTAAAAATACTTGAAAACCGTGCAGATGTCAGGCTCTCCGCCTTTCTTCTTCTGCTCCTCAACTGTGTCCCGACCGCCTGTAAATGTGCCTCCAATCTTCTTCTTAACAGCTTCAGGAGTGTCTGTTGCGTATATGCACGTTTCCTGCTCAGAGGAGCCCATCTTTGACGCGCCCCTGCCCAATCCTGGCAGGAACTTCGTGTGTATAGCGCACGGCTTTGGGTAGCCTAGCTTCTGCGCAACATCTCGCGTAACCCTAAAGTGCGGGTCCTGGTCAATGGCGTGCGGAATCAAGACTTTGGTCTCCTTCCCCTCCCTCTGGGTCGGCAGGAACGCAGGCACTGACTGCATCGCGGTGTAAAAAATCTCTCCGAGATTGTTTGAATTATCAAAGCCAAACACTGCTTTCGCAGTTGAAAAAGTGATGCGCTTAGCGGTTTCCATCGCTGTCTTGTACATTGTCTTCGCGTACTCAGTATCTAGGAATATGTCGGTCTTCTTCGGGTCAAAGCCGCAGGCGATTATGTCAAGAATGTTGTCCATTGCCCACTTGTGAGTGTCCTCAAACGTGAGGTTCTCCTTGAACATCACTTTCTCCTCGTCAGGAATCTGGAACAAAAGCGGGGCTTTGAACCCGTCCTGCAGGTGCTTTGTGAAAATCCACGGAACCAAGTGCCCGATGTGCACAGGTCCTGAAGGTGCTCTGCCTGTGTAGAGATAAACCTTCTTCCCTTTCTCGTAATCATTCATCCACAAATCCATGTCGCGGTGCGAGAAAAACAGGCCCCTGCGAAGGAACATGTGGTCTCCGCAGTGCTTCACAATACGTTTCCTTGTCACCTCATTCAGCGGCTGGGTGCCGAACTGCTTGATTAGCGCGGAGTAATCCACATCTCCGCTGACTTCCCACGGCGTAACGATAAAATCTGCCATACGCGCGTATAGCGTCGGAATGTATTTAAAGATTTAGTTGGTGGTTGGGTGGTAGGTTACAATATCAGCACAGCTCCAACAATCATCAGCGCAATCGCCACAGCTTTCAAAATCAGCGTGTTCTTTCCAAGCTCCTCTTTCAGTACGCTCGGTCTGAAAACGCTCAAAAGAACAACGTACCCAAGAACAATCGCGGGCTGAACCTGGCTGAGCGACGCAATCAGGCTGGCCGGTCCGATTGAAAATGCGAACATTGTTAACATAAAACCAACCAGTCCAATGGACTCCGCGCCTGCCATTATGATTCCTGACCTTGGTGATGTCTTCATCAATTTTCTTAAAGGCTTGCGGTAGTAAGCAATCAGCGGCAGAACTGTCAAACCAGCCCCGAGGTTTATCCAGAAGTATGCGCTCCACGGGTCTGAGAGGTCAATCGCGTGCTTTGTCAGCACTGTTATGCAGGCGAACCCTGCTGCTGCGATAAGCACTGGCAGAACTCCCTTAGAAATCTTGACCAGCCCGCCGAGCCGCCTCACTGAAACCAGCATTGAGCCGATGATGAGCAATGCTATCCCAAGGTAAGTTAGGGCACTGAACATTTCACCTAAGAAAATGTACCCCAACAGAACCACGAACAGCGCGCTCGTGTGATAAATCGTAATCATCCTGCTTACCTCGTCAATTGAGATTGCCTTGAACCAGAAAATAATCATCAGGACGTGCGCAAAACCCAGGTAGAGGAGAAGCGGAGCTTGCGGGCCGAATGAAATACTCCTAAAAAGCAGGAACAGCAATGCGAAAACTCCGCCCATACCGCCGTAGAAAATCGTGCGTATCGCAACGTTCTTATGGTAAACCTCAAAAACGTGCTTGTCCAGAATCTCAACCAGTGAATAAAGAAACAATGAAGCGATTACTAAAATTGCCCAGTTCATTTAAGCCTTTCCTTCAGCGCCGCACTAATCACAGGCAAAACAATAGTCGCATCAGCAACCACGTCAACCATCTCGCTTGCCTCGCCGAACTTGCCCCAGGAAATTCCCTCGCTCAGCGAAGCTCCTGTGAGCCCGCCGTACTCCGGCCTGTCCGTGGTAATTTGAACCCCATAGTCGTGCCCGCGGTCAACAAACTGCGCCGCCTGGATAATGTGATTCTTCGGAACTCCGCCGCCAATCAGGAACGCGCAGCTCTTCTTTGAGTCCTGCACGAGCTTAATCGGCTCGCCAATGTCTTTGAGCGCGCTGATGTTCAAATGGTTCTTCGGGCTCTCCTGGTTGTAAAAGTAAGTCATTACTCCCAAGCCGGAGTCAAAAAAGCCCGGACTGAAAACCGGAACCTTCATATCATAAGCAGCTCGGAACCAGGAGTTTTCATCATCAACGTTCTTCGCGAGGTGGCTTAAAAATTCCTGAATGCTAATCTCTTCTCTTGGAAGCGCGTCAAGCACAGGTCTTAACCAATCTTCAAGTTTTTCATAAGCATTCTGCGGCAGCGAGGAGTCAAACAAGCGGTTTGTCCCCTGCTTCCTCAGCTCAGCGTCATCCATTGTATCCACAATTTCGTGTTTCACATTCAATGCCTCAACAATATCATGCACAACCATCGCGCCCGTAGTTACAATACAATTCAACCAACCATCTCTAATCATATCTGTAATAATTTGCCTCTGCCCGCCCGGAATCATGCACCCCGCAAGCCCGAAGAACGTAGTGCAATCCTTATCAGAAATCGCTTTCTCAAGAATATCAACAGCTTTCCCGACTCGCCCAGCTCCCATAACTCCAGCTTGAGTCAATTCCTTGCAGAGCTCGTCAACGCTCATTCCTGGTTTTGTCTTGATTTGTTTTATTGGTTTCATGTGTAGTTTAGTGTATGGCATTTAGGACAAATAGGTTTTTTGTTTCCTACTGGACTCACTGAGTGCTCTCTGCAAACTGGACATTTAGTTGGATCCTTTTTAAATCTTCTGTGCCATTTCAGAAGTTTTTCATGATTAGCATGATTTGCTTCTACTTTCCGAATACATCCTCGGCAAATGTTAAAGGGTCTATTAAATTTGAATTTATATCCACACTTTTTACAGATGACAGATTTTTTCTTATTGGCCAGATTGAGCATTTCAAGTAAGAACTTAATCCAGTCCTTAAATCCTATTGCCAAATTTTCCATTTTTTATCTTCTCCACAAACCACTCATGCACCCGTGCATCTCCTGCGAGTTCCGGGTGGAAGCTCAGTCCAACCACATTGCCTTGTTCCACACCTACAATCTTCTCCTCAAACTTACATATAACTTTGCACCCTGCGTAAACTTCCTCAACAAGTGGTGCTCGAATAAACACTCCATTAAATTTTTGATTGTCAAAATCAATCTCCGCCTCAAAGCTCTCCCTCTGCCTGCCGAACGCATTTCTATTCACCCTGCAATTCAAAAGCCCCATATGCTCCTGCCCGGTCTTTTCAGAGTCCCCAACCCCTTCCTTTGCAAGAACAATCATTCCTGCGCAGGTTCCAAGTACAGGCTTTCCAGAATTCTTAACCAAATCCCACAGTCCAGTGCTCTGCATAAGCTTTGTAATCGTTGTACTCTCTCCGCCTGGGATAATAAACGCATCAACTTCCTCAGGCTTTCGCATCCAAAAAGCAGTATCAGGCCTGATTGAATTCACAACATCAATATGCTCTTCCACAGCTCCCTGCACTCCAATAACTCCAATTCTCATTTAAACTCCTTTAGCTTGTATTTTATATCGCTCAGGCTCCTTATAACGTGCTCGCCGTCCAGCCGGTTCTTCCTGTCAATCAGCAGCGCTTCAACTCCAACAGAAACCGCCGGGGTGTAATCGTGGCTCTCCATGTCCCCCACGTGCAGCAATTTTTCCGCAGGAATCTCCAATTTCTCTAAAAACCTCTCATACGCTTCTGGAAAAACCTTGATGCTGTTGAAATGGCTCGGCGCTGAAACAATCTGGTCAAAGTATTTCTTAAGCCCAGCCCACTTGAGCTTTATCTCTGCGAACTCAATGTCTGTATTAGTGAAAAGCGCCAGCTTGTAATCCTTCTTCAGCGCGTTAAGCACATCATCTGTCTCCGGGTAAACGTGCAGGTCCTCAAGCACTTCCTTCACGACCTCGCGCCAGTCCTGCTTCAACCCGAACCGCTCAAACCAGAACTCCTTCAAATACCAGCGCGTGTCCCTGCTCCCAATCTCGTCATAGTCCATCCAGCACGCTTTCTTCGCGTCATTGTATGAAATCTTGTGCGTCTCTGCGTAAATTCTTGGAACTACCTCGTGCCAAAGCTGGAGCTCAACGCTTCCAAGGTCTATCAGCGTGCCGTCAAGGTCAAAGCTTATCCATTCAATCCCCATGGAATTATTTAAATAGCTTCCCGCCTATTTTAAATCTATGATTTCAAGTTTTTTTTATGACGGCAAGACAATGCACAAGGACATTCCTAGCTCCAAGTTTAAAAATTACCTTAGAAGGAAGAAAGGCGTGCTCTGGGTTGATTTGGAAATGCCAACGCCACAAGAGCTTAAAATCCTAAGTGATACTTTTAACTTTCACCCGCTCTCAATAGAGGACTGCTCAAAGTTCACAGAGATGCCGAAGGTGGACGAGTACGACGACTATATTCTTCTGGTATTCCACCGCGTCACATTTGATTTCAAGAAGGAAGAGCTCCAGACAAAGGAGATGGACATTTTCCTGGGCGATAACTTCTTAGTCACGGTGCACAACGAGGAATCCCAGAGCATAGAAAACATGAAGTCGCGTGTGACTACAAAGCCCCAGACGCTCCTGCAGGGCCCGGACATAATCATGCACGGCATTATTGACTATTCAATTGACCGCTACATCCCTGTGCTTGACAAGTGGGACGAGGTCATAGAGGACCTTGAGGAAAAAATCCTCAGGGGCGAGACCGAGGGAATAATGGAAGAAATAATGCACCTTCGCCGCCACCTCGTTGAGTTCAAGAAGAGCATAGGCCCGCAGAAAGAAGTAATCAACAAGCTCGCTCGCAGGGACTACCCCTACATATCAGAGCGGGGCAGTATGTACATGAAGGACGTGTACGACCACATACAGTCCAGTTACACCGAGCTTGAGTCCTACAGGGAAATGCTTGCCAACGCTTTTGAGGCATACCTCTCAGTGCTCTCAAACCGAATGAACACTGTAATTCACCGCCTGACCCTCATTGCAACTATTTTCATGCCTCTCACTTTCATAACAGGGCTTTACGGGATGAACTTTGTAAATATGCCAGAGCTCAGTTGGCAGTACGGCTACTTCTTCTCGCTCGCCATAATGACAACAGTCGGTGTAGTAATGGTGCTGTACCTCAAGAAGAAAGAGTGGATGTGAGTTTTAGTAGGTAGTAAGTGGTGGTAGGTAATTAAGCATAATAAACTCAAATGAGTTGGCAAACTTTTAAATACGCTCATCCAGGCACTCTTCTCATGGGCAGGAAACTATCCAACGAGGAATACTCCAAACTGAAGAGAAATATTCTCAAGAAATTGTATGCGAACGAAGCGTTTCGCAAAGGTCATCTGCTGTTTGAACGGCTTCAGCATGGCATTCCACCGCACCTCTCTGGCTTTGTGAAGGGTGTTTTATCTGGCTTGCTGAACGAAGGGTTGGTGGTGCCCTATGGGAAGACAAAATATGGGGATGCGTACCAGTTAAACATTCAAAAACTCCGCGAAATTGAAGAATATCTAAATTATCATAATTAGCCTATATCAGCTAAAAATAGAAATATATAAATACAATGGAAATCACACAAAATGCAATGAGCAAGACAGTATTCCTCAGGGTATTTGGAGACACACCAATACTTCGCGTGCTGGACTTCCTCGTGGTGAACGAGGACTTTGACTACAGCATGACTGACCTAGCAGAGCTCTCTTGCACGGGTTATGCTACGCTCAAATTGTTCTGGCCGCAGCTTGAGGCGAACAAAATAATAAAACAAACGCGCATTGTGGGGAAGGCAAAGATGTACAAGTTGAATTACTCAAATCCTGCTGTTTTGAAATTCCGGGAATTCTACTGGTCAATTACAAAACAGAAAGTAAATTCTGAGCCTGGCGTGAAACTCTTAGTGAAAAAATAATTATCCTTTCCTGTCCTGCATTCTGAGCTCAAGCTTGTGTATTTCCTCGCCTTTCATTGCTTCGCCCAACCCGCTTGAGAGATTTTTTAGCATTTCAGGATTATCATAATTGCTCGTTGCCTCAACTATTGCCTTCGCCATCTTCCTCGGGTTGTCCGCCTTGAAAATCCCAGAGCCCACAAAAATGCCGTCACACCCAAGCTGCATCATGAGCGACGCGTCCGCAGGAGTTGCAATTCCGCCTGCTGCGAAATTAACAACTGGCAAGCGCCCGAGTTTTCCTACTTGATTCACGAGCTCCACAGGAACTCTAAATTCTTTTGCCTTGTTCGCGAGGAACTCGTCGCACCCGAGCTCGTAGGACTCTCTAATCTTCTTAATCTCAGCATTGATTATGCGAGTGTGCCTCACTGCCTCAACAACATTCCCTGTGCCTGGCTCGCCCTTTGTCCGAATCATCGCAGCGCCCTCGTTTATCCTGCGCAGGGCTTCTCCAAGATTCCTCGCTCCGCACACGAATGGCACTGTGAAATCCTTCTTTACAATGTGATTCATCTCATCCGCCGGCGTCAACACCTCGGACTCATCAACCATGTCAGCTCCGACTTCCTGTAGAATCTGTGCCTCAGCAAAATGCCCAATGCGGCACTTCGCCATAACTGGAATAGTAGTTGCTTCAATAATCTCCCTGACTTTCTCAGGGTCTGCCATCCGCGCCACGCCGCCCATTGCCCTGATGTCCGCTGGCACGCGCTCAAGCGCCATGACCGCGACAGAACCAGCTTTCTCAGCAATCTTGGCCTGCTCCACATTAACAACGTCCATAATCACGCCGCCCTTCTGCATCTTGGCGAATCCGCGCTTAAGCCGGTCAGAGCCGACTGTAATAGTAATGCTTGCCATTCCTGCTTCTCACTATGAATGGGGTATTTAATATCTTTTTTGCATCATTGGTTCAGCCTGATTCTAAACTTTTCCAGGGTTTCCCCAAAGAACGGGTTCTCAAAAATCAGGGGTTCAACAAGGCTGGGGTGCTCACTCTGTGTCTTTGCCATCCTCCTGAAGTTCGGCGTTGTGAAGTGCTCGTCTGCCATTTCACTTAGCTTCAATATAAAAAAGTGCAAAAGCGCCTGCGTAACTGCGGTTTTCCTGTCGTGCTCTTCTATTGTAGATTCAGTCAGGTTGAAGCCTGCCTCTCCCAAAAACCTCTTTGCCTTTTCAGTCTTTGTCCCGCCCTTCACTGGGATAAAAATCATGTTCTGCCCATCCAGCTCTGCGCCCGGCCCGAACATGGGGTGCAGACTTAAGATTTCAATGTCAAACCACTTTGCAAACTCAAGCGCATCTCTCAAGTGCGATTTGAGGGAGCAAATTTCAATCAGCAATGAGCCCTTTTTCATTTTGGGTGCGGTCTCCCTTATCACTTGGGCAGTGGCGCCAATCGGAACTGAAATTATAACCGCATCGCAATCTTCGAGTTTTTTACCCACGCCAAAGCCACGCTGCTCCAAAAATCCTGCAATTAATCTGCCCATCCGCCCTCTGCCGCCGATAATCCCTACTACAGTGCCATTTGATACCGGCGCGTTTCGCGAGTCATATTCACTTCACCTCCTGTCTGTGGCTCTGTTATTTGTATCGACTCGCGATGCGAAAAGTTCACTTGTTCTTTTTTGCTGAGCCGTATCACTTCTCTTGCCACAGGTTCAAGCCCGTCCCATTTCCCAAGGACTTCACTCTCCCGTTCAGGGTCCTCAACCGCAGTCCTGCTATCCGCTTTGATGTTCCCTATGTCTCTCGCTACTTCAATCCTCTTCCAAATCAGCCTAATCAACTCCGCATCAATCAAGTCAATCTCCGAGCGCAGCTCTTTAATGCCCATTCATATCCTCCATGACGATCTCCCCAACGAGGGTTAGTCCAACGCTTAACCCCTTGTTCCCTGCATCGCCGCAAACTATCAAGTTCACATCCCGAAGCGTCTGCAGTATCACCCTCACCGTGCTCTCCCCGAGGCACAGCTCTGCTGAAAGCCCCCTCAGCAGGGCAGACATTGTAATTTCATTTTCCAATTCTGCAACCTTCTTTAAAACTCGCTTTTGGTTTTTTGTCAGCCGCTTCCTGCTCAGCCTGAGCACAGCTTCCAAAAGCTCCTTCTGGCCCGCCCCTTCAGGCAGACCTCTCAGTATTGGCGCGGGGTCACCGCGCATTGAAATTGGCAGGCATCACCTTTCATATTTTTCACCTCAGTTTTTCCCATTTGCAACTATCACTATCTTTCCCAGGATCCGCGTAACCCTGAGGTCGTGTTTTGGGACCTCTAGGCTGTCGACTACTTTTTTCACTTCTTTTTCCGTTGCCATTGGGCTCATTACCACTATCATATTCATTCACCTGGTGGCAATAATCCTGTCTAGAACTCAGCAAGCAATGCAGTGAGAACCCGACAGAATTAGCCAGAACCAGGTCCTCTAATCAGTAAAAATAGCCAAAGCTAGATGTTTCAATTCCCTGTTCCTGTAGTGCAACAGCTTTGGTCATTTTTCTTCTTTCACAGTGTATGTTCTTTTATAAATAAGTTTTGGGCAAAAGACCCTAAAACACCCTGCCAAGGCTCTCAACCGCGTTCTCAAGCTCTTTCATTGGCCTTGAAAAGTTCATGCGCACATAGCTCTTCCATTCTTCCCCGAACTCCTCGCCCGGCACAACTGCCACGTTCGCCTCTTCCAAAGCTTTCTCTGTGAATGCGTCCCCGTCCATTCCAAGCCCGCTTACATCTGAGAACACATAGTATGCACCCTGCGGCATGAACGGCTTCAGCCCAAGCTTCTCAAGCTCCGGTACAATGTAGTCCCTTCGCTCCTCGTATCCATTCCTCATTTCCTCCACGCAGTCCTGTGGTCCCTTGAGCGCTGCGAGCGCTGCGTGCTGGCCCATTGAGGGTGCAGCTATGACCAAGTGTGTGTGCAGCTCTGTTATGGGCTTCATGAGTTCTTTCTCACATGTTACGTAACCCACGCGCCACCCAGTCATCGCGTACGTCTTTGAAAACCCGCTGAGCGTTACAGTCCTTTCCTGCATGCCATCGAACGAGCCAATGCTATGGTGCCTGTTCCCATCGTATAAGAGGTACTCATAAATTTCATCGCTGAGCACGAACAGGTCCTTGTCCATTGCAATGTCCGCAATCGCCTTGAGCTCGCCCTTGCCAAGCACGCGGCCGCTGGGGTTCTGCGGGCTGTTGAGCAGAATCGCCCTAGTTTTCCCAGTTACTGCGCCTTTCATAGCCTCTTCATTCAGCTTCAGCTCATCGCCCTCAAGCGGAACTTCTACTTTCTTTCCGTGCGCCATCTCAACGCTCGCCCTGTTCGTTGAGAAGCACGGGTTTATGAGAATGACTTCATCATCAGGATCAACCAGACCAAGCATGGTTGCAGAGAGCCCTTCCATTGCCCCAACTGTGATAATGACTTCGCTCTCCGGGTCTGCCTCAATCTTGTTGTAGCTCTTCAGCTTTTCAGAAACCGCCTCGCGCAGTTCTTTGTAACCAATCATGGGCGCATACTGGTTGTGCCCTGCAACTATTGATTCAATCGCCGCTTTCTTTATGTGCTCAGGCGTGTCAAAGCCCGGGCTGCCCTGGGCCAGCATTATTGCCCCGCGTTTGTACGCCTCAAGTGTCATGCTGCGTATTTTGCACGTCCCAACCCGCGTTGACCTTTCTGAATATTTCTTCATTGCTCTCCCTTGTTTTTCCTACTTAATAAATGGTCCAAAATCACGATTGCAACCATGGCCTCTGCAACCGGGAGTATGCGCGGAACTATGCACGGGTCGTGCCTGCCCTTTACAGAAAGCTTTGCCGGCTTCATTGTCCTCAAGTCAATCGTGTCCTGCTCCTTTGCTATAGATGATGTGGGCTTGACAGCTATTCTACAGACAATCGGCATGCCGTTTGAAATCCCGCCCAGAATGCCTCCTGCGTTGTTTGTCCTTGTTTTCAGCTCTCCATCCTCAACAACAATCGCATCATTGTTCTCAGAGCCGAGCATCTTCGCAGATTCAAACCCTGCGCCAATCTCAACGCCTTTCACAGCTGGAATGCTCATCAGTGCCTTTGCAAGCTCTGCGTCAAGCTTGCCGAACACTGGCTCGCCTAGGCCTGGCGGAATCCCGGTTGCTGTAATCTCCACAATGCCGCCAACAGAATCCCCGTCCGCTTTTGTTTTTAGAATCTCATCTTCAATGCCTTCGTTCATCCCGTGGACTTCAATGATTCTTGTCGCTATTTCAATCCCCTCTTTCTCCAAGACCTGCTTTGCAACCGCGCCTGCCAAGACTCTCCCGACTGTTTCACGGCCTGAGGCCCTTCCACCCCCTGCCGGGATTTTTCCAAACTTCTGGAACTGCGCCATGTCCGCGTGCCCCGGCCGCGGCTTATTCATTATTTCGGAGTAGTCCTCTGGGCGTGCGTCCACGTTCCTGACCTGCAGTTTGATGGCTCCAGTGGCCTTGCCGTTCTCTATGCCTGAAACAACCTCAAGCTTGTCTGGCTCTTTCCTTGCAGAGCTCAGTTCGCTGTGCCCTGGCCTCCTGCGGCTTAGTTCCTCCTGGATTCCGTCAAGCGAAATTTCAGTGCCTGCAGGAACCCCTTCAATCACGCAGCCCACTGCATCTCCGTGGGACTCGCCATGTGTGGTTACTTTGAAGCTCTTTCCTATTGTGTCGCTCATCCTTCCACCTCCATATTCGCCCCAAGGCTCTGCATAACCTCAACAAAATTTGGGAACGACACAGAGAGCATCTCCGCATCCGAAATCTTGGTTTCACCCTCTGCAATCAGCCCTGCAACCGCGAGCGCCATTACAATCCGATGGTCCTTGTGGCCGTCCACAGCCGTGCCGCTGAGTGAGCTCTTCCCAACTATGAGCCCGTCTGGCTTTTCTTCAACCTCCACTCCCATCTTCCCGAGCTCAGAGGCCATGGCAGCTATCCTGTCGCATTCCTTCTCGCGGCAATGCCCTGCGCCGCTGATTTCTATTCCTTGTTTAACGCCGAGCACTGAAACTATGGGGAGCAGGTCTGGGTTATCATTCAGGTTGATTTGTCTTGGCTTTTCCCTGAGTATACCCAGAATCCGCTTGTCCCCCTGCACATCGTTGGTCTCAAGATTTGCAATCTCTACTTTTGAACCAGTGAGCTCAGCTGCAGCCAGCAGATTCGCAGCAGCTGAGAAATCTCCTGGCACTTTGAAATCCGTTGCTTTTGGAATCTGGCCTCCTTTTATCTTGAACATATTCCCCTCTTTTTCAATCCCAATCCCAACCCGTTTCAAATGCCCCAAGGTCATCTCCAGGTATGGCCTCGACCTGAGATTTCTCACAACGATTTCTGTATCAGTCTCCAACAGCGGGCATGCCATCAAAAGCGCGGAAACGAACTGTGAGCTCGTCCCTTCAATCTCAGCCCTGCCTGTTTTCTTAATCTCTTCGCACGCATCGAGCAGCGGCTGTATCGGCCTCTTCTGGATTGATTCATCGCCCTGCATCTCCATTCCCAGGCCAAGCAGGGAATTCAATGCTGAAAACAGCCTGAGAGTGGTGCCTGAGTTCATCACATCCACGGGCCCTATGTTCTTTATCAGGTTCCCTGCAACTCCTTTTATTTCACTGCCAACCACTTCAGCCCCAATCGCCTTGCATGCATCGATGGTTGCGCTTGTGTCATCGCAAATCAGCATATTCTCAATTCTTGAAACCCCGTCCGCGAGACTTGCCAGTAGCAAAGCGCGGTGCGTATGGCTCTTAGAGCCCGGCACTTCTGCTTGGCCTTCAAGCCTTTCAGTTTTTTTCACCAAGAGCTTCATTTAATGCCTCCCTCATCACTTCAACCGGCGCATCTTTGCCTGTGAATATCCTGAACTGTTCCGCACCCTGGTGCACGAGCATCCCGCGGCCTTCAACAATCTTGCACCCTGCTTTCCCGGCCTCCTTTAGCAGCAAAGTCTTCCTTGGCGTGTACACTATGTCGTTCACAACCAGGCCGGGGTGCATATCCACGGCTTTCACAAGAGTTTTATCCTCCTGCGTGCCCTTCATCCCAACTGATGTTGTGTTTATGAGGATGTCCACGTTTCTTATTTTAGAACCCAAATTGCTCAAATCGCCCGCGGCAACCTCCAGCCCAGTCTCTTCATTCACATCCCGCGCAAGGGCCTCGGCTTTTTCAGGCGTCCTGTTCGCAATCTCCAAAGCCTCAGCGCCGCTCAACGCAAGTGTGAAAGCAATGGCCCTTGCTGCCCCGCCCGCGCCCAGAATCAAGGCGCTCTTCCCGGAAACTTCAACGCCTGCCTCTTCCAGCGCATTCACGCACCCAATGCCGTCAGTGTTGTGGCCAACCAGCTTGTTTTCTTTCCTTTGCACAGTGTTGACTGCTCCAATCAGCTCGGCCTCTTTTGACAATCCGTCCATCAGCGGCAGGATGCTCTGCTTGTGCGGTATTGTTATGCTCGCTCCGCTTATCTCGCCGCTGCGAATCCTCTCAATGAACTTCTTGAGCTCTTCGGGCTTGACGCGAATCTTCTCGTAAGTGTGCTCCAGTCCAAGCTCCCTTAGGGCCGCATTGTGCATCGCGGGGCTCAGCGAGTGCTCCACAGGGTCCCCAATCACGCAGAGTTTCATCTCAGCCCAGCCTCCTTGTATATATTGACCATGCTTTCAAGCGGAAGCTGCCCCGGCGCGATGTTTCCTGCGTAGGTCAGGTAAGAGCCAAGGAGCGGCGCTGCAACCCTTGTGTGCCTGCCAAGTTCGCCCATTCCAACCACAATCAGGTCTTTCCTTTCCTGGGCGAGCTTAAGAAGCCTTTCAGCATCCTCAAGAGTGTTCACTTTGCACGCAATTTTCTTCAAATCCCCGCCCTCTGGGATTTTAATTTCCTCCGGCGTCTTCTCGAAGTCGTGCATGGACACTATGACCTTGCAGCCGTTGAGCCTGGCCTTCTTGACGATCCTTTCCTTGTTTTCATCTTCAGCGTCAACGTCCACTAGGTCGCACCCCGCTTCAATCGCCCTAATTATATTCTCCGGGTTCTCCCGGTCAGTTGCAATCACAGGAAGCCCGCTCATCTGGACCAGCTGGAGTATCTGCGGGTTCTCAATCAGGTCGAGCCGCAGCTCAACCATGCCCGCGCCTTTCTCCAAGGCTGACTCTATTTGTTTTTCCGGGTTCTCCCCTGCAATGCACGCGCATATTCTGACACTTGGAAGTTTTATTAGCGACACCACTTTCTGTGCAACTTCTTCAATGCTAAGCCCATCAGTTTCAATCGTGAAGTCCGCGTTCCTGTAGAACGGCATTCTGCCCTCTGAGTGCTTTCTCAGCTCCTCCTCTGGATTCAGCTTGTTCAGCAGCGGCCTGTCCTTCTTGCCTTTCAGCCTCTCATGCAAAGTCTCCACTGAGGCCTTCAGATTTACAACCAAGCCATTGCGCCTCAGGCGCCTCATGTTTACAAACCTCAGGACAGCACCGCCCCCTGTTGCAATCACGTGATTGTCGAGCTTAGCTACCTCTGCAACAACGCTTTCCTCAAGCTCCCTGAACTTTCCCTGGCCGTGCTTTTCAAATATTTCATTTATGCCCATCCCCGCTTTCTGCACAACGAGCTCGTCCGTGTCCACAAATTCCATTCCAAGCGCTTCCGCTACATCTTCCCCAACTGCGCTTTTCCCAGAGCCCATCGGGCCTGTTAGAACGAGGTTCATAAATATCTCACCTCAACTTCTCCGATTGACTTTGGGACCACAACCCTGATTTTTTCGCCTTGTTTCTTCTTGTCAACTTTCATGGCTTCCCTCAGCTCTTCATCAGTGAACTCTGTTTCAGTGGGCAAGCCGATTCTCTCCAGCAAGTTTCGTATTCTTTCAACTTCGACTCCACTCAGCTCAGCCGCTTTTACAAGGCCCATTGCAACCGCCTCACCGTGCGGAATTGTGCAGTTGCTCAATTTCTCTATGGCGTGCCCGAAAGTATGCCCCAAATTGAGCTTCATCCGCTCGCCTCTCTGCTCAAGCTCATCCTGCTCAACAATTCTTGCTTTCACTTTAACGCAGCGAGCCACAATCTCCTCCTGAAGCGTTTCATCCTTCTCCATAATCTGGTCAAGCTCCAGCTCAATCAGCTCAAACAGCCCGGCATCCCCTACAATCGCGGTCTTCACAACCTCTGCAAGCCCATTCTGCATCTCCTTCTCCGGCAATGTCTTTAGGAGCGAAACATCGCTCACAACGAGCTTCGGCTGCTTGAACGCCCCAACCAGATTCTTGCCCTGCAGCAAATTCACTCCCACTTTCCCGCCGATTGAACTGTCGACCTGTGCGAGCAGTGTCGTTGGCACCTGAATGAGCGGAACTCCGCGCATGAAACTTGCTGCGGCCATGCCTGTGGTGTCTCCAACCACCCCGCCACCCAATGCAATTAAGGCAGTGCCCCTGTTCGCGCCTAGCTCCACGAGTTCCTCGCACAATTTCTTCACAGTTTCCAGGCTCTTCGCCATCTCAGAATCACCAATCTCCAAAATCGGGCACTTCAGGAATGAGCCGTGCAGCTTTCTCACAGTTGGGTTTGTAATGCACACAGCATTCTCCTGCTCAACCCGCCCAAGCAATCCAGTTCCCACTAGAACTGTGTGCTTCCTTTTCCCCAGGTCCACTGTAATCTTTCTCATAGCGCTCTCCCAACTGCTTCTGCAACTTTCCTCGCCGAGTGCATCATGCGCTCAAACTCCTCTGGCAGCAGTGCCTGCGGCCCGTCGCACAGCGCCTTCTCAGGCTCTGTGTGCACTTCAACAATGAGGCCGTCCGCCCCGGCGGCAATCGCCGCCATGCACATAGGCACTATGAGCTCTTTCTTCCCGGTTGCATGGCTCGGGTCAACTATCACCGGCAAATGGCTGAGCTTTTTCAGCACAGGCACAGCGCTCAAGTCAAGCGTGTTCCTCGTTTCAGTCTCAAAAGTCCGTATCCCGCGCTCGCAGAGAATCACGTTTTCATTCCCCTCTGCCATTATGTACTCGGCAGAGAGCAGCAGTTCCTTCACTGTTGCGTTGAACCCACGCTTTAGCAGGACTGGTTTCCCTGCCTTGCCCACGGCTGTGAGCAGGTCGAAGTTCTGCATGTTCCTGCACCCAATCTGCAGGACGTCAGCGCGCCTTGCAACAATGCCCACGTTCTCCGTTGTCATGACCTCTGTGACTATGGGGAGCCCAGTCTCTTTCTTTGCCTCCTGCAGTATTTTCAAGCCAGCTTCGCCGAGCCCCTGGAAGCTGTAGCACGAAGTGCGGGGCTTGAACGCGCCACCGCGCAGCATCACTGCACCAGCCCTCTTGACGGCTCGCGCAGTTCCGAGTGTTTGATTCCTGTTCTCGACTGCGCACGGCCCTGCTACCACTACGACGCGCTCTTCTCCAACCCTAACGCCTTCCACGTCCACAACCGTGTTTTCTTCTTTAAACTCCCGACTAACTAGTTTGAACTGTTGCGTTTCATTCACAACTCGCTCAACATGGGATAATTTTTCTATACTCTCTTTTGTCATTTGAATCACCATAAGTAGAGGGTTCAAATCCCCTGATTAAAACCCATAGCCAAAGCTAGAGCTTTCTTCTTCAGTTCCAGTTAGTTTTGCTTTGGTCATTTTCACCTCCTATGTGTCCTCCATTTTATATATCCTTTCTGAGCAAAAGACCCTGCCTGCACGCGTTTTTCATATCTGCAGTGAACTTTGCAATTTCGGACAGAGCTTTTTCTTCGTCTGGAATATGCTTCTCGTAAATTCGCCCAATCGCGCTTCCCACAATCGCGCCGTCCGCCCCTGCTGCGACAACTTCACGCGCATGTTCCGGTTTTGAGATTCCAAATCCTGCCATGAGTGGCAGGTCTGTGCGCGCGCGAATCCTTTTTATGAGCTCAACTGTAGACTCTGCAACTTTGTCACGAGTTCCTGTAACACCCATCACTGTAACTAGATAGATAAAGCCACTTGCATTTTCAATTGTTTTTTTAAGCCGCTCCCCTTTCGTGTTCTGCGTTGCGAACAATATCACGTGAAGCCCATGTTTCTGCCCCAGGGCAATCAAATTCCCTGCTTCTTCAAGCGGCAGGTTCGGCACTATGATGCCCTGCGCGCCCGCGCTCTTTATGCTTTTGATAAAGTTTTCTTCTCCTGCATGATGTACCACATTGTAATATGTGGTGATAATAACCGGCACTTTGATTCCAGCGCTTCTCACCTTCCGTATACCCTCAATGCACTTTGACGGAGTCGTCCCAGCATCAAGCGCCCGCTTGCAAGCGTCCTGGAAAACCGGGCCATCGCTAGTCGGATCTGAGAACGGAATTCCAAACTCTATCAAATCGGCTCCGTTCTCAACGAGCGTTTTTATCTGCGCAAGCGAGAACTCCTCAGAAGGGTATCCATAGTACACATGCGCCATGAGCGCGCCTTTATGTATCATCGTAATCCCTCACTATGTCCAGGTCCTTGTCGCCTCTTCCTGAAAGGCAGACCACAACCAAATCTTCTTTCTCAAATTTCTCTTTCAGGACTTGTGCAATTGCGTGCGAGCTCTCTATCGCTGGCAATATGCCTTCCAGCCTGCACAACTTCCTAAACGCTTTAACTGCCTCTGCATCAGTCACTGCCTCAACCCTGCACCTTCCAGTCTTTGCGTAATGGGCAAGCTGCGGCCCAATTCCCGGGTAGTCCAAGCCAGGTGCTATGGAATGCGCGTCCTTTATCATCCCTTCTTTGCTCTGCAAGAACTTTGACTTCATTCCATGCAGAACCCCGTCTTCCCCGGCGCGCATGACCGCGCCGTGCTCTCCGCTTTCAATGCCTTTGCCCCCTGCCTCGCACGCAACAAACTCCACGTTGTCTTTTTCAAACGGATAGAACAAGCCCATTGCATTGCTGCCCCCGCCTGCGCACGCGAAGAGGCGGGTTGGCAGCCTGCCCTCTTTTTCCAAAATCTGCGCCCTCGCCTCTTTTCCTATCACAGACTGGAAATCCCGCACCATCATAGGATATGGGTGCGGGCCAACCACTGTCCCGATAAGATAGTGCGTGTATTCTGAACTTGCCGCATAATCGCGCAGCGCCTCGTTTATCGCGTCTTTCAAGGTTCGCGACCCTGCATCAACTGGAACCACTTTTGCGCCGAGCAGCTCCATTCTGTGCACGTTCATGCTCTGCCGCTCCACATCCTTGCTACCCATGTAAACATCGCACTCCATTCCAAAGAACGCTGCAGCTGTTGCAGTCGCAACCCCGTGCTGCCCTGCCCCGGTCTCAGCTATGAGCCTGGTCTTCCCCATTTTCTTTGCAAGAAGCCCCTGCGCCATCACATTGTTTATCTTATGTGCTCCGGTGTGGTTCAGGTCCTCGCGCTTCAGGTACACTTTGCATCCAACCTCCTCACTCAGCGCTTTTGCGTGATAGAGCGGCGAGGGTCTGCCAACGTATTCCTTCAGGCAGAGCTCAAGCTCTTGCTTGAATTCCCTGCTCGTTGAGTGCTTCAGGTAAGCCTGCTCCAGCTCTTTCATGACTGGTATGAGAAGTTCGCTCACATACTGCCCGCCGTATTCCCCATACCTAGCCATTGGACCCACCCTTAAGTTCGCGTATTTTCCCGCCGATATCCTTCGCAGTCCAAAGCGCAGTTCCAACAAGTATGCCACTCACCCCTGCTTTTTTTACAAGCTCCACATCCCGCCGGGATTTTATCCCGCTCTCGCTTACCACTGGCTGTTTGACATCATCAAACGCGCTGAGTATTTTTTCAGTCTGCGTTACGTCAACACTCAAGGTCTGCAGATCCCTGTTATTTATTCCCAGGACATCTGCCCCAGTTCCAAGTGCTTTTTTAAACTCAGCTTCATCGTAGCTCTCAAGAAGCACTTCTAGGTCATTCTTGTGCGCAGTGTCAATAAGCGAACCCAAGTCAAGCCCAAGCCGCTCGGCAACCTTCACAACCAGAAGAATTGCATCTGCTCCAAATCTCTTTGCAGCCTTTATCTGCTCTTCACAGATCACAAAATCCTTGAAAAGCACGGGCAGCCCTGCTTTCTTCGCAGCTGAAACATTCTCAAGCTTTCCCTTGAATATCTGTGGTTCAACCACAACCGAAATCGCGTCAGCCCCACTTTGCCTGAACAAGTGCGCGGTTTTCTCCACGTTAATGTTCTTAAACGAGTACTCCTCTGCAGGCGAGGCATGCTTTATCTCCGCAATCAGGCTAAAGCCCTGCGACTCAAGTTTTTCCTTCAATGAAACTTTTCCTGCTCCATAGTAGCCGCTCCCCACATTCTCCCTGGCTTTTTCAATAAATTCATCAAGTATGTCCATCTGCCTCAAACCTCCTGAGCAAGTTGAGCTTTTCAAGGGCCTTGCCGCTGTCTATGGAGTTCTCTGCAAGCCCAACTCCTTCTTTTATTGTCTCCGCTCTCCCCCCAACATAAATCGTAGTAGCTGCGTTCAAAACCACAATGTCGCGCTCCGGCCCTTTTGCGCCTTTCAGAATTCTCAAAATAGTTTCTGCACTTGATTCAGACTCCTGGATGTCCTTATTTTTAAAACCCAACTCGCCAGCATCCAAAAAGTACGTTTCAATTTGCCCGTTCTTCAGCTCAGAAACTTTTGTCTTTCCAAGCCCGAGCTCGTCCATGCCCTCTGAGTGCACCACGAGCGCGTGCCTTGTTCCAAGCCCTCTCAAAACCTCTGCAAGCGTTTCAGTAAGCCCAGGGTCAAACACCCCGAGCACCTGTGCCCCAGCGTTGGCTGGATTCGTCAAGGGCCCAAGCAAGTTGAATACTGTGCGAATGCCAAGCTCTTTCCTGACCGGCAGGGCATGCTTCATCGCAGGGTGAAAATTCGGCGCAAACATAAACCCGATTCCAATTTGCTCTATGCAACGCTCAACCTGCTGTGGTTCCAAATCCAGATTAACCCCAAGCTCTTCAAGCACGTCCGCGCTCCCGCACTTTGAAGTAACAGACAGATTCCCGTGCTTTGCAATTTTAACCCCTGCCCCAGCTGCCACAAAAGCCGCGGCAGTGCTTACATTGAAAGTCTTTTTAGAATCCCCGCCTGTGCCGCAAGTGTCGACTAGAGTCCCTTTTGGATTTATGTGCTCGCAGAACTTCCTCATCACTTTTGCAAATGCTATGATTTCCATAGTTGTCTCTCCTTTAACCCTCAAAGCAGTGAGCAGCGCTGCAATTTGAGCAGGGGTTGCAGTTCCGTTCATTATTTCTTTCATAGCGCCCTCTGCCAATTCCGAAGACAGCTCTTTCCTTTCTACAACCAACTTAATCGCTTCTCTAATCATTGCAGGCCTCCACAAAATTCTTAACAATCTCCATTCCTTCTTCAGTCCCGATGGACTCGGGGTGAAACTGCACACCGTAAATCGGAAGCTTTCGGTGCTGGACTGCGAAGACTTCTTTCTCTTTTGTCCTTGCAGTTATCTTCAACTCTTTTGGAAAATTCTCCTCTGAAGCAATAAGGGAATGGTACCTCATGACCTCAAGTGGGTTTTTGACACCTTTGAAAATTCCCCTTCTATCATGTTCAATCACGCTTTCCTTTCCGTGCATCACTTCTTTGGAAAGAACTATTTTTCCTCCAAAAGCATGCACTATGCCCTGATGCCCCAGGCAAACCCCGAGTATCGGTTTTTTGATTTTCTTTATCACATCTCCGCATACCCCGAAGTCTCTCGGGTTCTCCACGCTCCCGGGTCCAGGTGATATCACAATACCTGTTGGGTTGAGTTCTTCAATCTCGCTCAGCGAAACCTTATCGTTCCTATACACAACTGGCTCTGCCCCACACTCTCCCAGGTACTGCACCAGGTTGTACACGAATGAATCATAATTGTCCAAAACCAGGATTTTCATTGCAGCGCCTCCACCAATGCATCCGCCTTGTGCCTGCACTCCTCGTGCTCTTGTTCAGGGTCTGAATCCATCACAATGCCCGCACCTGCCTGAATCCTGTAAACATTATCCTGAATTATCGCAGTCCGTATGGCAATCGCAAAATCCATATTCCCGTTCGCAGAGAAATAGCCAACACACCCTCCGTACGGCCCGCGCTTGGTGTTTTCAAGCTCATCAATAATCTCCATGGCCCGCACCTTTGGGGCTCCTGTCAAAGTCCCAGCAGGGAAAGTTGCTTTGAACCCATCGAACACGTCTTTGCCCTTCCTCAGTTCTCCTGTGACTCTTGAAACAATATGCTGCACATGGCTGTACTTCTCAACATTTTTGTACTCCGGCACTTCAACTGTTCCGAATTTTGCAACTTTCCCAATGTCATTCCTGCCCAAATCAACAAGCATAATGTGCTCTGCGTTCTCCTTTGGGTCTGCAAGCAGTTCCTTCGCGAGCTTTGCATCTTCCTCTTCAGTTTTGCCCCGCGGTCTTGTGCCTGCAATTGGGTTCGTCTCAATCTTGTTCTCTGACACCCTTACCAAGGACTCCGGGCTCGCCCCTACAATCTTTGTGTCAAAGTCCAGATAGAACATGTAGTTCGACGGGTTTATCGAGCGCAAGCGCGCATAGAAAACCAGCGGGTCTAGCTCTGACTCAACATCAAACCGCTGCGATAAAACCACCTGGAATATCTCACCCTGCCTCAGCCTTTCCTTTGCAATACCCACGTTCTGCTCAAACTGCTCTTTTGTGCTGTTCGATTTGATGCTCCCAACCTTTGCCCCGTTCTCTACTAGAACCTCTTTGCCCAAAACTTTCTCAACTTCCTCCGCCCTGTACTTCCCAAAGCTAAAGTAGTACGCGCAGTTCGCAAACCTGTCAATCACAACTCCTTCCTTGTAAAGCCCGAATTTCATATCAGGCAGGTTCAAATCGTCTTTGCAATTGTCGGGAATTTCTTCAATATACCGTATAGCATCATACCCAACATACCCAACCAATCCGCCCGCGTACGGCAGCTTTGACTCGCAGCGGTTAGCATTTGAAATTTCTTTCAGAAACTCAAATGGATTTTCAATGTTCTGCTCCTTTCCATTGACGCGCGCCACGCCATTCTTAATCTCAATCAAAAGCTCGGGGTCAAATCCCAAAAAGGAGTAGCGGTTCAATCGGAACTTGCCGGGCGTCGCGCTCTCCAACAGGAAGCAATTTTTATATTCAGTTCTGAGGGCTGCTATGCAGTGCAGCGGGTCTCTTTGCTGAAGCTTCGCCATTGGAATGGCATCGCCTTATGTTCCATTTTAATCTCAAACTTAGTGTACAATGTACTATATATGACTTTGTAGTTCAGAAGTGTACATTAATAGATGGTTACGCCCTTAACTCCCTTTGATTTCCTCAATTTCTGTATAAGCGAGCTCGGCACTTGCCTTTCACAAATCACAAGCAAGCGCGCGTCCTCTGCAAACTCAGGGTCATCGCTCACCGCCTGCCGTATGCTTATCCCCGCATCAGCTATAATCTTTGAAACTCCTGCAAGTATCCCTGTGCCTGAAGCATCATCCGGAACAATCTCAACCACGCTCCAGCCCATCTTCTCTGCAACATCCTTGAAATAAGCTGCAGGGTGCAGGTTTTCAAAAACCTTTTTGAGCTCGGCGGTCTTTTCAATGGTCTGCACAGATGCATTGACCACGCGACGGTCAACTCCAAGAGCTCGTGCAATCCTGAGCGCAGGTATCTCAATATTCTCGCAATAAACTTTCCCTTTCTTTACGCTGAGGCCGTATTGAAGCATCAGAGCCGCGACTTTCTCCTGCGCGGGGAATTCCTTAAAATGCTCCTTTAGTGCAGACCACATAAGTGTGCATTGGTGTTACCTTTATAAAACTCTTTCTAAATAAAACTCCAAACCAAAACAATAAGCAGCGCAACAGGCGCAATATACTTTATCACAACCTCAAACGCCTTGCGCATCTTAATTCCTGCCTCTTTGCTCAGCTTCTCAGCTCCGTACACATAACTCAAGCTCATACACGTGAAGAAACCAATCAGCGGCAGCATCACAGTTCCTGCAAAGTGGTTGAACATTTCAAATGCCTCCATTGAAAGCGCGCTCGGCACCCCAATCGCAAAGAGTATTACAGATACAATGCCAACCATTTTTCCCCTCGTCATATTCCACTTCTCTCCAATGCTTGCCACGAAAGTTTCAACTCCTGAAATCACTGAAGTAATCCCTGCGAAGAACAGGAGCAGAAAAAACGCGAGCGCGAAGTAAGTTCCATAAGCCATCTGGCTGAACACGTGCGGCAGGGAAATGAACGCGAGCCCCGGGCCCTCTGCAGGTGCAATGCCGAACGCGAACACAATCGGGAATATAATCAAGCACGCAAGCAAGCTGATGCTGAAATCACCAAGGGAGACAATCACGGAATCGCGTGCAATATTCTCCTTCCTGTTCAAGTAGCTTCCATAGGTCATCAAAATACCCAAGCTCAAGCCGAGTGAAAAGAATATCTGACCGAGCGCAACAAGTATGATGTGGCCGTTTATCACTGCGTTGCTTGGGTCAAGGAAAGTTGCCAGCCCTGCAAACGCTCCTGGCAATGTTAAAGATCTTGCAACCAATATGAGCATCAGAACCACGAGCATTGGAATCAAAATCTTCGCGCTCCTCTCAATCCCTTTTCGCACTCCGTGGTACACAATCACGCCTGCGAAGACAAGAACAGCCACCTGAAATATCAAAACACTTGGAGTTGCGGTGAAATTGCTGAACGCAGAGCTTGGGTCGCTCACGCCTCCAAACAAATAAATCGTAAAATATCTCAACACCCACGCAACAACGATTATGTAAAACGAAAGAACTGCCATTGAATTGATAATTATCACATACCCAAGCTTCTTTGACTTGCCCCTGAGTGTTTCAAAAGCTGTGATTGGGCTCTTCCCTGTTCTCCTGCCAAAGCTGAGCTCCATAATCATAAGCGGAACTCCGATGAGGAAAAGCGCGATTATGTAAACAAAAAGAAATCCAGCCCCGTTCTCTCCAAGGAGATACGGAAATCTCCAAATATTGCCAATTCCGACCGCCCCCCCTATAGCTGCAAAAATAAATCCCCAGTGCGTCTTCCAGGTCTCCTTAATCATTTTTAGTACGGATTCTCCTCGTACCTAAGCTCAAGGGACTCGCCATATTGCACTGCGTATTCGCCTGGCTCCTTAAAGTTCAAGCCGCCATTTGTGTAAAATACCCAAATGTGCGTTTCGTTGTTCGTCGCGCTGTACCCCTGCGCAGAAACGCTCCTAATCTCAAGAGTTCCAATGTCTGTAATCTTTTGGTCAACCACTGCAATCTTGTTGAACGCGTCCTCTGCTGTCTGCCCATCAGTTAGGTTTACAATCTCAGTCACAACCTCATAGTCGCTGAAGCTTACTGAAGCTCTTACTTGAATGCCTGCATCTTCCTGCGGCTCGGCAGTTTCCCCTGTCAAGTACGGAATAATATAAGCGAGACCGCTCACTACCAGTATTATAACGAGAATCAAGCCACACATTCCCCCTGGCTTCTTCAGTTTCTTGAATTTTCTTGATTTGCCTTTTTTTGTCATTATTTATGGTTTAACCCTCTTTGCTTGATAATAAGTCAAATCGCCCTCAGCATCAACCACTGCAATCCACACAATCTTTTTAACGCTGTGCCCGAGCCTGATAAGTCTTGAAAGCTCAGTCATTGTGAGCTTGTAATTCTCAGGCACGCAGTGCACCATGTAAGGCGAGTGCGCTTCGCCTGGCGCGTCCCCGCGCTTGTAAACCCTGAAGTCTGACCCAAATTTAAATCCTGTCTTGACTAAGTAGCCGCGCTCCCTCAAGTCACTGTACGCCACATACTTTGTGAAAATATTCTTGTCGCTCTTCTTGCCGAGTTCAAGCAGCTCCTCAAACTTGATTTTCTTTTTTCCTTCCTTCACGTTCAGCCTGCTCTTCTCGCTCAGGTATATTGCCTCAATGAGCGACATCTGCAACTGCCCGCCCTTCAGCATCTGCCCGTAGAATCCCCGCTGGTAAATGCTATTGGCTTCGCTCTCCTTCTCAACGAGCACGTTCTGGCCTATAATCTTGCCTTTTGCAATAATTTTTCTTGGCATAACACAGAATGATAGAAAGAGTGGCTAATAAACCTTACTCCTTGTTGTTATTTCCGCCGTTGTTCCCGTTCAGCCCGCCATAGCGCAGATAATCATTAAGCTTGTATACTGGACTTTCTGTGTATTCCTCTCCTAGGAAATGCGCCGCAAGCTTCTTGTAGGCTCTTGACGATGCTGAGTTCGGCTTGTAAGTCACAACAGGCTTCCTGTAGTATTGGCTCCTCCTAACGTTCTCGTCAAAAGGTATCTTTGCGATGATTGGATAATTTCTAAGTATTCCTGTAATTGCGCTGTCCTTGAGCTCGTGCCTGGCGCCCGTGACCCTGGTGACTACAATGCCAAGGACTTTTTTCTTGTATTTCTCAGCAATCTTCACTGCCTTGAGCGCATCAACCAGCGCGGGCAGTTCAGGATTAGTAACAAGCAAAACCTCGTCAGCTGCTTCAACTGACTTGCGCACATTGCCCCAGAGCCCTGCTGCGCAGTCAAGTAAAACAATATCGTGCGACTCTGCGAGAGGCGCGAGGGCTTCTCTAAAGTCAGCGAGAGTCCTGTCCCCTGCATCAGCAAGCGAAATTCCTGCCTGAATTACGTCAAGCCCGCTACTGTGCTTGCACACCGCGTCCTCAACGCTCACCTCGCCCCTGAGTATGCTGTGTATGTTGGTCGGCCTCGGCGGGAAGCCGAGCTGGAGCGCAACATTTGGGGTGCTTAAATTAGTGTCAACTACAACCACGTTAGCGTTCGCGTTTCTCAGAGCTACGCCAAGATTAACTGCAGTCGTGGTTTTCCCAACGCCCCCCTTCCCTGAAAGTATTGCAACGTATCGTGTAATTCAAATCACCTGAATTAATAAGACCTACAGTACTTGTACTAAGTATATAAATTTAATGGGTTTCTAAACTCCGCTTACAACGCCGTTGACATAGTCGTCCCCGGTCTTTGCTGCAGATTTCTGCTCAGGCTCAGCCGCGGTTCCAAGCTGGTTCTGTATCTGCTGTGCCTCTGCAATATTCTTTGTAAAAACTGCCTTCATTGTGCCAAGATTTCCAACAACCCTATCCGCGTCCTTCGGGGTCCACTTGCGCTCCATCGGAGCTGCTGAAATTGTTTTTATCTTGCCGAGGTCAAACAGCTTTTTCTTTCCTGCTGGCGCCACTGGAGCTCCTGCGTTCGGTGTTGCCGCTGTGTCTTCCCCTTTGTTCTCCCCAAGCTGTTTCTGCTGGTAGAAGTAGTACCCTGCAAGTGCCATTACGAGCAGCATTCCGATTGCTGCACTGCCTGTTCCAAGCGTCAGGTATCCGCTGAGTCCGCTGCCCTCACTGTCTCCGCCTTCGTCCTCGCCAGTTATGAAGAACCTGTAGGTGACATATTCGTCATCATCGTCGCTCTTTATGTGAATGTCAACAGTGAAGTTGCCAACCGGGGTGTTGTTGAGCTGGCCGCTAATTTCAATGGTCTTCGCGCTCTCCGGCCCGACAGTTATGCTTCCTGGCTGGAGGTTTACGATGTCCAGTCCATCTGAAATCAGGAGGTATGTGTTCTCCTTGCTGTCCATGTTGTTTATGACAAGCGTTGCGGTGAAGTTGCCATTCTGCGTTGCGTTGAGCTGGCTTTTGCTGGTGCTCACTATGAGCCCGCCGCCCTCTTCAACCTCAAGCATGGTGCTCCTGCTCGTGTCCTTCTCAAGGTCCACGCTGGCCTTGAAATATATTTCGTACTTGCCTGCCTGCCTTTCTATAGGGGTGTCAGCAGCTGAGATGTAGAACCTTGCGGTGCGCGTCTCGCCATCCGCGAAGTATATGCTCTGGTCGTCCAGCTTCTCGCCGTCTATGTACAGCTCTACTCTGACATTGTCGCCGGTGTAGCTGTCAAGATTTCTGAATGTGATTGGTGCGCTCACAAGGACAGTGCCCCTGTAGTCTGACTTTATTGTGGTCGGGCTAACTCTTGGAGTATCTATCTCAATGTCAAGGCGGTTTCCCCGTTCTGTGAGGTCAAGTCTTGAGTCGTCCTCGGCATAGGCGTCGTCGCTCTCTGCGCTTATCCTAATGCTGTAGGTTGTGGTATCCTCATTCTCTGGGACATCCACGTAAAGCGTTATTGTCTCGCGCTCGCCAGCATTGATTGTAACCTTGTCATCCTCAAGGTCAAACCAGTCCTCTATGTCCTCCCTGACGTCAAGCTCTATATCATAAGTGTCCTTCCTTGTTCCGTAATTCCTGATTGTGATTTCATACTCGCCGTTCTCGCCGGCCTCAAGGCGCAGAACGCCCGGGCTCATCTGCACGCCAACGATGTACTCTGCATCTGTGTCCTCGTCTCCAGTATCGTTCTCGTCCCCGCCATCGTCCGTCTCGTTATCGTTATCATCACAGCCGCCGTCGCCTGCAAGCTGAACATTGAAAGTGGTTGTTGCCTCTGCGCTACCGCCATCCGGCCTGGTCACAGATGCTGTGAGTGTGTATGCTCCAAGCTCGTTGTAGTAGTATCCGCCGCCGACTTCGGTGTAGAAGTATCCGCTCTTTGCCTTGTTCGCCTGGACAAGGTCAAAAATCGCGCCTTCTATGTATATGGCAACCATGTCGTTGGTTCCTGTGCCGTTCTCGGTCACGAAACCCGTGACATGAACTGCCTGGTCAGTGTATCCGCAGCTGTCAACGTAAATTGTTGAGGTTGCGTTGAGCAGAGTTATGCTTGGGTTTGTAACAGTCGTGCTGTTATCTGCATAGCCAGCTCCAGTAAACAGTAAAAAAATCAAAACGCCAATTGTCGCTGCAAGGTTTAGTTTCATAGTAATTCTTCTGCCTTTTAAGTGTGGAAGCAAGTATTTAAACTTTTCGTCACTTTCCAGTGGTAAATTAGGCAGAGCCGTCCTTTCCTGCCTTTTTCTTAGTGTCAGCATTCTTTTTGAGCTCTTCCCTCTCAATTTCCTTGAGTACGTCATCCTCAATTGCTTTCTTCTTTTCCTTCTCCTCTTTCTTTCCCTTCTTCCCATTCCTCTTTTTATTGAGGTTGTGCCTTGCGCTCATCAGCATTACTATGCCGAAGAGCATGAACAAGCCCATCCAGGTGGTTGACTTTATCTGGTTTAAGAGTAGCAGTACAGTCGGTCCGCCGGTCTCGTCGTCCCAGAGCTTGGTAACCTTGAACTGAGCCACGCCGTCCTCTATGCTGTTTAGTGTTATCTCAAGGTCGTCCACTCCATCGTGATCTATGTCCACGGTTGTGGTTTCAAGGCGCTCAATTGAAATTCTTTCAACCTCGCCTCTTATCCTGAGTATTGCCGAGTAGTGCTTCACGTCCTCAACGCCCAGAAGTTCCTCTACGCCCTTGAATTCAAAGGTGTACTCGTCGCCCTTCACTGTGTCAATTATAAGCTCGTTGTTCTCGCTGAAGTCCAGTCCAAACTCGCTGGAGTCCCTTGTGACAACTTCCTCAACTGGCTCTTCCTCTTCCTGGCAGGACATTGCGTCCATGCAATCTGAGTCTGCACAGTCAACGTCGCCATCGTAATCATTATCCTCGCCATCACTGCAGATTTCAACAAGCGCGGCTGGTGATGCTGACATTGGTGGCCCGCGGCCGCCATATCCCCCGCCCCCGCCGTAGTATGGCTCAGGTGGCGCAGGTGGTGCTGGAGGCGCAGTAACAGTGTAAATTCCGGTTGCAGTTGTTGCAGTGCCATAATTATCAAGCACGTAAACCGTGTATGAAATATCTCCAATAGTGTCGTTCTCTGTGTTGTGCACTGCTTCATATGCGGTTCCGCCGGCAGGCATTATCGCGGTGTAGTTCACGCTGCCAATTTCAACATAAATGTTGCTGACTCCAATGTCGTCGGTTGCAGTCACGGCAAACATTATGAGATTGCCCTGAGTTACAGGGTTTGGCTCAACAGTTACCCCGTTTATCACAGGCGGGGTGTTGTCCGCAACAACTGTGTAGCTGCCTGCAAGTGGCGCTGCATTATTGCCTGCATTGTCGCTCGCGTATGCGGTGTAATTGAAAGTTCCAATCGCGCTTGTGTCTGCGCCATTATAACAGTACATATCCTGGGTTCCTGCGTAAAGCGCTGCAGTGTAATTCACGCCTGCAAGCTCAATGAACACCGCGTTCACCGCAGTGTCATCAGTGACGTTCGCGCAGATTATGAGCTGGTTGTTCTGCCCAATTATATCGTAGTTCTCGTCAACTGAGTTTATCACAGGTACTTCAGCCCAGTCAGCGATTACAATTTCAGGCGGTGCAGTGTAAGTCCTGCCGCCGTATATGATTGTTCCGCTGTATAGTATGCCATTCCTGATGTCCGCGTTGAGCACAATCATATCGCTGAGCTCGGTGTTCTCTATGCGTGAGTTGGTCACGTCGCAGTTCGTCAGGTTTGAGCTGATTATGGTTGAGATTGTTGCGTTTGTGTTTATCAGGTTTGACGGATCAACGTATGAGTCAACAATGTACGCGTCCGTGAGTGTTGAGTCAAGCACTGTTGAGCGGAGCAGTATGCTGTTCACTATTGTTGACCT
Source organism: archaeon (assembly GCA_043814055.1). Classification (GTDB taxonomy): domain Archaea; phylum Undinarchaeota; class Undinarchaeia; order Undinarchaeales; family JBDRKL01; genus JBDRKL01. The sequence goes on from JBDRKL010000006.1 coordinate 35,573, forward strand.
CTCGGCTCTTGAAGCGTTTGCTGAGCTGATGTCAAAGCTGGTGTCTGTGAGGTTTGAGCACTCGTAGACGTAGCTGTTTATCAGCTGGCCGTCGGTCACGTTCGCGTCCGTGTAGTAGTAAGAGTCAACAAAGGTCCTGAGCACCCAGTTGCATCCTGCCGGAGCCAGGGTTACAGTGACGTTCTGGGATGAAAGGTTCCACTGGGTCTCGTCATCCGTGACGTTGAGTGTTATTGTGTAAGTGCCCTCGCTGGTGTAGGTGTGCGTTGGGTTGCTGCCAGTTGCAACAGTGCCATCGCCGAAGTCCCAGGCGTAGCCTGTTATTGCTCCACCGTCCGGGTCGTAGCTCGTTGAGCCGTCAAATACTATCACGTTCGTAGTGTCCGGATTAAGCGGCTGGTAAGTGAACTGCGCTATTGGAGGCACTGCGCTCGGGGAGAGCACTACAAAAGTGGTGCTCTCAGTGTTGTTAACATTTCCGTAAGTGTCAAATGCAGAGTATGTGATGCTGTACACGCCATATTCATTCGGTATGGTGTAGCTTGTGCTGTATGTATCGCCGCCAGCGTTTGTGAGTGTCAGCATTTCTGAACTGCCGTTAGGGATTGTTACAAGCGCATACACGCTGTTTATCCCTGATGCATCGGTCGCGTCTGCTGAAATTGTTATCACATCTGACACGTTGTACATACTGCCTGCAGCAGGAATCAGATTGAACACAAGCGGCGCAGTGGTGTCTATATCAGTTACTGTGTAGTCGCTGGAGTAAATTGCCACGTTTCCACTGGTGTCATTTGCATATATAATATAATCAACAGTTCCAACTGAGCTTGTGTTTGCGCTTGTTGATTCATAGGTGTTGCCTGACACGTGTGTCATTGTGTAGTTCTGTCCATTAGCCTCAAGCGTTACAGTGTCTACTGCAACATTGTCCGTAACGTCCGCGCTTATCAACTGTGGAGCGTTCTGCACGATTGGGTCAAACCTCTCAATGACATTGCTGATTACTGGATTTTCTGTGTCTGCTTGCGCGATAACTGTGTAGTCGCCGTTTATTGGTGCTGCATCATTTGCTGAACCATCATTTGCATAGATGGTGTAGTCAAAAGTTCCAAGCGTGCTGGTGTTTGCTGCTGTGTACTCGTATGAGTTCCCGCCAGTGCTGGTCATTGTGTGGTTCTGTCCTGCGAGTTCAATCTGCACGGTGTTCACTGCTACATTGTCTGCCACGTCTGCTGTAATTGTGATTATTGCATCTTGTTCTACCGGGTCAGGGATGCTCTGCACATTGCTGATTACTGGATTTTCTGTGTCTGCTTGCGCGATAACTGTGTAGTCGCTGCCGTCTATCCCGGCGTTGTCTGAAGTGTCGTATGCTGTAATCAGGTAGTTAAATGTGCCGAGCTGAGTTGTGTCTGCTGCGGTGTATTCGTATGTGTCGCCGCTGACGTGGGTCATGACCCCACTTCCGCTGGTCATTTCAATTTCGACCCTGTCAATGCCGACATTGTCAGTAACTTCTGCTGTAATTGTAATAACGCGGTTCTGCACAACTGGGTCTGGGCTGTCGGTTACATCCACGAATACTGGGGCTTCAGTGTCCTCAACTGCAATAACAGTGTAGTCTCCATCAACCGGTGTTGCATCGTTGCCTGAAGCATCGCTTGCGTATATGGTGTAATCAAAGTTTCCAAGTACGCTAGTGTCAGCGTCATTGTAAACATAAATGGTTGTGTCAGCAACCTGCGCCATCGCATACTGAATTCCATCCAGTTCAACCAAAACTGCGTCAACCGCAACATTGTCTGTGACATTTGCGATTATCTGGTTGCCCTCGTTCTGCTCAACCGGGTCTGGCGCGTCAAGGACATTTGCAATTACCGGAGCCTCAGTATCTTCCTCGCCTGGTGCAATAACTGTGTAATCTCCATTAACCGGAGTTGCGTCGTTGCCTGATTCATCCTCTGCATAAACAGTATAGTCAAATGTTCCAAGCTCGCTGGTGTCAGCGCTGGTGTAAACAAATTCATTTCCAGTGCTATGCGCCATTGGATACTTGGTCTTGTCAAACTTAATCATAACATTGTCAAGCTGTTCATTATCAGTAACAGCAGCTGTAATAGTGATAACCTCGTTCTGCTCAACCGGATCGGGCTCATCGCTTACAGTTGAAATAACAGGGGCCTCGGTGTCATCATCTTCTGTTGAACCGCCCTCAGCAAGCGTCAGAACAAAAAGTGTAACCATATTGTCATTCCTGTTGCCGTTCTCGTCAACCGTCTTTACTCCAAAAGTGTAATCAGTGCTTGGCTGAAGGTTTGTAATATTATATTCCGCGCCGTCAACTGAAGTGAAGTAAATGCCGTTTTTGTATAGGCGCGCGTGGTCAAAGTCATTGTCATTTGGATTATTCCAGGACAAAACTGCCCAGGTTGCGCCAACTGATTCTGCTACAAGGTTCGTGACCTTTGCAGGCGGGGTAGTGTCCTCTTCTGTTTCGTTGGTGTCATTATCTCCACCATTTCCATCATCATCTCCACCATTGCCATCGTTCTGTGGGTTGACCTCAATCGTAACTGTGCCGCCGTTTGTCTTGCCGCCGCAGGCTGCCTGCTGCCAGTAATATATAATGCCACCAATGTATGATTCATACGCAACCGTGCAGAGCTTCACGTCGTGCTCGCCTGGTGCAAGATTCCTAAAAGTATAAGTGTTTGAATCTGTGGTGCTGTGGCTGTTCGGTCCTTCCATTCCATATACTTCGCTGGAATCATCAAGCCTCCAAAAAGTGTAGAAACCATCGGTGTAGTCGCCCTGAAGATTACTCTTTACCCTGCCGCTTGCGTAAACCGTGGTTCCGTAAGGTTCACTCTCAACTGGGCTTAGAATCGTGAACTCGTAGCCTGGGAGTATTGTATTTGGTGCATTTTCTCCTGCACTTGTTTCAGTAAATCCACACTCCTCAAGAGTGTAGCCACGTAGCACGCACTGCCGTGCTTCCTCGTAATTATCTATAACATCCTTAATATTATCCGCTGCAGCCTCATTTGCGTCGTGCCTGTCGTCCTGGGATTTTTCTATAGCGTTGCGCATATCATCTTGTGATCTCTGAATAGCATCTGCCCTTGCGTCCTGCGCATCCTCTATGGCAGAGCCCTGCCTGGTTATGTCAGTTGACCTGAATGGGCTAAAGTCTGTCGCGCTTGAACCAGCGCGGGAAATAGTTCTCACAGGCGCTGCATAAGCAGCCTGCGACATTAGCAATAGAGCTATAAAAACTATGCTTATAATTTTTTTATTTGTCATTTCAACCATCACTACGTAAGTTTTTGGCCTCTCCCAAGACCCAATTTGGTGGCATTTATAGTGTGATAATTAGTATATAAACTTTGTTGTTACTTCTCAGTGGTGATTTCTAAACATGCCTGCTTTGTGGACATATACATTTAAATATATTGGGGGACACTCCTTACCCATGGCAATAAAACAGCCCTGTGCCACAATCTCGGCAAGTTATCTTCTAAAAGAATTCAAATGTTTCCAGTGCAAAAAACCAATCAAAGTTCCTAAAACCCGGCTTGGCGCTCTCCACTGTCTATACTGCAATAAGAAGTACCGCATCCTGCCTGTGCTTCTTTTCAGGTTAGGGCGAACCTCTTTCAAGTGCCCTAAGTGCGGCACATCTCATCAATTTGCGCCTGATAAATTAACCGCTATTTTCCAGGCTGGAAAACCTTTTCCTTGTGACTCGTGCAAGACTCCTTACATCCTGAGGCCCTTAGTTCGTATAAAACCAGGGCAAACAACCTTTGCGTGTACGAACAAAAACTGCAAGCAAAAGGTCATCACGGTTCCAGTTTCTTTGCACTACCCAATTGTGATGTGCAATGGATGTCGCACAGCCCATGAGCTGCTTGTCATGAAACCGGGCAACAGGGCTAAAAAGAAAAAGGTAGCGGAGCTGTCAAAGGGCGAGCCGGACAAAGTGGAGCGACAAATTATGGACGACCTATTTGATGAAGATTTTTGAAGATAGTAAGAATTAAATCAGAATTTCTTAGACTATAGCTAGATTATTCTTAGACTATAGCTCAGTTCACATACAAATATGCAAACGGTATTCTCTATTATTACTATCTCAAAGCTACACGCTAACTGGTATAATTCTCATACCTAAAAGGTAGCCTTTTTACTTATGATTCTGGAAACAGTCTCTGCAGTAAACCGGCTTGTTGCCTGATGGCTTGAACGGTACCTGGCACGATTTTCCGCACTCAGCGCATGTTGCGTCGTGCATTTCTCGTGGGCCTTGGCTGTATCCGCCGCCTCCGCCGCCGCTTCTATATCCGCCGCCTCCGCCGCCGCTTCTATATCCGCCGCCGCCTCCGCCGCTTCTATATCCGCCGCCGCCTCCGCCGCTTCTATATCCGCCGCTGCTTCCGCCGCCGCTTCTATATCCGCCGCTGCTTCCGCCGCCGCTCCTTCTTGGTGGCTTGCGCTTCTGGTAGCAGTCTCTGCAGTAAACCGGCTTTGTCTCATCCGGCTTGAAAGGGACTTCGCATTCTGCCCCACAGTCTGCGCAAACAGCTTTGTGCATGTCACGACCAGAGTCGTCTGTTGACGGTTTAGCTTTTTTAGTCTGCTCTACTTCTTCAGACTCTTCAGTTTCGTCTTCAGTCTGCTCTACTTCTTCGGAAGTTGTTTCTTCCTCATCTTTTATCTCATCCTGGGATTCATCCTCAGGCTTATTGTCTTCATCCATTATTTTTTTCACCTATTTTTTTTACTACACACAAAATCTCTTTCTATCGTTTAATACTTCGGTGTATCCATTCCGATGCTTGGCTGGGTATTTAATGGTTTTGATTTCAAAAGTAAGGGTGGTAGGTTAGCTGGGCTCACTGTTGGGGTGGAGGGTTAAGCCAATTATGCTCCCAATGAAACATTATATTCACTCTCTGAAATCGCCTCTCCCACTTCACTGAATTCTTTTCTTGTTTTTTCAAGCTTGATTTCATCCACTCCAAATCTCTTCTCGTCTTCGCTTATTTTTCCCCTCAGCTCAGAAATCTCTGCCTCTAATTCCTTCTTGCGCTTGGAATACTCTGAATTCACCAAGTCATTTTTCTTGGCTTTTCTCTGCCCATCACGTTCAGCATGCTGTTTTATAAGAGCATCCAAATTATCCTTCAACCCGTGTTCTATGGAGATCAGCGCTTTTTCCTTCTCCTTGTCATCCAGCTGTATAGTTCCTTTTTCCAAAGCATCTTTTAATTTTTTAAGAAGTTCGTTCAGGTGCGGCCCCTCGTGAATTATTTCTCTTGAGTTTGCGATGCAGAGTTCAATATAGTCCATCAATTCTTTTTTCTCAAGCCCCTCCACAGACCTCTTGTATTTTCTAAGCGGTCTGGTTAATTGACCAATAATGTGGAGTACATTGCGCCCGATGTCCTCTTGTTTGGTCTGAATCTCCATTAGCCCTTTCTCAAGTCCCTCATATGTTACCTTCTCTTTAGAGGTATAGAGCGCTTGAAGCGCGTCCTCTTTCTTTTTCACGGCGACTTTAAGTTTTTCAATGTTCTTCTGGCGCAATGGTAGATTTGTATCCAGTGGGACCATGGCATTTCTCAACTCACCATATCTAGAAAGCATCTCCAGCACTTCCTCATTCTTTTTAATCCCCTCGTTAGCCCCTTTTATCTTGTCAAGAAATTCATTTGATGCCAGGGACAGGTTTTGGAGGTTATTGCGCAACTCTTCAACTTCCTTGCTGAACCCAAACTTGACAAAGCGGAGGTATGTCTTCTCCAGTTTGTGTATGGTGTTTATGCAGCTGATAAATCTCCTGCTGGCCTCCACGCAGTCCTCGTAGTTATTCAGACTAAGGTCAAATATGAGGTCTATGTTGTGCGTAATTCCCTCCACATAGGACTTTTTGCTGTTCTTGAGTGTCTGGGCGAGCGGCTTGTGCATCGCTGGGTCAGGTTGAACAGCATTAACTTTGTCCGCCTCCTCCTTCAACCTTTCGCCCGTCTCTTTTATTCTATCATAAATTGACCCAAGCTCTGCTAACAGTTCTTCTCTAACCTTTTTATTTTCCTCATTCAAAAATTCAGTCAGTTCGGCTATGGTGAAAGTTTTGCTCTCCTGCCTCACTGTTTTTTCCTTGCCAAATCTTGAAAAGAATCTCATTTTACTTATGTGTGCACTGTGGTTGAATTACAATGCGGTGGACGAGCCCCTTAATCGAAAAGGGGCGCATTAGTTACAAGAGTGGTTTAGGTTGAGGCTTTATTTATAAGTTGAGGCAGTAGTTTAGCGGGGCTGTGGTGTCGCTCTATGTTCCAGAGTACAGGGGTTACAAGGCACAGCAAAACTTAAATACTGCGTAGTACATTTGCAATACATGGAAAATGAAACTATTCAAGTACGCATGAATGGAACTCTTGTGAAGAAGATAGATGTTTGCGTAAAGCACGGTTTGTTTGACAACCGTTCAGAAGTTGTCAGGGATGCTGTGAGGCAAATGTTTTCTCCAGAGCTAAAGCCGGAAGTTCTTGCTGAATGCATGAAAATCTCTGAGGGAATGAGAAAAGGCAAGAAGATGTCTTTGGAAGATTTAGAGAAAGAGTTATTGGAATGAGCTATTCTATTTCTTTGTCTGACAAGGCGACCAAGCAATTAAAAAAGCTGAACAAGGCTGTTGTCCGAAGAATCATAGACAAACTAAAAACACTATCCAGCGAGCCTTATTCAAAAACTCTACCGCTACAGGACTCTGAGTTCAGGCGGCTCAGAATCGGTGACTGGAGGATAATTCTTGACATAGCCGACGATTTGAAAGAAGTTTTTGTGGTCCTTGTCGGCAAGCGGGAGAATATTTATGAAGAGCTGGAGCAGAGTGGTGGTTAACAAATGCGTGGTAAGGATGATTTTTTAAAAAGACAAAAGAAGATTTTAGAAACTGAGGAGTTTATGGGCTTAGATGATGTTTAAGAAAACATTTATTAACATTGAGTGAGATACTTCACCTCTAACATATGGGGCTATGGTGTAACCCTTCTTTGAAAAATTGCAGATATTAAAGAGAACCTGCAGCACCATCGGCTTTAGGTGCCATTGCTTTTTTGTAATTCTCCTGAAGCTCATATGATAACGTCTGAACCTTATCTTTGGTAATCGCAGAAATCAGCAGGACTTTCTCTTTCTTTGTCTTGAAAAAAGACAGGATTGCGTCCTGCTGCTCTTGTGACAAAAGGTCAGTTTTGTTGATGACAATCATGCTTGAAACCTTTAAAAGGTCATTGCTAAACTGCGCCATTTCCTTCTCTAATACCCCTTTTTGCGCCCATAGGTGCTGGGTCAGTTTTTTCCCAGCCAGCTCAAGCACGTCCTCCTCCGGGTACAACACATAAACAATCAGCTGGCACCTTTGAAGGTGCTGGAGGAATTGAATCCCAAGACCCTTGCCGAGCGACGCGTCCTCAATCAGGCCAGGGATGTCCGCTATGACCAGATTGCCCTTCTTGTCATCGGTTTCCATGACCCCCAGGTTTGGTGATAATGTAGTGAAAGGGTAATTCGCAATCTTTGGCTTAGCCTTGGTCAGGACAGAAAGCAGGGTGCTTTTTCCAGCGTTCGGCAGGCCTGCCAGCCCGATTTGGGCCAAAACCTTGAGTTTCAGCTGCACGCTGATGGGCTTTGTCTTTTCCCCCTCAGTTGACTCTTTCGGATAGACATTAGTAGATGATCTGAAACACCAATTGCCCGTGCCTCCTTTGCCGCCGCGCGCGAGACAGAACCTCATGCCAGGCTTGTCCAAATCCACGATAAGCCTGCCTGTGTCTGCGTTGTAAATCATTGTCCCGACAGGAATCTGGAGCGTTGTGTCCTCTGTCCTCTTGGCGTAGGCCCTCCCATTTTTGCCATTCGCACCATTTTTCGCAACTATGAGATGTCTGCCAAATAAGTCACTCAGGGTGTTCAGGTTGGTTGTGGTTTCAACATAGATGGAGCCGCCTTGACCGCCGTTCCCGCCGTCAGGCCCGCATTTAGGGCGGTTCTTTTCCCTGCGGAAGCCGACCTGGCCATCTCCGCCATTACCTGCTTTTACAACAAAACTTGCCTCATCTATCATATTATGATTCCACTTAAACGATGCGGGGTGTAGTATTTAATCTTATCTGGCAGTGTCCGGCCTTAATTGAGGCTCTAGTAATCAACTTCTCTCGTCCTGTATTTTCTTATTTCTCTTCCTTGTTTTGCAGTGTCCTTCCATTTGGTTTTCTCTGCCCGTCTGACCATATTCTTTTGTTTAATTGCGAGAACTTCAACTTCCTGTTTCAGTTTCAAATAATGTGCATATCGGCGGGGGTCAAGCTTTCCGGTATCAAGCGCTTCCTTGACTGCACAGTCCGGTGCATTTTCATGGTTGCAGTCTGTGAATTTACACTGTTGGATAATCTCCTCAACATCTCTAAACATCTCACTAATACCCTCGCCTTTGGACCATAGTTGCATTTCCCTCACTCCAGGATTGTCTATAATCATCCCGCCTTTTGGCATCATAAACAGCTCACGATAGGCTGTAATGTGCCTTCCGTGACCGTCGGTTTCCCTAACTTCTCCCACTTCCTGTCGGTCTACTCCGAGAAGCTGATTAAGAATCGTTGACTTGCCCACGCCTGATGACCCGAGAATAGCTATGGTTTTCCCCTCTTCTAAATATTGGTCAAGCGCATCCAATCCTTGATTTAGTTTCGCGCTCAAGATATGCACTGGAGCATTTTGAGCTATCTTTTTCACTTCCTCACCTCTTTCCTCTGGGTTATCACAAAGGTCAGATTTATTCAATATTACAACTGGTTTTGACTTGCTCTCTGATACCAAAGTAAGATATCTTTCAATTCTTTGGATGTTGAACTCATTATCAAGGCCTGCAACAATCCAAACCATATCCACATTTGCGACTAGGATTTGTTCTTCTGTAGTTACCCCAGCAACTTTTCTGGAGAATTTGTTCCGCCTTGGAAGAACTGTTTTAATGGTTCCTTCCTCGTTCGCAACCCCTTTCTTAATCGCTACCCAGTCGCCAACAACCGGATAAGCCCCTTTCTCAGTGGCATCAAATCTGAATTTCCCTGAAACTTTAACTTCGGTTTCCCCTGTTTCAGTGAGTGCAATGTAACCCTTTCGCTGGACTTTAATTATGCGCCCTGGCACAAGTCCGTTCAGTTGGTATGGACTAAAGCTCTCTTCAAAGAATGAATCCCAGCCAATTTTTTTAAGGTCTATTTTAGCGGTGGTCATCATGTTTCACCATTCTTTTTTTCATAACAATAATTAATGAGTTCTACTACTTCAATTCTTCTCCTCTGCCCCTCCGATGTATTTGGGTTACGAGGTAGGACTCATTTTTTGAATATTGGCTTAGGGCTACACTATACCCAGCCCTTTCTCCTGAAATACATAAACATTGAGATGCCTATCATAGATACCAATACCCACAATAGCGGGTAAGACCACTTCCAATGAAGCTCCGGCATGAAATCAAAGTTCATCCCGTACATCCCAGCCACAAATGTCAGCGGTATAAATATGGATGCGAATATGGTAAGCACTTTCATCACTTCATTCATCTTGTTGCTTATTGTTGAGAGGTAAAAATCAAGCAGTCCAGAAACCATGTCCCTGTATGACTCAATAGTGTCTATGACTTGTATGGTGTGCTCGTAGAGATCCCTGAGATAGGCCTCAGTTGATTTCTTCACAAGCTTTGATTCTGCGCGCTGAAGATTGCTTATCACTTCCCTGAGCGGCCAGACAGACTTGCGGAGCTCTATGAGCTCGCGCTTCATGCTGTATACGTTGTTTAAAACCTCGCTTGTTGGGTTGTCAAGTATGTTCTGCTCCAGCGATTCTATTTTGTCCCCCACCTTCTCAAGCAGAATAAAGTAATTGTCCACGATGGCGTCCATCAGGGCGTAGGCGAGGTAATCGCTGCCCATCTTTCTTATGCGTCCTTTTCCGCTTCGTATCCTCTGCCTAACAGGGTCAAACACATCGCCCTCGTGCTCCTGGAATGAAATAACAAAATTCTTGCCAAGCACGATGCTCACTTGCTCATTGCTAATCTCGTGTTTTTTCTCGTCAAATTGGAGCATCTTCAGAGCCATGAAAATGTAGGAGTCAAAGTCCTCAAACTTGGGCCTCTGGTGCGTGTTTGCGATATCCTCAAGAACTAGCGGATGCACATCAAAATGTTTGCCAAGTTTTTCAAGAATTTCCACGTTGTGAACGCCTGTAACATTCATCCACGTTACAGTTGGCTTTTTCTTGAACGGGAAGCAGTCCTCTACTTTACTGGCGGGTTTCTCCTCAAGATTTGTTTCTTTGTAATCAATTATGTCTATCTTGACTTCAGCTTCCTTCTCTTTCCCAACATACACAACTGACCCTGGGGACATCCCAGGCTTTTTAGTTTTTGCCATCTCCAAGCTTGGTACTCTGAGTTGGTTTATAAAAGTATGTTTGCCTGCTTTACAAAAGTTTATTACGCCGGCAAACTCCGGCGGCACGTTTGGCTGCATTCGCTCACTTTGTTCGCGAAACAGCCATATTTAGATTTTTGAAAACCTTTATTAATCTTGGATTAGATACTTCATTCTTACAATTGGTTACTGAATGTCCCACAGCCCGCCGTCAAATAAATAACGGGGCTATGGTGCAACCTACCTTCTCTGCGGTGGTACACAACGCGAATTTTGCAAAGATATTTAATCAGATATTCTCCAACGTTTATTTTCTCACTAGAACAGTTATACACAATCGCAATACTTGCTAGCGCCTAGGTCTGTATGAAAAACTGTGCCAGTTGGGCATTCACATGTAGCAACTATGTATATGCCTACGACTGTAGGGTTATCAATACTCGCTGGTTTGCTGGGATCATTCAACTCGCCGCATCTTGCATTTGTCACGCAGGCATCTGGTTGCACATGATTGTTATTATTGTCAGCAGCAGAATTCACAGGCAGATAGTATGTTCTGCACGCAGACCTCCCGCTAACATCCTTTACACAGACTTGGAAATTGCCGCCTGTTCCTGTTGGTGTGCCCTTCAATACACCATCAATGCCAAGAATAAGTCCCATTGGTGGAAATCCAACCCCTGAGCCGAGATAGAAAGTATAGGGGCCATTATTTCCTTGAGGGTCCAGAGAAGAAATCATATCATGAGAAAAATCAAGGCTGTATGGAACGCCTATAGTTGCTGGATAATCATTAAGTTTCCAAACTAAATCACCACCAATGTGAGGAAGCTTGATGAATCCTGCCTGCGATCCTATCACTATACCAAATATAACTACAATAAGTATCCCAGGAATCCATGGGCTTTTTATAAGGCTTGGTTTTGATTTTGCTGGTTGTGTTTTTGCCATCTATAAGCTTGGTAATTTCTGTTGGTTTATAAAACTATGCTCAAAGTAAAATTAGGCTTAAGGATAGTCGTATGACTTCTTCACAGACGTTTCTTTCTGCACTCCAAACATTTATTAATCTCGGATTAGATTACTCTCTGTTAACATTGGGGCTATGGTAAAACACAGACCTTCCAATTGGTTACTGTGTTAACCACAGCCACTGTTAAATAATTGGGGCTATGGTGTAACCTTCTAAGCCAGGGTAGTGGGGTTTAAGGGTAGGGCTCACCACGCGATTTTGGCAAAATTTGAACTTTAACTTCGGTCAGAATGGTGGCTAGGAACTTAATACTACATTAATCCAAATATGAACCCTGCTGTTGTTGAAAATACAATCACAAGTCCGATATACACAAGCGTTTGTTTATTGCCAAGTATTTTTCTTATTACGAGCATGTTCGGCAGGCTGAGGCTTGGACCGGCCAGTAACAAGGCTAGTGCAGGGCCTTTGCCCATCCCCAGTTTCATCAATTCTCCGATGATTGGAACTTCAGTTAGCGTAGCGAAGTACATGAGAGCTCCGAAGATTGAAGCGACAAAATTAGATGTTAGACTGTTACCTCCAAGGTATGCTTGGACTATCTCTTGGGGGAGCAGAACCTGTATCATGCCAGCTATGAACACGCCAATTAATAGATAGGGCACTATCAGTTTTGTAATGCTCCAAGTTTCCTTTAACCAGTTGAGGTTATCCTGCTTAGTGAATTTTAATTTTAGTAAAATCAATAGGAAAATAAGCAGCATACTAAAGCCCATTAATTTCAAAGTAAAACCGATTTGAAGCCCGTTAACAATCAATATTCCTACAAGGAGTGCAAAAAATGACAAAACTGTAGTTTTTGATTTCTCGTGCCCCACAGGGGCAGAGAACACATCCCCTTTATTTTTTGTTTTTCTTTGGAACAAAAAGTGCATTATCAGTCCGATTACAATCGACAGTGAGATGGCAGCAACAGCCCTCGCAACCCCTAACTCAAAACCAAGTACATTTGCAGTGTAGATTATAGCGAGCAGGTTAATCGCAGGACCTGAGAAAAGAAACGTTATCGCAGGGCCTAGGCCTGCCCCCCTTTCTTTTATGCCCGCGAATAAGGGAAGGATTGTACAGGAGCAGACCGCAAGTATTGCCCCGGAAACTGCAGCAACAGAGTAGGAAACGTGCTTTTTGGCATTAGGTCCAAGATACTTGAGAACAGATTCTTTTTTTAGGAAAACTGCAATTGCCCCTGCTATGAAAAATGCAGGGATGAGGCAGGTTATGACGTGGGCTGACAGGTATTCAGTTAGAGCAGTAGTTCCGGCAAAAACCAGCTCAGTTAGAATCACTTAATCCACCCCTTTATTTCATCCACTGTAGGAATTCTGCCCTGTGCCTTTACTTCACCATCAATAACAATCGCAGGAGTCATCGTGACTCTTTCTATTATTTTTGTGATGTCTGTGACCTTTTCTATCTCAACATTAACATCCAGTTCGCTTGCCGCCTGCTTGGCGTTTTCTTCGAGCTGTTTGCATTTGGTGCAGCCCGACCCAAGTATTTCTATTTTCATTTTTTATACTCCATTTATATGTTTATTAATAGGGTATAGTAAACCCCTACGAAAATGAACACGACTGAGACTATTCTCCGCATCCACTTGTCAAAAACCTGAACTTTGTCCATTATAACAGCGAGTTTCGAGACGCTGTACGTAAGCACGAACGAAACTATAATAACAGGCAGGCCAGTTCCAAGGGCAAATAATATAGGGATTAGCACACCATCACCTGTCGCCAGCGCGAGCGGTATGAGCATCCCAAAGAACAGCACTGCGCTGAACGGACAGAACGCCATAGCAAAAATTACCCCGAGCAGGAAGCACCCCAGTAGCCCCTTGCTGAACAATTTCTCCTTCAGCAGATTGATACTCTCACTTCCTCTGAGGTTAGGGAGTTTAATCAAACCAGTCATTAGCACGCCTATAAGAATTAAGAAAGGTCCAAGTGCAGCTTCTCCATAGCGCTGGAGAAACAATGATACAGACTGGGAACTTAGTCCTGCCCATACTATAAGTGACGCGATAGAGACATACGTAAGTGCCCTTCCAGTTGTATAAACCACTCCGGCGAGAAGAGTCCATCTTTTCTCACCAAGACGCTTGGATATGGCTGCTATCGCGGTGATATTCGTCGCCATTGGACAGGGACTTAGCGCAGTCATTAGTCCTATGAAAAAAGCCGCTATTATGGCGATTTCGCTTGTACCCATTGCTTCCATGAAAGTCATTAATGTCATTCTAATTCACCTGCCAATTTTTGTTCAATTACACTCTTGAGATAGTTCATGTAATCTGCCTTGTCGTTTATCTTATACCAGACGTTGGTGTTCTGCTCGGCATGAAAACCGTTCTCGTCATAGACACCAATCCATAATGAAGAGCCTGTTGCGCCGTACTTTTCTGCAAGCGCCGCATTCTCCGAAAGCTGGACGTTTACATGTCCGAATACTACTTTACCTGATTTCACCTCGTCGGCAAAGTACGTGTTGACAGTCTCTTCGGCGTATGCCCCAACAGTAATGCAGGAATAACATTGACGCGTCCCGTGGAAATGATATACTTCGATTTTTTCTACATTAGATGGGGGCAATTGGATTTTGGCTGTTTCTCCAGCAGTATCATTAACGCCAACATCAGAATCCGTTTTACCGTCGCCCACGCAACCAGAGCTAATCACTATTACTACAAGTAAAACAAGAAGCACACCAAGCGGCTTAGCACTCATTTTTGTCACTTCTCCTGCAAAGGCCTTTTACAGTTTTGCGCTTCGTGTAGCCAAGTGCCTTGAGTACATTGCAAACCCTAAAGTCGTTTATCTTGTAAAGTATTTTCTTGCCGTCTCTCCGTGATTCGAGGATGCCACAGTTCTCTAATTTTCCCAAGTGGATGGAAACTGTTGATTGTTTCCTCCTTGTGTGTGGGATTATTTCGCAGACACACTTTTCGCCGTCTAGGAGAAACTCGACGATTTTCAGCCTTGTTTCATCTGCAAGGGCCTTTAGGATTTTGAGAGATTCCTTCATAAAACATATTGACAAGTATCAATATATAAAGTTTTTCTAGCCCACTTCCCCTCCTCCAAACCTTTATTAATCTCTAACTAGATTACATGTATCTGCACTGTGTAACCCGGGAGCAAAGGTTTAAATACAATGAATGCGCTTTTCTCGAAACCGGTAAGCTAAGGTGCAAAAACATAAATTGGGGCTATGGTGTAAACCACGTCTAATGGTACTGTACACCACGCGAATTTTGCCAAGAATTGGACTGTAGCTCGGTTCACTTACTGGCTTAGGGACTTAAGATTTTAGGTGAAAAACATTATAAAGAACCTTGTTTTAATTTTATCATATGAAAATACTTGTTTTCTTACACGGAACATCGATTATGCATAAAAATGCCGAAGGACATAATCCAGAAGAGATAGCCAAACAAGTAATAGAGGGCGAGGAATCGGTTACAGATTATAGCTCATACATCCCGGTTGGAAACGCTGTTGAAAAACTTAAAACTTGGGAAACTCAAGGGGCAAAAATTTTGTATTTTAGTTCTCATAAAAAGTTCGAAGATGTTGAACAAGATAAAGCTGTTCTAAAAAGGCAGGGGTTCCCCAAAGGTTTGGTATATTATCGTAAAAATGATGAAGAATATCATACTGTTGTGGAGCGAATAAAACCAGATATACTAGTAGAGGATGATGCCAAGTCCATTGGTGGGGATATGATTTCACCAACATTAAATCCAAAACTTGGAATAAAAATAATTGTTGTTAAAGAATTTGCTGGGATCGACAACCTTCCTGACGAGATTTCTGTTTTATCAAAAAATCATTCCCAAGCGACTTAGGGGCAGTCCTACAGCTGACGCGCGGACTTTTCTTTCTCTCGTTTACAAACCTTTATTAATCTCGAATTAGATTACTCTCTGCTAACATCGGGGCTATGGTGTAACCTGGGAGCATAAGTGGCTCCAGTCAGCCGAGAAATCGGCTGGCGCTTTGTGCTGCATTCGGCTTCGCCGAAACAGCACGGCTCGCACGAACCCGCAACAGCGGGTTGTGCAACACGCTTCGCGTGTTTGCACGCTCGCGCGTGCTCGCTTGGGCGCCAAGATTGGAGCTTTGACCCTTCGGGGGATGATAAAGTACAAAGCTCACAGTGGTAGAAACCACTAGGCCAGGGTTCAAATCCCTGTGGCCCCACCACAACCTTTTTTAAAAAAAGGTTGATCAAAAATCAGGGGCGTTCACTCACTTCGTTCATGAAGCCCCACTCTTATTCATATGGATCATAAAAAAATCGAAGCCAAATGGCAGAAAGCCTGGGCTGAGAAAAAGGCCTTCCAAGTAAAAGAAGACCCCAAAAAAGAAAAATTCTATGTTCTTGAGATGTTTTCCTATCCCAGCGGCAAGGCGCACATGGGTCACGTTCGCAATTACTCAATCGGCGACGCATACGCCCGCTACAAGCGAATGAGCGGCTTCAACGTGCTTTACCCAATGGGGTTTGACGCTTTCGGCCTCCCTGCAGAAAACGCAGCCATCCAGAACAAGACGCATCCCAAAACCTGGACCGAGCAGAGTATGGCGGACATGACCAAGCAGTTCAAAGCGCTTGGATTAAGCTATGACTGGGACCGCTCAGTTGTAACTTGCTACCCTGAATACTACAAGTGGAACCAACTCATTTTCCTCAAAATGCTTGAGCGCGGTCTCGCATACCGCAAAGCTTCGCCTATAAATTGGTGCCCGAAGTGCAACACGGTCCTGGCAAATGAGCAAGTTGAAAATGGCAAGTGCTGGCGCTGCAAGGCAGCAGTTGAGCTGAAAAATCTTGAGCAGTGGCTGCTCAAAATCACAGATTACGCTGACGAACTTTTGGAATCAATCGACGGGCTTGAATGGCCTGAGCAGGTTAAGACAATGCAGAGGAACTGGATTGGCAAAAGTTCAGGAACTGTGTTCAAGTTCAAAGTGAAGGACGTTGACTTAACGCTTGAGACCTACACAACCAGACCGGACACAATGTTCGGCATAACTTTCCTTGTCCTCCCGCCGGAAAGTCCGCATATTGAAACGCTTGTGAAGGACACAAAGCACGAGGAAGAAGTGATGGAGTTCGTGAAGAAAGCTGTGAAAGTCTCTGCAATGGACCGCACAGACGAGACAAAACCAAAGAACGGCGTGTACACAGGAAGGAATTTCATAGACCCAATTTCAAAAGAAGAATATCCGATTTACGTTACTGACTATGTCATAGCTGACTATGGAACCGGAGTTGTAATTGGAGTTCCGGCGCACGACCAGCGTGATTTTGAATTTGCAAAGAAGTATGACATCCCAATTAAAGTGGTTATAACGCCTGAAAACCACGTGCTAGAAGCTGATAAAATGACTCGGGCATTCATTGAAGAGGGCGTTTTGGTCAACTCAGGCGAGTTCGACGGCTGGAACAACCGCGAGGCAATGGATGCAATTTCAGAATGGGCCACAAAGCAGGGCTTTGCATACAAGTCAACGCAGTACAAACTCCGCGACTGGCTCATTTCAAGGCAGAGATACTGGGGAACCCCAATTCCAATCATATACTGCGACAAGTGCGGCGCAGTTCCTGTGCCTGAAAAGGATTTGCCAGTGAAGCTTCCTGAGGATGTTAAATTCACAGGCAAAGGAAATCCAATGCTCACTTCAGACGCATTCGTGAACACAACCTGTCCAAAATGCAAAGGCAAGGCAAAGCGCGAAACCGATACTATGGACACGTTCATTGACAGCACGTGGTATTTCTACCGCTACTGCAGTCCTAAATTTGACAAAGGACCTTTTGACCCCAAGGCAGTTGAATACTGGCTCCCTGTTGACCAATACATCGGCGGAATTGAGCACGCAGTGATGCATTTGCTCTACGCGCGCTTCTGGACCAAAGCTTTGCGCGATTTGGGCTTCTGCAAAATTGACGAGCCTTTCAAGCGCCTGCTGTGCCAGGGAATGGTAATAAAAGACGGGGCAAAGATGAGCAAGAGCTTTGGTAACACAGTTGACCCGAATGAAATAATTGAGAAATACGGCGCGGACACTGCGCGCTGTTTTATCCTCTTCGCCGCTCTGCCTGAGAAGGAATTAGACTGGAGCGACCAGGGAGTTTTTGCAGTGCACAAATTCCTTTCCAAAGTCCACACGCTCTTTGAAACCGCAGAGTTCAAGAGCGGCAAAATCAACGTGAAGAAACTGCGCAGCAAGGACTTGTATGTGCTCTCCAGGGTGCATTCAACTGTGAAAAAGGTCACAGAATGCATGGAATCCTTCCAAATGAACATAGCGCTTACAAGCGTGCTCAGTTTGGTCAATGACATCACTAAGTACAGCAAAGATTCGAATAAAGAAGTGATGTACGAAGCACTCACAAACACCGCGCTGATGCTTTCCCCATTCGCGCCGCACCTTGCAGAAGAAATGTGGGCAAAGCTTGGTGAAAAAGATTTAGTTTCACTTGCAAAGTGGCCAAAGCCGAACAAGGATTACTTGGATGAGGTGATGGAGCTCGGCGAGCGCGTTGTGCAGGACACGTTCTCAGATGTGCGTGAAGTAATTAAGCTTATTGAGAAAGACCCTGCGATAATCACATTATTCATCGCACCGGAGTGGAAGTATGAAGTTTACAAAGGCGTTAAAGCTGGGAAAGAAATCAAGGACTTTATGGCTGATGCAAAGCTTAAGCCGTTCGGGAAAGAAATCGTTGGATATGTGCAGAAGCTTTTGAAAAAGAAGCACGAGCTCGCTGAGAAAACGCTAAGCAGGGCGCAAGAACTGCAGTTCTTTGAAGAGTCAAAAGCCCAGCTTGAGGAAGAATTGAAATGCACAGTTCAAGTTGTGAAGGCTGAGGATTCAGATGAGCCAAAAGCAAAGAGCGCAGATGTAATGAAACCAGGAGTGTTTGTTGAGTGATTCAGTACATCGATCCAATATTATCATAGAATCCACCCATCAAATACAAGAACACAAGCACTGCAATTATCACCGCAATTCCGCAAATCGCCAATGTCTTCTCCAACGGCTGCTTGTTCTTGTACTGCTCCCACACGAAGTATCCTGCTGCGCCGATTGCAGTTGCGATTAGAATTCCAATTGTCAGCCCGCTGCTGTTTGTGGTCTCAGTTATTATGTAAAACAGGAAGAATGATAGTATTGTCGCCACAAAGCTAAGCACAACTCTCCACGCGTTTTTCGTGCTGAAAATTAATGCTCCAATGCCAATGTAGAATAGTGTAAATAAAGCCAGTGGAAATCCGTTATATCCTCCAAGCGCGTAGATTCCAAAGTTCAGCACTCCGGCGCCGGCAACAACCCACTTAATCCACTCTTTCTTGAACTGCTTAACCTTCACTTTTGAATTAAGTATAAACCAAAGCCCTGCGAGCATTCCAACAATTATGAGTGAAGGCACAATGTATTGAACATAATCTCCTAGGGTCTTTGCGTTAGGCGCCATTGAGCTCTTATAACTTGTTTTCACGAACACAGAGTCTTCATCTAAATCCGCTAAGTCTCCGTCATATGTGAGCCATGTAGCATACTTTTGAGTGCTCAAATCATACTTATCTCTGTGCTGCCAGTTGTCAATCTTGGTCATCTTCTCAATTTCCATCACGCCGCTTTCGTCCTTCACAGCGTCCTTTGAGAAAACGTAAACATTCACATTGCTGTCGCCCTCGTTGATGCTTGACATTTTCATCGGGTAGAACGCATCCTCGGGCTGGAATGTAATCTCAAGCGGGGTTGCAGTGCCTTTCTGGAGTTTGAGTATTGCAGTTACAACTTCAACATCCGCGCCTTTGCAGTCATCCTTTGTTTTCATCTCTGTCTTTATCAGGTCTATCTCATAATTGCTGCTGTCCCCGTCATAATACGCATAATTCTGGTTAAAATCAACATACCTCAGCGCTCTTGCGCACTTGTCATCCCTGCCTTCCACATACTGCCCGTAATACTTGTTCTCCATGTCAATCCGGTTCGCCACGAAGTACACGTTTCCCATATCTACATAGTGCTCAAACACCGGAAGCGCGCTCTGCGGGACATTGTAATTGTAAGCGTTTAGCCAGTCAACTAGATCTTGTGCATCAGTTGCCTTGAGCATTTGAATATCATAAACTCCGATTTCCTGGACTTCAACAAGGGTTACGCCACTCATAGATGATGCACCTATCATGTCTGTTTCAAGAATTCCTCTATTATATTTCGGATACTCCCTAAACAGCTCAGAAACCTCGTAGAAAATCTGCAAGTCGCCTTCTTCCACTATCGGCTTTGTGCTTGAGGGAATCGGGATAATCCACGCCATATCAAGCAATTCATCAGTCTGAACCTTTGTGGAAACAATCAAGCGTTCCTCTGCGCCGTCCCAGAATATGACTGCTTTCTGCTCGGGCAGGTACACGTGAGTGTCGTGGTTCGGCGGGTTCCAAATCATGCCTCCGTCTGCAAAAGCAGCCGGAGCCAGCAGTAAAAGTGTCAAAACTATTGGAATAAATGATTTGTTCATTATTATTCAACGCCTTGGATGAGGCGTTCAAGTTCCATTGCATTCCACAGGTGCACGATTGCTATGATTTTTGGAGTCCTTCCGAGCTTGAGCGTGAGCTTCCGGTATTCCTGAAGTATCTTGCGCGCCATGTGCCGCTCTCTGTAATAGTCAACTCTGCGGATGATGTACGCTATTTTCAATTCGTCCTTGAGCCCCTTGCTGAGTGGCATTTTCTCAAAAATTGGGATCATGAACCTGTTCACGAACCTGTCCCAGCGCGTTCCCATCTTGCAGACTCTGCACGTGCTCACGTTGTGCTTGTATGGGTTCGTGGTGTGTATCGCGTGGTGGTGCATTATGCGCTCTATGAAATAGTACGGGTAGTGGAATATATCAGAGAGTTTCCAGAGTATGTCCGGCAGCTCCTTGCTTATTATCACGTGCCTGGTTTTATTGATGTGCTCTGCCCTGAACTCTTTTTCAATATACCTCTCAACCTCTTCAAGCGGCATATCCATTGCAATCAGTTCAGCCCCAACATCCTTCGCAGCTTTCATCACGTGGATTTCCCTGCCTTCTGTCTCAATCACTTCAAGCTCCTCGTGCTCTATCTCGCCCTCAAGGAACTTGTCAACAAGATTGTGGTCTACCCTGCGCTCCTCCTTCTGTATTGCCTTGAACAATCTCTTCTTGAGGTCTGGTATTCCAATCTTCCCTGAGCTGTAATCAGTGAGTATTCTTTGGAATAGGTCGTCCGGCAGCTCCAAAAAGACCGCGTCCGGCTTTTCCTTCCTGATTTGATGCGCCTCAAACACCGCATGCGCAGTGTCATAAACGCCCTCTGCTATGATTCTTATGCTCATTGATACCTCCTGTGGTAATAGCTCCTGTACTGCTGCCTCACTTTATTCGCGTAATCTGGATGCTGCTTGTAGTAGTCTGCCCACTGTTTCTTAATCTGCTCTTCCTTGTTCAGAACCTTGCTTGCTCTTGGTCCAGTCGCAGGCGGTCTGCCTGTTCCAGCTCTTGGTCGTGTTGACATTGAGCTCGGCGGTATGTGAGTTGGAGTAAACCTCGGCTTTGGCGACAGTTTTTCAGGCTGTTCAACAAGCATCTCCAGCCCTATCTTCTTGAAGCCGTCCACAAGCCACGGCACCTTGTAAGCTGGGAGCCATCCCTCCCTCAGTGCGAGCACGAGCACTCCAAATACTAAAACGCTTATGATTACTATTGCAAGAGGGAGCATTGCGCTGCCACTCTTCTTTGTACTATCCTTTATCAGGGATTCTATGCCCTCTATTATGTCATCTGCATCAGTCAAGTATGAATTTGCAGTGCTTATCCAATCCTCGCCGCCAGAAGTGTCTCCTGCTGCGAACGCAACCTCTGCCGAGAGTATGGCATCCTCTGCATCTGCAAGCAAGCTTTGAGCAGCAGTAACGTTTGATCCAACCTTCTTCGCTATCTTGCTGCCCGGCCCTGCCTCTGCTAGGAGGTTTTCCAGCAGCCTTGTGAGCCTGTCGTGCTTGTCCCACGCATCTTTAATTAAGTCTCCTGTGTTGTCAACAACCTTGTAGCTCACCTCAACTTCAACTTCATTGAGCTCAACATCATTTAGGTAGAATGTGAACAGTATGCTGTCAGTGTATTCTCCAAGGTCATCTGGCGCAGTCAATGCAACAGTAATTGAGTCCGCTTCTTCCAGATCAAGTTCATCAGCGTCAAAGTCAAATACTGTGGCAGTTGTTGAGGCTTCAACAGCCACCCCTTCAGTATCTCCACTGCTCATGTCAAGTGCAAATGTTTTTTCAACTATTGACCCGGCTGAGATTGAATTAAGATTCCAGGCACTCGGGGTTACAGTCCCTTCCAGTGCACCGCCTGTTATGACGTATTTCACTGGGATTGCATAGTCCGCCATGTAGTCTCCCCTGAGTAGTATGTTTCCTTCATAATCCCCTGAGGATGCTGTTGGCAGAATATCAATGTCAAGGTCAATTTCTATTAAAGAATCAGCAGGTATTTCATCATCTTCATAGTCCACTTCAAGACTGGTGCCCAGCGCAGTATCCTTGAGCGCCCTGAAGTTTGTGATGTCCTGGTCTTCGTTCGGGTTTGTTATTGTGATTGTTTCTGTGCCTGTATCGCCCCTCTCAAATGAGCCAAGGTCAATGGTGTCTGGGTCAACAGTTACTGTAATTACAGTTTTTTCACCCACCTCAAATGCGATTACAGCGTTTGCATATATTTTCGGGTCATCCTGCGAAACAGCGGTAGCATTTATTATGAATGTGCCATTCCTGGTTAGGTTAAGCTCTGCAAAGTAGTATTCTTCAGTTTCGTTATACTCCATCTCGCCGCTGGGCGGCGTATAGTTCTCCGGGAACATAATGTTAAACTCAACAGAGGGATTGCTTATGTTAACGACTTCGGCGTAAAGCTCTGCTACTTCCCCTACAAAATATTCATCGTCATCCGAATCAAGATAAACCCTTTCTCCAGTGTCAACGGGTTCATACCCGTATTCAAAATGAACCCCTCCTCCATATGGCGGGTACACAACAATGGCTTCTATGGCAAAGTCGCACTCGTCGCCTTCGCAGGGCAGGTCATCCAGCAACGCGTAATATTTCTTCGGCGCGTATCTCGCGAGTCCGATGATGTCACCTGATTTTGAAAGCTTGCAGCCATCTATCTCGTAAATCTGTGCAATTATCAAACCCTCACTGTCTTCTATATCAATTGATGTCTGTACGTTCAGCATAAGTGAAGAGCCATAGAAATTAACATCAACCGCAATCTCGCCAACATCTGTCTCTACAGGCTTGTTCTGGAAGTTGAACTCATAAGTGCCCTCTTCTTCAAACATGTCCTCGTCATACTCAAAGGCGTATGTTCCACTACTGCATTCATCCACGTAAACCAAGTCATCATCCATGCAGTCACCAACTTCTTCGGCTCCTCTCCAAACAAGGCAGGGGAAATAGGGCTGAGTCACGTTAAACGCGTACATTGGCGCGTCCACGCTTCCTATACGTGGGAGTATCTGCTGAGGTGAAGTCAGTTTCGGCATAAACGGCGTGTAAATATAAAGCTCCTGTTCCTCAGACACTTTCCAGCCGTCGTCATCCTCAATCGTGAGCGTTATCTTGTGTTTTCCAAGGCTCAAGCTGTCCTTCTTGAAGCTAGTGGCAAGCCCATTGTAAAGCTGACCATCCACGCTTGATACCCATTTGTAATATTGAATCTCGCCGTCAGAATCGGTCGCGTTTACATAGAAAGTTATGTTGACCTCCTCTTCCGATGGGTTAGGCGTTATTCGCATTTCATTGATGACCGGGTAGTTGACTTGTTTTTTTATCTCAAGCACGGTCTGGTTGGCAGGGTAGGACAAAGCTCCTAGGTTGTCTTCCGCCTGCACTTTTATTATGTGGTCCCCTACTTCAAGCAGGCCGTCTTCTATGTACAGGTCATCTGTTGTTATAGTTTCCTTTGGCCCGTGGTAAATTACACCGTGGAGGTTTGAGGTCCATTTATACTTTGCAACGCTTCCATCATAATCAGTAGCTTTTGCCTCAAACGTTACCTCTTCACCTTGGTATGCAGAGTCTGGAGTGACTGAGAATTTCCATACTTCTGGCAGGTCAGTCAGGATTATTCCAACTAGGTCATCGTACTCTTCCTTTGTTTCGTCTTTGGCATCGTAAACAGTGAGGGTGATTGTGTGATCGTTCGTGCTGAGGTCACCAATGTCTCCTTGCTTGGTTATGTTCATTTTAGGCCCATCATAGAGCACACCGTCAATGTCAGACTCCCACTTGAACATCAGTTCATCATCATCCGCGTCAGTCGCAGTGCAGTTGAACTCCATATCTGAATCAACGTAAGCCGGGTTCGGAGTTATGCTAATATCATGTATTACTGGAGCGGTGTGCGGGGTCTCCTCTTGCAGGAAAACAAAAGTGTACGCAGTGTTCCAGTTAATCCCCACAACATCGTCACGTCCATTCCCATTCACATCACCCGCGTCAACTTTCCAGATTTCATAAGGTGAGTTAAGTTGGGCTGTTCCAAGTGAGACTGGCATATAATACAATGTGACTGAGCTTGACGGGTTCACGGTCTGATGCGCTACAGCAATGTCATCTCTGCCATCATCATTGAAATCTCCAACCGCAACGTCTGTCGGTGTTGGAATGTCTGTAATTATGTGCCGGTATGTCGGGCTATTCTCAAAGCCATTGCCTTTGTTATATAATATGTAAACTTTCCCTGCCTGGTCATTGAACACGATGTCATTCTTTCCATCTGGGGTTCCGTCGTGGCTGATGTCTCCTATGCCAAGGCCAATGTGCAGGGCTCGGTTTGGTTCAATAGGCGCTGCAATGTTTGCTGGGATTTGGACTATCACATCCGGCTGGGTTTCAAATCCGTCATTCGTCGCCCCGTAGCTCCTCTGGAAGAACACGTTTATGAAAATCTGCCCAGTTGGACTGTTGCCCGCATTGTAGCACAGAATTGCAACTGCAATGTCCTCGCTCCCTGGCATTGACCCTATATTACCAAGCTCGCCGATTTCAATGTCCGTTATCTCGCAGTCCGCCTCATTCTGGCCTGGTACGCTCACGTCCATCTGCTCATCGTGCGCGCTGGTTCCTGAGCCATAGTCCGAGGTTCCATCCCTGTCATATACTCTTATCCTTGGCACTCCTCCTGTGTAAGTCAGTCCCAGGATTATCTCCTCATCAAGATTTCCTGTTTCATACAGGTATAGCACGTCAGCAACGTCAACAGTTGTGACTTCATACCCATAAGGCAAAACATTAGTGGCTACTTGAGTCCAGGAATTCATTGGCGCGTTAAATGAGTATATGTCACCTACTGTGTAAGGTGAGCTCTTAGACCATTGC
This sequence comes from archaeon, assembly GCA_043814055.1. Classification (GTDB taxonomy): domain Archaea; phylum Undinarchaeota; class Undinarchaeia; order Undinarchaeales; family JBDRKL01; genus JBDRKL01. The sequence continues at coordinate 60,526 of JBDRKL010000006.1, forward strand.
GCAAAAACAACCTCATTGCCTGCCTGTCCCTCGTGCACATTCCCCACTCCTGTTTCCGTACCAAATCTATAACTGCTGCTCTCTCCTAGCTTTAGCCCAATCTGGTTGCTAGAGTAGCCCTTGCTGACAATTCCATAATACCCGCCATCTTTATAATATGATGTAACATCTCCTACACCGTCGTTGCTTACGTCATCTGCCCTAATAGCCTCGCCCTTATATTGCCCAGGCCATTGATAATCCGCCGAATTAGATGCAAACGGAAACGCCCCTGCGCTCGCGGCAAAAATAGCCAATATAACCAGCGCGATTGCAATAATTGCGTATTTCCTCATTTATTCTCCATTATTTTCTTAAGAGCCGCCTTGAGGTCCTTAACCGGCTTGTCCGCTATGGCTCTTGCTGTATCTCCACTGGTTCTAGCGTTAGGATTGAGCATATTTAAAGTTTCCTTCGCGTTGATTCTCGCAGATTTTCCAACCACGAGAGCGGACTTGTCTGGAGAGCTAATCAGCACTGCAGCGTCCGGGTTTTTCCCAGTGATTGCGTTCGCAACTTTCATTCCCTCGCCAAAGTCTGAGAATTCTTTCGCAACAACCCGCGCAGAGCCAACCTTAACCGCAGAGCCCATCAACTCTTCTGCTTCTTTCTCCTCAAGCTCTCTGAGCGCTTTCTTCTCTGCTTTCCACTCTGTGAATATCAGCTCGGAAATCTTTGTCAAATCGCTCAGCGCTGAAACCCTTGCGCAGAACTCCTTCTCAGACGCGCCCCTGCGCTTCTTCGCGTCCATAATCTCTTTCAAAAACCTCTCAAGCGTGTTCGGCAGTTGAGCTTCCTGAACAGTCAGGACCTTTGCAGCTGTGTTCAGGTCTGAACTTTTAATATTAGCTTTGGCAAATTTCAAAATAACATTCTCGCATTTCTTCGCAAGCCCTTCCTCCTGCTTTCCTCTCTCCTCCAGGTGCGCTTTCCCAGCCACAAAGACCAATCTCACCACGCCGTCCTGTATCTTCTCAGTTTTGAGCAATTTGATTCCCTCAGCATCAGCAGTGCAGTCCAAGTGAGTTCCACCGCAGGCCTGCACGTCCCAGTTATCAATTTTCATAACCCGGATTTCTTTGCCCGGAACTGCCCCGCCTTGGTAGAGTGTAAAACCATACTCCTGCTCTGCCTTTGTGCGGTCAATGAAATCTTTTGAAATCTTCAGCTTGCCTTTAACTGCTTTGTTCGCAAGCTCCTCAATCTTCTGCTTCTGCTCTTCAGTGAGCGCTTCGTAATGAGTAATATCCAGTCTGCCCTTGTCCAAATCAATCTGCGACCCTGCCTGCCAAACGTGCTTGCCCAAAACCTGCCGCGCTGCTCCGCCAATTATGTGCGCTGCAGTGTGGTTCTTCGCGAGCTTCATCCGCCTGTCCCAGTCAATCTCAGCCTCAACTTCCTGCCCTTCCTTGAGCGAGCCCTTAACTGTATGTATTATTATATTGCCCTGCTTCTGAACATCTGTAACTTCAAACCCGCCCAACTTGCCCAAATCGCACAACTGCCCCCCTCCTTCTGGGTAGAACGCGGACTTGTCCAGCACAACTTTATCCTTGATAACTTTCAAAACGCGCGCCTTAAAGCTCTTCTTTTTCCAGTCCTTGTAATAAATCTTCTCAGTATCAGCAATCCCTTTCAGGTCGTATCCCTCTTTCTTCTCTGCGTTCCGCTCAACTTCAGGATGCCGCGCCGCGACCTTGGAGTAGAAATCATCAGGAATCTCAATGCTCTTGTCCGCCTCTTTCAGCAGTTCAGGGGTGACTCCCTGCGAGTCGTAGAGCTCAAGCAGCTCGTTCTCACTCACCTTTTTCCCTTTCATCTTCTCAACAATCCGCCTTGACTTGTCCCGCGTGCTCTGGTACTTCTTCTTTTCAACTTCAAGAATCTTCTGCACGTCATCCAGATTTTCCTCAAGCTCTGGGAAAACTCCTTTCATTTCGCGCGCGTGCTCAGCGCAAATATCCGAAAGCTCAACATCCCAGCCATAAGTGTCAATGAATCCAAGCGCCCTGCGCAGAATTACCCGCAAATTATAACACCCGCCGACATTTGAAGGCAAAGCCCCGTCGTTAATCGCAAAGAGCAGAGTCCTCGTGTGGTCAGCGATTGAGTACAAGCCTGAGAGCGGCAGTATAGCTTCTTTCAAATCTTTCACGCTCATGCCCACGTTCTTCGCAACTTTCTTCCAGCTCTTCTCAATATCCCCCTTCTCCATGTCCAAAAGTCCGGAGTGCGGGATGAACCTCTGAATCAAGTCCGAATCTTTTTTAACTCCAGTCAGCTTGACGAGCTTTTTAATAACAGCCGGGAAGTTCGCGTCGTAGCTCGTGTCACAGCCCTGCGAAATCCACGCGCACCTCTCGTGCCCCATTCCCATGTCAAGCACTTTCAAATTCAATTCCTTAATCCCCTTATCAGTAACCGCAGAGGTCATGTAAACCTGATTCCCGACCTCAAGTCCGCGAGCGTAGAACTCCATGCACGGCCCGAGGTTGCCCCCGCCGCCCCACTGGTCCTCGTGAAACTTTATCTCGTGCAGCGGCATTCCCATTCCTTTCTCAAGCCACTGGATTATGTGCGACAGGTAAGCGTTGACATCAAATTTCTCCGGCGGAACAAACGCGTGCTGTCCAATCATAACAAAAGAAGTGTGATGCCTTCCTGTAATTCCAACATTGTCAATATCATTGAAACGCACGCAGGCCTGCGGAACAACCAGCGGGTTCGCCGGCGGCTCAACAGCGCCTGAGACCACGTGCGGCTGAAAATCATAAATTGAAGCGTTCGTCCAGTAAGTGTCGTCTCTCCAGCGCGCAACAACTGGGTAGCGCTTGATTGGCGTGTAGCCGAGCTTCTCAAACAATGAGCTGAATTCGCGCCAGACTCCAACAAAATCAAGCTTCTTCCTGGTCGGCGGGTCGCCTATGAACCTGTAGCCTCCAGAGCAGTCCGGCTCCCCGCAAATTTCACTATCCTCAAGAGTCCAGAAGTATTTCCCGCAGGACTTGCAGCACACCCTGTGGAAGCCTTTTGCTTTGAGCGTGTCCACTGCGTAGTAATCATCGGGCTTTTTGTCAGTCTTCTTTTTCAATTCGCCCTTGAGCTGCTTGAGGTTCATAAAAGGCATAGGGCATGGGTATTAATATAATTTATATTAAGCAGATGTTTTCACTTCAATAAGCTTATTTAAAATTTCAACTGCTGCAATGGATTTTTCAGCATTTAGCTTACCTAGAATTTTGCACACCCTCTTCTTATTGATAGTGAATAACTTATACGGTTTTATCCTGCTTTCAAATTTTAGAAATCCATTCTCCATATCCGTGTTCTCTATGTATACGCTGTTCTTATCATCTTTCAGGTTGCTGGTTATTGCACAGCACAGAATGTCTTCATTGCTCCTGTTAAATGCATTGTTTGAAATGACAAGCGCGGGCCTTTTCTTTTCCACTGAAAGGTCTGTGAACTGAAATGGCACTAGCAGGATGGTTCTTTGCTTAATATTTGTTCCAGCGTTCATCGTATTTATTATCCCACACCTTTTTCAGAGACTCCTCAGAAAGCGCGCTTATCTCATAGCTCTCTGCGCTAATATTCAATTTTTCAAGTATGTCGTCTGTGCTTTGTATTATGAGCTTGTCATTCGCCGCGATTAAAACGAGCTTCGCTCCGGTCTTGAAGTGCAGTTCTTCCCGCATATGCTGTGGTATGCATATCTGCCCCTTCTCGCTGATTGTTACGGTTTTTATTTCTGCCATATTCTTATTTGTAAGAATATTTTTACTACTATATAAATTCATTGTTTTTTTATATTATCCCTTTCTTTTTGAAAACAACAAAGCAGCCCAGTGCAAGAGCCCCGATTAAAACAGCAGCTGCCGCGCTTGTGTCGGGTGAGCTTATATTTGTTTTTCAGCCTCAATTTACAGCCAGATCTTTCTCGCATTCGCTATTCTCTTCAACCTTTTCAATCCTGTAATCCAATATGTCCTCATTCCTGCCAATCCTGCTGGAGATAATCTCCTCCAGCTCTTCCAGCGTTTTCGCCTCCACCTTGAGCATTACCAAACCCATGCTTAATTTGCTCGTGAATTTGCCTTATAAGCTTTCTTTAACTCTAGCGGGTTAATCCTGTGGTAAAAACCAGCACTTTTTCGCAGCTAACTCGCGGCAGTTAAAAAAAACATTTAAATAGGGCAGTTTGCATTTCTTCTGCTATGAAAAATAATTCGTTTCTAGTATACGCGACTCTTCTAATGCTTGTTATATTCTCTGCCGGCTGTGTCCAGGAATCCAGCCAGGCTGATACCGGGATTCAGCCCGAGCCTGAAAGCCAACTCCCTGCAGCTGAGCCCGCACCCAGTGCAGATGCTGAGTCAACTGAACTTGAGGACGCTCCAAGCGAGCCTGCACCTCTAGCTGAATCTGGCCCGTGGTGCGAGCAGACTGAATTAACTGTTGGCGGCCCGGTCTCAGTCACATTTTTTGACATCTCCCAGGTTGATTATGCAATAGACGACACGTTCACGCAGGTCTACACGAAATCCCCATTCACAACCGTGCTCTCTTTTGAAGTCGCGCCTGAGAAGGAAATAAAAGACCTGAAAATTAACATCAAGCTCACCAAGGATAAAACTGAGCTTTCATCGCTCGGCGAGACCAGTGCAAAGGATTACAAGAGCTGGCCTGTTGAGCAGCTGGGCTACTCTGAATGGAAAGACCAGTCAGCTACGGATGTCGGAAAGCACCTGCTTGAGGCGAGAATTACATTCACCGAAGGCGGCGAGCAGCATGTCCTGTGCCCGCGCCGCTCCTTCACTGTGATAAAGCCCGAGGGGCTATCAAGGATTCAGTACGATACATTGCAGATTACCCCGCTCACCTCTCTTACGACCGAGCCTCCCTTCTCCGGGACATACTCGCATATTTTTACTGAACTCTTACAATTCAAGCGTAATCAAACTCTCCTGCCATTTATGCACGGGTATTTCTTCTTCAACGAGAACCCTGATGAGCGGTTTTATTTCAAGTATGATGAGTACTGCGACCCGCCCGTATGCTCTCCGGAACTGGATGAATTGGAGCTTTGCCTTCCGCCCGTATGCTTTATGACCAATTATATTGATATGACATCAGATTTCGAGAGTGTCCTGTGCGGCGGTATGAAAGATTTGTACCTCGCGAACATATTGCATGTCGGCGGCAAGGTGCATATGGATTTCACAAGGCTTGACGTCGGCAATTTTGCGCAGGATGTGTGCTGAGCGGTTAATCTCATTAACTTCAGCGAGTTTGCAGGTTAATTTTGTTACTTCCCCTGCGCATTCAGCGCGTCCGCATTGGTCGTGATTATAGCGTCTTCTTCCTGTGACGCGATGATTTTTATCGGGAATCGCTCATTGTCCGCAATCATTATCCCCTCACCAAGCCCAGCTGTGAGGAGCAGATTCTTCTCCTCTGGCGCAAGGTGCAGGGTTTTTATCAGCTCGTCAATCACGCTGGGGTCCTGCTTCAGCAAATATTTGCACGATGTGTTCGCAAGAACTGCCTGCCCCGCTGGTTGTTTCAGCAAATCGTTGACCTCCTGGGTTATGAGCATGAACGCGAGGTTGAATTTTCTTGAGGTCTTGACAATTTTAAACAAGTACTCTGCAGAGCTCGCGTGATGCAGGAGCGACCAAGCCTCATCAATCGCGAGTATCTTTCTCGTGCGGTCCTTCTGCATCTGCGCGTAAATGTACTCTAGAATAAGATACATCATCAGCGGTCTTATCTGCGTTGGCATCTTGCCTATGTCAAAGCATATGAAATCATCTTTCAGGTTGAGTTTGGTCTGCTTGTTCACGAACGAGAACACTCCGCTCACGTATCTCTCCATCCTGCTCGCCAACCCCTTGAGCGTCTCCGCCTCTTTCCCAGTTGCTTCCTCCGCAAGCTCGGTGAGCACATTATGCAAATCCTCCAGGATCGGTGGTTCCTTCTTCCAGCTCTCTGGCTCGTCTTTTGTAATGCATTTTCTCTTGTAGGTCTCGGTAACTGCCTTGTCCAGCAGAGACATTTGGATGTCGTCCAGCCCTTCAAACATTATGGCAAAAGCGGAGAGCAGTGAGAGCCGCTTCTCAGTGAAGTCCTGCCCCATCAGGTCAAGAGGGTTTATTATGCTCTTTGAGTCCTTTGAAATCTCAATAACCTGCCCGCCAACAGCGTTTGAAAGCTCAATGTACTCCGCCTGCGGGTCTATCACGAAAACTCGCGTTCCAGCCATCAGCGATCGTATCAAATTCAATTTCACTAGATATGATTTTCCAGCGCCCGAGGTTGCTAAGATAAGCGAATTTGGATTAGTAAATTTGAAAAAGTCTTTTATTATCGGAACTCCGTTCTGCTTGTTCGTGGCGAGCATTATCCCTGCGCCGTCAGATGCGAGGAAAGACGAGGTGAAAGGGAAACAAGCGCTAAGCGCGGAAGTCGTGAGTGGCCTTGTAAACCCAAGCTTGTCTCGGCCAAGGGGCATGACGCTCTGCAGCGCCTCGCGCATCTTGAACACTGGCTTTTTAGTGACTATCATCAGCGAGTTCAGCTCTGCCTCTACTCTCTTGCTCAGAAGCTCCAGCTCTTCCTTGTCTTTCCCTTTCACGTTTATGTAAAGCCCGGTGTTGAACAGCTTTTCCTCTCCGGATTGCAACTGGTCAAGCACTTTCCGCGTGTCCTTTATGAGCAGGTCAATGCTCGGCGTGAATGTTCCTCTCTTCTCTGCTGCGTACTTGTCCGCGTTGAGTTTCTTGAGCAGGTTGTTCAGGTTTGTAATCATCTGGTCTATGGAGTAAGGTTGAATATGTATTGAAATGTCAAAATTGCCCCTTGAGCGGATTATCTTGTCAAGGAAACCCTCTGTGACTTTTCTCGGATACCCGGCTGCCATCAGCACCCGATTCATTGTGTCGTGCACTATCGCGTGGTCTGAGTTGATTTTTATCTGGTCCGGCATTATCAAATAGGGGCGAAGCTCGTCATCGCCCTTAATTTCCTTCTTTTTCTTTTTACCCAGCATTTTTCCCCTCCTCATATTTCTCAAAAAGTGTTATGGGGAAAAGATACTCGTTCCCGACCTCCACGTGCCCCCCAAAGAAGCTGGCAAGCATTGGCACGACTTGTTCTGTCCTTAACCTGTTTGACCTCAGGCCTGCGGTTGCGAGCCCTTCCCTGCAGACCTGCGCCCGTATGCCAAGCTCATCAAGCTTAGCCTTCCTGTCCTTTTCGTCCTTAAATCTCCTTCCTGGTATTATCAGGTAAAAAAGCCTGTCCTGCACAGCGTTTTCATTCACATATTTCTCCAAAAAATCGCAGTAGTCGTCCAGCATTACCTTAAGCCGCTGGTTCTTTTTTGAAACTTTTTTCCCAACTGTTGACCTCAAATACTCAACATAAGAATCCAGGTTCAAATTGACTGTCCTTACAAGTATCTGCACAGGAAAGTCCAGCGAGTTCAGGAACTTTTGAAAGCTCCTTATTATCGCGTTCCTGTCATCCTCTGCCCGTATCGCGAAGTTTATCGGCATTACCTGAATCACTGCCCGAATCGTGTTGTCGTCAAGCTCTATCGCATCATCTCGGACTCTCTTTACGCCGACAAATGAGCTCATGTTCGTGTCCATATAGCCCATCTTTCTCGGGCTCTTGAAGTGGTTGAACGCGTTCAGGGCTTTCTCATCCAGCTTGAGGAACGCGAGGGCGCCCCCGGCTGTCATTAAAAGTGCTATGATGGGCACTTTTGCAAACAGGGGGATCGGCGTCTTGAACACAATCACGGAAACAAGCCCGGCGACGCCGACGTAGGCGAGCTGCTTGAACGTCATCCCGAGTATTATCTTCTCCTCATACTTCAGCGCCTGGGGTATTTCATAGGCCATAGGAGTCGCCTCTAACGCGGTCCGCTACAGTGTTAACTTTTTCAACTATAGTGTGCACGACTCTATCCGACTTAGCGACCTCAAGCGCCGCTTTGAACGCCAGCAGATTCACTATTCCAACGAGCCAGAAAGCCGCGATTGCGATATATCCCGGCGCTGCGGTGCTTTCAACCGCATAATCCGCAGCCACGAATATTAGCGAGTCAGCGAGCGGGAGGAACGCTATTATGAAAAAGAATGTCACTACTGAATAGCCCAGTGTCTTCAGGCTGTTTGAGAAGCTCATGAACATCAGTCCTATTCCAAGCGGCAGGACAATGAACCCAAGCACGAGAAGTATCTCCTGCATTGAAATCGTCATGTGCGCGAACACGCTCGCCATTGTGAAATAGCTCACAAGCTCTTCGCTCATCAATGCAGTGGCACGGGCTCCTGCTAATTCTGTCAATCCGCCTAAACTTGTCCCTCCTATGAGATATCTCGCTACTGCGCCTGAAAGCTCTATAGCCATTCCATACAAAACTGCGGACAAGAATCCAAACACTATGAAGTATATGAAATTCTTGAAGTAGTCCTTTATTTCAGTCCGCTTCTCCGGCGAGTCAAAACCGGACATCATAAGCTTCAGGCCAAAGAAGCTTATCATTCCTGTGCCGAAAATGAGCATTACTTGGAGCGACCGCCACCACATTACTTCAACGCTCATTCTTCCTCGCCTCCCATTATGTTAAAGTTCCCTGCATTGCTCCGCGTGAGCTCGTTGAACAATGACTCGCTCGCGTCGCACCCAATTTGCGCCTGGTGCTCCCACTCTTTCAGCTCCCCATATTCCTCAACCCGCCTCGGCTGGTCTTCTGCTAGCCGTTTTATAGTCACGTCATGCAGACAGCCATACAAACTGTGTGGATATTCCCATAAAGTTGTAAGAGAAGCGACACTGCAGTACAAAATCTTTGGCGAATCCCTGACTGGGATAACTTTTGGATCTATTCCCACAAGATTAAGGAGTCCGCGTATTAGTCCGCCAGCTGGTATCTTTTCTATCCCTTTTTCCAACGGCGTATCAAGACCGGTTCTCTTTGCCATATTTTTGTCCTCCTTTACTTCCTCCAGATCCTCAAACGTAACGCCGCACCCTATCTCGTGTTCGGGCGCTACAATGTCCATGAACTGGTCAAGATAGCTGTCATTCTTTGCAGCGCTTTCTGCTGCATCAAAATCTATCGCATACTTGCTCCCCAGATCATCTTTCTTTGTCTTCTGCTTATCCTCCAGCAGGTCCACGACTGCATTCGCTATTGTTTTTGCATCTGGGCAGTTGCAGCTGCTGCTCCCACTGTCATCCGGGTCTGGGTCTGCGCCTTCTGTGCTCCCGCTCTCCTCAGCGAAAGCCCCTTGTCCAAGCAGGAGCAGGATGATTGCTGCAGCAAGCCATATTCTCATTCTTCTTTGCCTCATCCAAGCAAAAATGTCATCAGTGTCGGCGCAAGGAATATTATCATTGCCCCGCCGATGCCCATCTTCAGCACATTCTTCGCTTGGTCGCGCTTTGCAGGGTCCTCGCTGGACACCATAAACAAGATGCCGCCAGCCATTAATGCTACAACTCCTATCACGAGCCCAACACCCTGTATTAGTGAGGCTATGTTCCACATGTAGCTCTCTACATCTTCCTTGGCTTCCTTCTGCTCGTCGGTCAAGTTCGCCTTGTCCTCAATATCCACTGCGCTCACCGCTATAGGCAGCACCATCGCCACGATCAGAGCCAGTGCCAAAATTTTTCTGTTCATTTTTTATACCTCCTTTATTCTGTAAGTTCCGACGTCGCCCTCGTCTCCGAGGTATTCAACGTCACCATCATTCGAGAGCCAGTCATCCAGCTCCTGAACGAGCATTATTTCGTTCTTCACAATCTCGCCGTTGTAGGCCTGCTCCATTATGTCGTATATCTGGTCATACATGAAGTGGCCATGCTTCTCCTGAAGCCTTCTCGCAATTTCGCGCATAAGCTGCATCCTGTGCGGTCTGCCCTGGGGCATTTTCATTGAAATGCTTCTTGCTGAAGCCACCGCGCTTGTTGTGTCTATTTTGTCTTTGGTCATCAAGAACTCGGGAGTTGTTTGGGGTTTATAAGTTTAATTTAACTGGAGTGGGTTTGTTTAGGGTGCTCCTGCCTTGGAAACTTTTATATACCATTGTATACTTTTGTATACACTATAACACCCAGACCTTAAAGTTTGAAACTGGGTGTATTTCTAAGCGGCAATCGCTTTGAAAAAGGAGAGTGCGGCATTTACTGCCGCTTTGAAATGACACAAGTTGTTCACACCCGCCTTCCAGAAAAAGACATTGAGGCAATCCAAGTCCTGATAGACGAGGGTTATTACTCAAGCACCAGTGACTTGCTAAGGGCTGCGGCGCGTGATTTTATCCGAACGCAAAGAGGCTCGCTCAAAGGCAAGCTGAAGAAAGAGCAGCTTACCGAAGAGGACAAAGCGGAGGCCCTTGTGGCTTTTGCAAAAGAGCGCGGCTGGGAATTATAGCTCACTGGGCTCTAATGTTTTAACAATATCCGTAAGCTCTTGAAAGTGTTTGTCTCTGGTAATGAGCAATGCTCCTACTTTCCTTGCCATAAGAGCGTGCATTGCATCGTGTATCGGAATATTTCTCTCAAATGACATTGTTTTTGCCTCTGCAAATGTTCTGCTGTCAACTTTTTCCACTTGGAGCTTTCCTGCCTGTTTCAGAGGTATCAGCCTTTCCTCTGCGTTTATGTTGAGGTTGTGCTCTACTTCTTTTAAAATGAAATCTGAAACCACTAGGTTAAATTCGCATGCAAGCGCCCGCTCAACCATATTCTCAGCATAGTGCCCGACTGGAATCAGTCCAATCATCCTGTCCGCCCAAAGGTCAATCCAAACATTGGAGTCAACATAAAGTTTTGTCATAGTGCAGACTGGAAACATATCTTTTATAAGTTTGATTTAACCAGCGCGGGTTTATGCTCTATATTCAATTTTTGCACAACGCATAGAAAACTATTTAATAAAAGCCCTGAATAGGGTATAAGTGGTGGAAAAATGGACTCAGGCTTGAAAGAATACCTAATGAGGCTCGGGCTTACCGAGTATCAGGCCAAGGCTATGCTGGCTCTGTACTCAAGGAATGACTCCACGGCCAAGGATATCAGCGACCTGGCTGAGATTCCTTACACCAAGATTTACGAGATTCTTGACGCGCTTGAGCTCAAGGGCATGGTCACTTTTACCCCTGGCAAGCCCAAGGTCTACCGGCCGCTCAAGCCGAATGCTTTTATTGATAGTTTAATCAGCAAGCAGGAAGGTCTTGTCAAAACTCTTAAAGACATCAAGAAAGACAATCTCTCAGCACTCAACGAGCTCCAAAGTGATGGCGAGAGCTACCAGAAGGACAGGCAAAAAGTGCGCATGGTTAATTCCAAGGAGGGTGTTTGGAATCTGATCCGGGATATTGCGCTGAACGTGAAAGAGGAGTTCCTGATAGCCGCAAACGAAGATGTCTGGTACGAGTCCTACATGGACTCGGAGGCAATGCTGGCGTGGTACGACGCGGTTATTGAGCGAAAAGTTATAATCAAGGAAATTATGCCCACTTCAATTAACTTCAACCGCCTACTAGAAACCGGAGTGCAGAGCGGCTGGGCATTGCAGAGGGACTGGGTTTCCTATCTTGGCAGCGAGAATCTCCTGCAGCGCACACTTTCTGCAAGCTTAGTTCCATCATGCACTGCAATCAAGGATAAAGAAGAGGTCATTATTGGCATGATAGTTCCAGGTGTTTCCTACTCAGGTCTAATCATAAGCGACAAAACGAGTGTTGAGGATACCACAAGGTACTTTGACATGCTCTGGCAGAAGTCAGAGCCAATAAAAGATGAGATAGTCGGGACAGCCAAGGAGTTTGTCAAGTCATTGAAGGCTGGGCAGAAGCTGAAAGCGACGGGCAACGTTGTGAAGCACGGGGTTAAGCGGAGGGTGAAATCCAAATGACAGATGTAAAAGAATACTTACAACGTTTAGGTTTGAATTCCTACCAAGCTAGTACTCTCACTGCGCTGTTTGAAAATCCAAATAGTGATGCGAAGCTCTTGAGTGAAGCGTCCAAAGTGCCATACACTAAAATTTATGAAACACTAGACTTCTTGGAGTCGCGTGGCTTAGTAAAATACACGCTGGACAAGCCACGAATCTACAAAGCTTTAGAACCCGAAGCCATCTTTGACTCGCTCCTCAAAAAGCAGACCGAGGAGGCCAAAAAGCTCCAGAACTTGAAGCAGGATGTGCTCGATGAGGTCAAGATAGATTGGAAAGAGGGAGAGGAGAAAGAATTGAGCAAGATGTGGGTTTATAATTCTAGTCCTAGTATAGGTGACCTAATCCGTACTCAGTTCCAATCTACAAAGCGCGAATTGCTAGCTATGGGTGTAAAAGCTACTTGTGTAACTCTTTTGGACCACCCTGGGGTGATAGAAGAGATGTACGGTCTTACTGTAAAAAGAAAGGCTACGGCGTATACGATTTTTCCATCCACTTTCAGCGCCAAGGACTTCTTAAATCTCAAATGCATAAATCCCATCAAACTACCACAACGCTGGTACAAGCTTCTGCGTGTACTTAGCTCTAAAAATTATCACATTAGACTATTACCTGAAAAAGAACTTAACCAAGATATTTATGTTCGGGATGGAACCGAGGCTGGAATTGCGTTCAAAATCAAAAACAGCCCAGCAAGGCGTGTTTTAGGCTTTGAAGACAAATCCGTGTCCAGTTTTATGAAAGAGCATTATATGATGCTATGGGATAAAGCAGAGCCTATCGGCAATAAGTGGCATAATGAGTTAAAATCCAAGGTGAAATCCAAATGACAGATGTAAAAGAATACTTACAACGTTTAGGATTGAATTCCTACCAAGCTAGTACACTCACTGCGCTGTTTGAAAACCCCGAGAGTGATGCGAAATTGTTGAGCGTGGAGAGCGGAGTTCCATATACCAAGATTTACGAGACGCTGGACGCATTGGAGCATAATAATCTTGTTAACCATACGCTTGGGAAGCCTAAAATTTATAGTTCTAAGGGGCCAAAAGCGGTTGTGGATATTTTGTTGAAGGAAGAGGTTGAAAAGATTGAGAGTCTAAAGATGTGCCAGCAAAATATTCTGGATTCTTTAAGCCCAACCCTCAAAGAAAACAAGGCGCATGAACTTAAGTCTACTATCCAGTTGCTTCGCGGGGAAAAGGCTTGCTGGGGGGCGTTTTTGGAAAATATGAAGTCAGTAAAAAAGTCGCTTGTGGGAATATCCACAAGCAAATTGCTCCAGAGCATGCTGATGTACCCCGGCAATATAGAAGCATTTTATGATGCCACTAAGCGCGGGATTGTTGTCAAGCGGATTTACCCCTCTGACTTCGGGTTCAAAAAAGTTTGGGAAGCGGTTTCACAGGCGGGTTTCACAAAAATTCCCCAGAAGCTCTACAAAGTGCAAAAAGCATTCGGCTCTTCCAATGTTGTGGTGAAGAAGCTCCCTGCCGGCGAGCTGTACAATGACTTTGTCATTTTTGACAACAAAGTGCTTGCGCTGCCCTTTAAAGATGAAAATGGTTTAATGCAAAATGGTTTGATAATAGAAGATAAGGTGATGATAAAAGCATACTTGGAGTGTTTCGACCTCTTTTGGAAAAAGACAGAATTTATGGAAGAAGGGTGGTGCAGGGGGTTGAAGCCAAAATGACCGACGTTAAAGAATACCTCCAGCGTTTAGGTTTGAATTCCTACCAAGCTAGTACTCTTGTTGCTCTTTTTGAAAATCCTGAAAGTGATGCGAAATTGTTGAGTGAGGAGAGTGGTGTGCCTTACACTAAAATCTATGAGACTCTGGATTTCCTTGAGCGTCGTGGTTTGGTGAAGTACACGCTGGGCAAGCCAAGGGTTTATCAGTCCCTTGAACCGAAAACTGTTTTTGATACATTACTTGAAAACCAGAAGGAGCAAACAAATGAGCTCGAGAAGCTGGAGCAAAATATACTAGACAAGGTTTCTGTAGACTGGAAAGAAGGTGGGGAGAAGGAATTTGACTCAAAGATGTGGATGTACCACAACACAAAGGCCATATGGGATGAAACTGTTGATGGTTTCGACATTGCAAAATCTGAAGTGAGAACTACTGCCACAAAAGCAGCGTGTATGTACGCTTGGAGTCATCCTGAGATGCTAGAATCTATATATGATGCGTGTTTGAAGCGTGGCGTGATTTTGCGCACAGTTTATCCTTCCAATGTAACTGTGGGTGACTTTCTAAACCTAAAATCGATGTTTTCTCTCAAAAAGATGTATATGCTCCTTAAGCTACTAGGTTCTAAGAACTATCTCATACGGCTACTCCCTGAACGAGAGATTCAGAACGATTTTATTATTGTGGATCAAAAAATGGTTGGCATAGCATTCCGTGATAAGGACAATATAGTTCGTGAGGGAATAAAATTTCATAACGCTCCTATTGCGAATTTTATGATAAATTACTACGACACTCTATGGGATAAAGCAGAGCCTATCGGCAATAAGTGGCATAATGAGTTAAAATCCAAGGTGAAATCCAAATGACAGATGTAAAAGAATACTTACAACGTTTAGGTTTGAATTCCTACCAAGCTAGTACTCTCACTGCGCTGTTTGAAAACCCCGAGAGTGATGCGAAATTGTTGAGCGTGGAGAGCGGAGTTCCATATACAAAAATTTATGAAGCCCTAGATGCAATGGAGCAACGCGGTCTGGTCCAATACACGCTGGGCAAGCCCCGCGTGTATAAGTCTCTTGAGCCACAGACAATTTTTGACACTTTAATCTCCCAGCAGGAAAAACAGCTCAAGCAGCTGCGAAAATCTGAAAAAGATATCCTAAGCGGAATTCAATTGCAGGACGGCACTGAGAAAGAAGTTGACAAGTCAAGGGTTTGGCTTTTCAGCAACCCAGCGTCTCTATATGATGAAGTTTCCCGTTTCTTCACGGTTTCAAAAAAGGAATATTGGGGTACTGGCGTTATGAGCTCTGCAAAGGATTCATTCACGCACCCCGGAATGAACAAGAATGTTCTCGATTTTCTTGCCCGCGGGGGCAAGTTCAAAATGATGCTTACAGCGGATGGCGGCAATCTGGACAAATGGTCTTTTGTAAAG
Organism: archaeon; assembly: GCA_043814055.1. Taxonomy (GTDB): domain Archaea; phylum Undinarchaeota; class Undinarchaeia; order Undinarchaeales; family JBDRKL01; genus JBDRKL01. Next base: position 75,685 of record JBDRKL010000006.1, read on the forward strand.
TCAATGAAACCACAGGTTCTCTACCAACTTATGAAAATTCTAGGCCACAAGAATTTTGAATTCAGGATAATCGCTAGCAATAGGGTTCAAAATGACCTGGTTATTGGTGACGAGAAGCGCATCCTGTTGTCCTTCAAGGGGGAGGATGGGTGTGTCAAAATGGGCATGACTTTTGAGGATCCAAGCATTGCAAAGTTTATGTCAGATCATGTAAAAGCGCTATGGGAAGAAGCTGAGCCGATGGGAAAAACTTGGTTTCGGGGGCTTAAACAAAAATGACCGAAGTAAATCAATACCTCCAAAAGCTCGGCCTCAACGACTACCAGTCACGGGCACTCGCCACGCTATTTGACTACCCGGACAGCGACGCGAAAGAGCTCAGCGATGAGTCCGGAATTCCCTACACGAAAATCTACGAAGTGCTCGACTCGCTCGAGCACCGCAGCCTGGTCAAGTACACAATGGGCAAGCCGAAGCGCTACCGAGCGCTTGAGCCCAAGTCCGTGTTTGACACCCTGCTCGACCAGCAGCTCAAGCAAGCCAAAGAGCTCAAAGAGCAGGAACATGAAATTCTCAAAAACTTCAAGTTCAGCGACGAAGAGCGGACTGAAGTTTCGCTCACGCCGAAGGCGTGGATATTGCCGAACAAGGAAGCGGTTTACAAGCAGGTTGAGCAGAGCTTGGTAAATTCCAAGAAAACAATCGAAACGATCTCAACTAAGGATAACACTATGCCTGCCTTTACTACTCTTCCTTTGTTAAAAGCAATGGTCGGCGCGGCAAAGCGTGGCGTAAAGGGTCGATACTTGCTTACTGATGATATGCGTGTTGGCGATATTGCCTCTGCTTTGCTCAAGAAAAAGCAGTTCACGTCTGCAAAACTCCTGCTGCAGTACCTAACCTCAAAGAACATAGAAATCCGGCTTTTCCCGCCCGAAGCCATACACCACGTCTATATGATATTCGATTCGAACACAATTGGAATGGCAATGCAGGAAACTGAGGGTGGGGTTAACCGCGGAATGCTGATCCAGGAGCCGCGCATAGCCACAGTAATGAGAGATTACTGGGAAACGATGTGGGATAAGGCAGAGCCTATGGGTGGGAAATGGGTTAGGGAGTTGAAAAGTAAAATAAAGGTTAGAGCCTGAATATCAACAACGCAACAGTACATCCATGCTTTTCATTGATATTCTCTATGTGTGCAACTCTCGTGCCTTTCTCTGTTATCTCGAGCTTTCTGGTCTCAGCCATCTGCTTTAGCTTCTCACTGATTCTAGCTTCAACTTGCTCTGGCTTCAGGTTCCCGGACTCTTCCATGGCAAAGCCATAGTCTTTGGTCTTGGCAAACCCAACGCCAGCGCTTATCTCTTCACCTTTTGAGCCATATGCTCTTGAAAAGACACAGTGAGTTATCTCTCCTGGTTCTATTTCTGGAATCTCTTTAGCATACTCACAATTTCTGGGTAGTATAGAAGAAACCGGAACCAAGTTGCACTGTCCCACTTTAGCATCCAAAATTGCATGATCAAATGCATTTAGCTTAGAAACCTCGCTGAATCCGATTCCTTTTGTGAGGAAGAATTTTGAGTAGAGAGTCATGTTGAGCTTTATATAGTTTGAGTTATTAAATAACTATCGAAATGATTGAATGTGATGTATTGGTTGTAGGGGCAGGGCCGGCTGGATGTGCAGCAGCAAGAGCTACAGCTAGGGGTGGGGCTAAAACAATCCTAATCGAAGAACATAAAAAGGTGGGGGTTCCAGTACATTGTGCAGAAGGTATTGGGCGGTATTTACTCCCTTTTTTACCTTTTAGGGTTCCAAAATCACAATTAAAATGGGGTATCTCCGGTATGACTTTTTGGGCGGAGGATATCCTAATAAAGCGTGATAGTGGTATATGGTCTGGTTACTCAATTAATAGAACTGAGTGGGATCAATGGTTGGCTTCATTAGCAATAAATGCTGGAGCTAACTTAAAAACAGATACTAAACTACTAGATGTCAATTTTAAAAAGGATCATGTAATTACAAGCGTGTCTATACGCACAAAAAATAAGATATCTCATATTAAACCAAAAATTTTAATCGCAGCAGATGGTGTTGAATCAACGGTTGTTGAAAAGCTTGGGGTCAAACAATCAGATTCTGCATCTACTGGAGCTGTAAAAAGTTACGAAATGCAAAATCTTAATCTAATGTACGCTAACCACGAGCAGTTGTATTTTGGGGATTTTGCACCACTTGGTTATGGGTATATATTTCCATTATCCAAAAAAAGGGCCAACATCGGAGTCGGTGCTGTGGATTCAAAGAATAAACTTGACGACTTTTTTGAAGAGTTTACAGAAATCCCTCTAGTAAAAAAGCAAATTGAAGGCGGTGCTTGTGTAGTGGAAAAAAGTGGGGACGCCCCTATCCGGCCTCAGACAAAAAAATGGAACTATGGCAATGTTTTACTTGTCGGAGATTCTGCAACTCAGAATTTTAAACCTTTTGTAGAAGGGATTCTTCCTGCCACAATCTGCGGTGATATTGCTGGGATTGTTTCTTGTAAGCATCTATACAATAATATGGCTCTCTCACACTATCGTGGTTATGTCTTTAAAAAATTAGGTTCTTTGTTTAATATGTCAGATCAAATAACTGATATTCTCTATACTTCTCGTAACAATAAAGACAAAAATCTATTATCACTCGGACTCTCGTCCGGCATTTTACGACTTAAATCTCCCTACTCTTTAAACAAAGACAAAGGTTCTATAAAAGAGGAAATATTAGGATGGGATCATAGTAACTATAAAAAACTTAAAACGCAGCTATCCGAACTCGCGTATCTCTCCTATCTATCTTTGAAGGCAAAGTTATAAATCTATTCTGCCCATATCGACATATTGAATGTCTCATTTAAATGGAATTGTTTATTGCCCACTATCCGAAGGTCCTCTCCCCCCATATATACAACTAAAAAAGGAGTTTCCCCAAAATGGTTTTTCAGAACTGCATATACTTTAAAGATTTGCATTCCCAATGTTTCTAGTCTAGCTGCGCACGACACTCCAAAACCAAGTTTAGGTTTTTTCGTTTTAGAACTCTCCATAGCAATTTTTACTGTAGATATGAGGCGTTTGCCAGATGTACATCTTATCTCAACATCATCAGATTCGATTGGGAACCCACATGCTATATGGTTCCCTAAGAAAGCTCCAATGACATTTGGATATTGGTTCCCTTGTTCATCTTTGGATATCAAGGGATAATAAAATGTTCTTCTATACAGTCGTTCATCCAATAATTTCTCTGGCCATCCTAAAAGTTCAATCAATCGGCTTGTTGCGGGTTTCCCATCTATCTCACTGATAACATAATTCCACAATGCTTTTTTTGTGACTTTAAATTTTATCCCAGCCGGCGTTAATCCGTGTCCAGTAACTAGCTCCGCTTTTATCTGTGATTGTATCCCTAAACAAATCACGCTGTTTTCTAGTATCTTGCTGGCATAAAACTGATAATTCTTCTGTAGTGCGTTGTTATCTATCGTTGCTCCACCTATGATTGAAAAATCTTGAAATTGTTGAGCAAGTTCTTTTAAAACTTCATTCTCCCGCCCAAAGCCTTTTTGAAATACCTTCATAGAGAGAGTTAGTAACGGTACTGCTAACTTAGCGAGTGTTCCTTTAAGAACGCGTGTTTGTCCAACACCAGGAAACGTAGGTACAACAGGGCCTGCAATTAGGTCTACCAATACTTTATTTTTATATTTTGAGTTCCTTAATAGACTCTTAATCTCTTTCGCGCACTTCTCTGCCGATTTTTTTGGATTCCTCTTTGTGTTTCTTCCAACGCCAACACCAATATCCATCTCATCTGAATATATTGCTAGCCCAGTGGCCCCTCTTGTAAAACTTCCATAATTGTTTATGAAACCTGCTATAGTTCCTCCTATCATCTGGGTCTCTCTTGGTAGTTTATTGTGTGCAGATCTCACAAATTTTTGCATACCTCTTCTCTCTTTATCAAAATGAATCGTAGAAAATAATAAGAAAATTTTTGGGGGATGCTTCATTTTTTCAAGAGCTGATGTAACAACCTCTTCCCCTGCTTTTTGTGGATCCCATGCCCTACTCTGCCCAATTGCGACTTCAAATACCATATTGTTTCATATCATATCTCTATATTTAATCTTTTTGAACTTGGACACTCCTATGTTTTTTTTCCTGAAACCTATTACCTCTCTGGGACTACGTCTTCAATCATCTTCAGTATATCCCTTCGCGAATTCTCTATCTCAACCTCTAACAATCCACGATTAGCGAGCGCTGGAACTATGCATACTAATGCTATCTCTGAAATCAAAGTGGTGAACATGACGGTATAATCCCCAATCTCAAAATAAACCTTGTCCAAACCGTGCTCCTCGAACTGCTTGATTATGTCAAAGAATGGATCCATTGTGTCCTGCAACAGATACCATATCTCAACATTTTTAATCTTAAAACTCTCCACAGGCGGCATAATGCCCTCGAACCCTTTCCTTGCGACCATGCATGCTAATACATCCTCCTCTCTCATTAAGTCGTTGAGCACGTTGAGTATTGCGCCTTCTGATTCTTTCATTTCACCCTTCTCCTTATCCAAAAGCTGTATTGTTCAATCATGCTGTATGAAATGTCAAACGCGAAAAACGCTATTGCATACAGAAGCGGGAACCATCCTCCAATGACGAGAGCTATCACTATAAGCTTCATTATCGGTCTGTAATACGCGATTTTCACAAAAAGCCCATCTACCATTTGCCGCCGGTCTATAATCTCGTTTATACCCTCATCTGCTATCGAGGCGAGAATAAGCAAACCTAGCGCAGTCCAAATAATGCTCATTATGGTGTGAGTTATTGCCATTGGTACCAGTACGACCATAATCGCTCCTATATAAAATGCCATGTTGTCTATCTTGCGCATAATCCCAAGGCTTAAAATGAGTGACAGGAATATGGTAGCTGAAATGTTGTCTATTGCCACGAGGTAGCCCATGAGCCCTCCGCACATAACTGCCAAGGTGTATGCACAATACTTGTTAAAAATCTCCTCATCAAATACCTGATCTATATACTTGATTCCACCACCAAGGAATGCATAACTCCCAATTAAAAAAAGTTCCCACATCATTTCATTATCCTGTACCGGATAGACTTGTCGCTAGCCGAGCCAATACTGGTATCTCCTTTATTTTTTCATTCATACACTCTCTAAACCTAATAAATAAACGGTATATAAATATGTTGTTTTTAATTATTTAAATCCTAATCCCAACACTCCACTTTTCTTCTGCGAACCGTCCTTCAGGGTGAATCCATTCTTGTCAATATCATAAACCTGCGGCTTGAACGTGTGCGCTGTTCCACGCATCTTTCTAACTGTTAGGCTTCGCCTGGAAAGCGCCTCAATCAGGGTCATATGCAGCACACCGTCAGCCACGAACTCCTCAACTCCAAATCTGGAGAGCCCATCAGACCCCTCTAAAATCTCTGAAGTGAACACTGCAGTAATCTTGAGCTTTCTGAGCAATCTCATTAAGTCAAATAATTTCATCCTGACCTCGTGCTCGTTCTCCATTGCCATGCCGAACACAGAAGTGGAATCAATCACGAGCCGCTTTGCTTTTATCGCGAATACGTGCTTTTCCAAAAGGTCTGCGAATTTTTCAACATTGTAGGGCTCTTCATACGCTACAATTAATTTCTTCTCTTTTTCAAGCTTTTCCAAATCCCAGCCGAATCGAGATGCGTCCCTTATCAGGTTCGGTCTATCCTCCTCAAATGTTAAAAAAACTCCAGGTTCATTATACTTTGTCGCGCCGTTGTATAAAAATTGCATGCAGAATATTGTTTTGCCTGTTCCTGTCCCGCCGGAAACAAGTATGGAAGAATCTCTCACAAATCCGCCCTCAATCAATTCGTCCAATCCAGGTATCCCTGTCTTTACGCGCTCTATCTTTTGCATAATTCAATTTAACAAAACTACATATTTAAACCTTCCCCTCGCCCTTTCCCTTAACTCAATAAACTCAATAGAGTTAAATAAAGCTTATAAAGGGTATTTTTTATACTCATATTAACCTTTTAGGGGGTTTATAATGAAAAAACAAGACACAAAAGATGAGATTCTTTGGGCTCTGGGCGCCTACTTATTCAACATAATCGGGGCAATCGGGGTATTGGTGCTGGCTAAGGACAAGAAGTTTGCAAGATACCACGCGAAACAGTCACTTGTCCTGACACTGGTCTGGATTGTTTCTACAGTGATACTGACATTGGTGATGTGGTTCCCAATAATAAGATACTTCTCCTGGTATCTGCTGATGCTCTTGCACGTGACTTTCGTCTTAATGATGGTGCTCGGCATATTGAACGCGCTGCTCGGCAGGCAGAAGCCATTGCCAATAATCGGGGCGCTGGCAGAGGAAATTAAGCTATGAAAACTAGAAGTTTATTGGTTATAATGTGCATTTTGGTGCTTGTTGTGGCGAGCGCTGGGTGTACCAAGCCGCCAGAAGAAACTGAGGGAACAAGTTACTCTGCAAAAACCTCTGAAGAACCTAAGGTATTGGAAGGTTATTCGATAGATAGACTCACTGCCAAAAAAGAAGGGGACTACATCTTAGTGGAATTTGCCATAAATGATGAAGGGGGAAAGGCGGTAACCCTTGAGGGGGCTGCAAAAATTCTAATCGAAAATATCGATATAGATGTACATGACGATTATCTGATACTTTATGAAAACTCGTTTGAAGTGAAGGAAGGTGATTTTAAAAAGTACACTCATATCGAAGAGGGGAACTATTATATAATTGAGTTGAAAATACCATTCGCAGAGGTTGGTAAGACCTTTACTTCACCAGTGTTGGCACAAGGAAGGGGTGGTGTAAAAGTGTCGTATTTAACCGACAAGGGAATTATCCCTACTGAAACCACTATGGTGGATGGACTAAATAGTTATACGCTAGAGGAAGAAAATGAACTCATCGATCCTGGTTTTGATGCGAAAAAGGAGGTAATAAATGCAGAGATTTGCGGAGGAGACTGGAGTTGCACCATTGAATCATTTGGGTATTTCGTACCTATAACTCAAACTAATGATGATTTCTTTTATACAACAACTAAATATTTCAGAATAGACCTTAAGCTTAAGTATCTTGGAAACGGTGCAGGAGACTTTAAAGGGATGTACCTCTATGATGAAACTGGTGCAGAGTACTATGGTATAGATAATGCCCATTGGGGTCCGGCTGGACGTAGTTACCCAACCCATATATATGAAATGAGGGCAGGGGAGGAGAAATTCCTCAGATTATACTTCTATCATAACGACGATGATCTCCGGGCTAGACTTGTCTCAATTGATACACTTAAACTCACTGCAAAAACCACATTAAGCGCATTAGGTGGTAGTGGATCACAAACATTCGAGTATGAACTCCCAATAACAGAGGTAGAAAACTGAAGTACAATAAACCATGGAACTAGAACGAACTCTTATTGTGGCAATGATTGTAAGCATGTCACTAGTAACACCAACATTCGCCCTCCAATTTGAGCTCTACGACCAGTTCACAGGAAGGCCGATTTCAGGGCTCAAAGTTACGGCAGGTGGAGAGAGATGCACAACTGATTACTCTGGGGTGTGCATTGTTGGAGGAGAAACTGAAATGGATAGGGTTGATGTTGGCGGTGCAATAATAATACCTGAAACGGACAAGTATTTCGGCGCGTCATTCAGCACGAGCCTGACAGAAACAGTTACGCAGAGGTACTACCTTGAAAGAAAAACTGCCTATGCAAGGGTTGAGGACTACACGCTCAGCGTAGCGCTTGTCTTAGATAGTTCAAGCAGCATGGCAGAGACAGATTTTCCGCCTTCACGAATTGGGGCTGCGAAACACGCGGCAAAGGAATTCGTAAATCTCATGGGCGGGACTGACGAAGGTAGCATAATAAGCTTCAGGGACAGCGCTGCGATACGGGCAGATTTGACAAGAGACAAGACAAAACTGCTCGAATCCATAGACGGCATTTCAGCTGACGGCACCACTGCCATAGAAACAGGGATGGAGCAAGCGGTTGAAGTTCTGAGCGGAGTGGATGGTGAAACCGCTGTCCTGCTCCTAAGCGACGGCTGCAACTGCATTCGAAGCAGCATGTTTTCAGATTGCAAGCCGGGCGAACCATACAAGTATTTGAACGAGTTAAAGTCAAACAAAATAAAAGTCTTTACAATCGGGCTTGGTGCGCAAGGAGATGACTTCTGCGACGATGTTTTAATCAGAATTGCTGAAGAGACCGGTGGCAAGTACTACTACGCGCCGAGCTCGGCAGACCTTGAGGAAATATTCACAATGCTTTCCATGGAGTCAAAAGGCATTGAGATTGAAACCACGAATAAGACAGGGTGCATAGAAGCTGAGCTTTCGGACAAGTACGGACCGTATGAGGGTACGTTTTCATTGAGCTCAAAGAGTGGAGCGCAGAAATGCACTACGCAGTGTGAGTTCTGCAGTTTGGAGAAAGGCCATTATGAAATTTCCTTAAGTGCTCCGTTGCACGAAAGCACAGAGCTCTCGCTTTATTTCCCTCCTAAATTGGGAATACTTTTGAAAGGGCATTTGCGCGGGGATTACTCCGGTAGCGTGGATTTTACTTTTATTGATGAAAATTCAGGAGCGAATCCGCGTGTTAAGGTAAGGCTCAAGGAGCACACCGAGTACTGCGAGGGAAGTTGTGTGTTTGACCAGCTATTGGTTGGTGCGGTGTATGAGTTTGAAGTTGAATCTGGAGGTTATGATGTGCTCAAAGTGGATTCTGATGTCTGCAAACTTAAGGGGGGTTTAATTAACTGCAAACCAAATCAGGACAGCAGTGCCACGGTTTACATAGGGAAGGGGTGCTCCAGTGATTTGCAGTGCGGAACAAAAGAAAAATGTGAAGATGGTTTTTGCAAAGCTACTAAGCTAAGAATCCTGTTCATACCCATGAATTGGGGTGGAAGTGAAGATGAATTCAAAAAAGCAGTAGATGAGATGGGTAGCAAGTATTTGGATCGTATTCCTTTAAAAGATTGTTCCCAGTATTTTGAAACAATAACTGCGGGGTTCGGTGACTATGGCGCGGATTGGAGTGAAAACGGATATTGTATTGACGCTAAAGTAACTAAAACGAAGTGTGAAGATAAAGGCGGTACTTTGAAACTAATCGAAAGGTGTGCAGATCAATATGCTAAAAATTCAGTGGAATATGACTATGTTATAGCTTTAATTGATGATGATGTCTGTAAAACTAGAGATAAGGGCAACTCAAATGGATGGGCTTGGCCATCAAGGAGCAATGCAATTTTTGCAGAATCCCAATCACCACTGATTGTCAGTCACGAACTCGGTCATAACTTTGGATTGGCAGATCAATATTGCGATTGCAGTGGAACCACTTCTGCAGGTCACTGTAGTTCAAATCTGAAAGATGTAAAAAATCCTATAAAAGCTGAACTTGGGTGCGATCGTAACGGAGGTTGTTGTGAAATAAACAAAGTACAGCCATATTCAAACTGTAATTTGTGGTGTGATGGGAATTATGATATGGAATGGTCCTCTGGCAAAGGAAATGATAGAACTGTTATGTCAAATAAGATAACTCAACGAAAGTGGTGGAGCCTTATGGCGCCTGAGCAAGGTCACTATAGCATTGCAGAATATGAATATATGGAAAATAATTATGATAAAATGAGGTGTGAATGAGATGAATAAATATTTGATAGTAAGTTTTGTTCTGTTAATGTTAACCCCTGGGGCTTCAGCTTTAATTGAGTCTCAACCCGTCTTATATTTCGGTTTAGACATATGCAAAAATGACAGTGTTGGAATAGAACTTTTTGGAATTAGAACCAGTGAACCATATGCTCCTTCAGACGAAACTGGTTTACAGTATAAAACAGTTATAGAAGACAATAGAAGTAACGCCTTATACGTGGAATCCTTTGATATTGAATTTGTAATCTTTTCAGACCCGCCTGAACCAGTTGAGTGTGCTTTTAATTCTCGTAGAGTGCTCTACAATGAGAATTACAGTAGAGTGGTTCTGTACAAAGAGGATGAGATTATTTTCTCATATGATCTTCCTGTTTACTGCAATCATGATGAATCCTGTGATGAATCTGAATCTTTTCTATCCTGCCCTGCAGACTGCCCTTCTGGTTCTTTAGATAATATATGTGACCGGGAGCTCTATGATAATGTCTGCGATCCAGACTGTGATCCTATTTATGATTCAAAGGACTGCAACGTTACGGAAGAAGAGCTGGAGGAATGGGACAAAAAGCATAATTTTGAGTACACGCCGGAGCGAAGATTGCCTAGCTGGCTTTGGCTGGGTGTGTTCGTGGCTATAGTATTTGTGATTGTGTTTGGATTTTTGAAGGTTAAGAAAACAAGGAAGAAAGAATGAAAAAAACAAATCTGTTTTATACAAAACTCGTTTGCTTGTTGAAACCAACAAAAAGAAAAATAATCATATCTGCCATAATAACTATTGTTTCCGGCTTGCTTTGTTTTGCATTTATGCGTACGTGTTGTTCAATTTCATTCACTTGTGGTCCTTATCCAATGGCTTGTATGCCAGTCGGTTGTTTTTTCCAGACCCCCTCTTTTATAATGCTGCTTTACCCAGGGTTTGTAATCTTTTGGCACTGGTGGTGCAAGGAGATGCTAACAATTATCTTGTTTATTTTACACATACCTTACCACTATCTCATAGGCTGTGTAGTTGACTACATCTACACTAAGTTGCACAGGTAAACGAAAATTCAGAATATTTAAACCTTCCCCCTGCTCTTCGCAAGGACATACTTGTGGAACCTCTCCTCCGCCGGCTTAATCACAATGCCCTTGCCCCTTTCTACTGTGAACGGGAGTATGTCATCGGTCTGGTGGGTCCTGCGCATCTTCCTTATGAGGCAAGAGCGGAAATTGCCGCCCTGGAACTCCATATAGTTCAAAACTATAACTGAGTCCGCGACGAACTCCTCAACTCCAAACCTGCTGAACCAGTTCGAGCGCTCGGGTATTTCAGAAGTCATAATCGCTGTAACCCCAAGGTCTTTGAGAATCTCTGTGATTTGGTAAATCTTCTGCCTCACCTCGTGCGGCTTGGTCAGGTAGAGTTCAAAAGAGCAGAGCGAGTCCAGCACAACGCGTTTCGCGCCGAGCTTCTTAACGTGCTCTTCAAGGATGCTCTCAACGCTGTCCTCCACGACCTGGCTCTTGTCCACGAACCGCGTCGGGTTTGTGTAAACGATTTCGAGCTTGCCATCTTTCTCATACTTTGTTGGGTCAAGTCCAACATCTTTCATGTCAAGGCGGATTTCACTCGGCCTCTGCTCAAGGCTGAGCAGAACTCCTGGCTCGCCGAGCTTTGCGCCGTGGTAGAGAAATTGTGAAGAGAAAAGAGTTTTGCCTGAGCCGCAGCCGCCAGCTACGAGGTTCACTGAGCCAGGGATAAATCCGCCCTCAATCTGCTCGTCAAGCCCGTGAATTCCTGTTTCAACGCGACCCTTCGGAAGACTTCTCGCCTTTAGCTCTCCACCATTTCCATGCTCTTCTTTTTTCGCCTCTTTGGCGTCTTCCTTCTTCGCCTCTACTTTCTTCGTCATAGCTCTCGGTAAGGCGCTGAGCTATTTAAGTTTTATCAAATTGCTGGTGTGTGCGCTTATGCATTATTCTGTTCAAAATATTGCAGTTTTCTAAGTTTTTATCCAAAAATTCAGAGAAACATTTATATATTTCGCTCTTCAAAAATACTGTTGGTAGAAGACGCCTCTCTTTCCCCTTTCCACCACCGCGTCGCAAATCGCCAAAAGTGATTTGCACACACACACGCAGATTCACTCGTGAATCGCGCAACCCGCTGTTGCGGGTCTGCGTTCGCGTGTGTGCTGTTTCTACCACTCAACTTCTAGCGAAGTTGACACACACCCGCGACAGCGGGTGGTGCAACACGCTAACGCGTGTTTGCACGCTGTCCTGCATCAAATTTGTGAAGCTGCAGGACTACTGAGTTATTTCTTCGGAATCCAAAACTAAATTTTACTTATCGCGGTTGATTACAAAATCAGCGAATTCTAAAAGTGATTTTTTCGCTGCAGAGTCCTTCAAAACTCCAAGTGATTTCTTCGCATTCTCAACAAGCTCCATTGCTCTTTTCTTGCCGTACTCTATTGAGCCTGTTTTCTCAAGAATCGCAACTGCCTCTGCAACTTCCTTGTCCGAGGTTTCGTTTGAGTCAAGAATCTCAATCAATCTCTCCTTGTCCTTGCCGCTGGAGTTTTCAAGCGCGTGGCAAACAATACTTGTTCTTTTCCCGCGCTTTATGTCAGAGCCGTGCGTCTTTCCGGTGTCTTTTGACGCGAAGTCAATGTAATCGTCCCAAATCTGGAACGCCAGGCCAATGTTCTTTCCATATCTGGTGAGCGCGTCAATTTCTTTCTCCGAGCCGCTGCCGATTATCGCGCCAACCTTGCAGGAGCCTGAAATCAGCGAGCCAGTCTTGCGCCTTGCCATATCCTCATATTGCTTAATCGTGATTTCCCTGCCCTCAAACTCTATATCAAGCACCTGGCCTTCGCACACTGTCAAAACTGAATCAATGAGCGCGCCAGATGCCTTAATCACTACATCAGGTTCTGCTTTTGAATTTACAATGCTCTTGTAGCAGAGCGTGTGTATCGCATCCCCAACGTTAATCGCAGTTGCTTCGCCCCACTTCTTGTAAATAGTCGGTTTCCCCCTGCGCATTTCGTCTTTATCCATCACGTCGTCGTGAACCAGGGTGAACGCGTGAACCAGCTCAAGTGCTACAGCCGCAGGCAAAGCAATTTCTTTCTTCCCGCCCACTGCTTCGCAAGATACCATACAGAGAAAAGGTCTAACTCTTTTCCCGCCGCCAAGCAAGTGATATTCAATCGGCTCGTAGAGGCTCTTAGGGTCACTACGCTCTTTCAAAATCTTCTTAATCTGCCCGTCCGCGAGCTTTGCGTATTCAGTTAATAGTTTCATCTTCTCCCAGCGTGATTAGTGTGTGGAGCAATATAAAGGTTTAGGCGCTTTTAAGTTTTCTAATCCTTGAGACAAAGAACGCTTTAATGATTCTGGGGTCACAGACTTCCCCCATTTCTAAAAATTCCTTTCTCAAAGCAGATGCTGTTCGCGCTTCCTCTTTGGTGAGCGGCTCTTTGGTGCGGTCAAATATCGTGCCCAAGGCTATCATGATTTCCTTTACTACTCCTCGGTCAGTCAGCGCCTTGACCAGCTCTTTTATGTTGTGCCCGGCGTAAAACGCTTCTGCAAAATCATAGGCAAGCTCTGCCACAAGCTTCTGGTTCCCTGTGCGCTCTTTTACTTTTGTGAGAACAGCAGAAACCGTTTGCAGTTCCTCAACATTTATGATTTTTCTTTCTGGCTCCTTCTTTACTAAAGTAAGTTTCAGCGTGACTAGCTCGCCTGGCTCAAGAAGAACTTTCTTGATTTTTTCAGGCTCTTCATCCTTGTCAAATGTCAGGTACTTTTCTCTATCTCCATCCTCTTTGACTAATATGTTGATAAAACTCCCAAGTGTTTTTATCGCGTTTTCCTCGTGGAATCCTATGACAAGCCGTATGCATTGCGCTGTTAGTTTTTCATCGTTTACCCTGCATATTGTCCTAAAAGCAAGCAGGCATTTCATAAGCCCATCTGGGCTGTATCTATTCACAACCCCGGCGGCAGTTGTGACAAGCCCTTCGTTACAAACTTTTGAAATATCCTCAAAAATATTGTTTATGACCTGGCGCTCATTCGCTTTCAAGTCCTTCCGGGCATCTATAATTCTTAAATTAGTCTGGCGCACAGGCATCTTTTTGCTCCGGTATTTCCCTGCCTTTATGTCTCTCCAAGTCTCAAAGACGTTGCTACTCATCACCTTCATTTCCGGTTTCAAACTTTAAATAACTTCCCAGAAACCATTTTAAACCCCGGCTAACTATACGGAATCATGAAAGAAGGCGAACGAGTCAGGGTAAAAACAAAGAAGCACACTTTTGAAGGAATACTCATGCCGCGCTCAGAGCTAGCGGACACAGACCACATAGTTGTAAAGCTTGGCACCGGCTACAACATCGGGATTCTCAAAAGCGATATTGAAAAGAGCGAGGTTCTCAAAGAGTCTGAGAAGAAAGCAAGCGCGCCAAAACCCAAATTCGAAAAAGGAATGCCAAAAATTGGAATAGTCGCCACAGGCGGCACAATCAGCTCAAAAGTGGATTACAAAACCGGCGGCGTGTTCCCCTTGGAAAGCGCTGAGGAAATGCTAACCTCAATCCCAGAGCTTGCGAATTACGTTTCAATTGACAAGATTTCACAGCCGTTCCAGATGCTCGGCGAGGATATGAGTCCTGCAGAGTGGGGCAAAATCGCAAAGGAAGTGCACAAGGAGCTCAGCAGCGCGGAAGGGGTAATCGTGACGCACGGCACAGACACGCTGCACTATACCGCCGCGGCTTTGTCATTCATGCTCAGGGGCCTGAACAAGCCCATAGCGGTTATTGGCGCCCAAAGGTCAACTGACCGCGGGTCAAGCGACGACGCCCAGAACCTGCTCTGTGCAGCGCACTACTGCCTCAGCGACATCGCCGAAGTCGCGATAGTGATGCACGGCAACACGAATGACACTTACTGCATAGCGAGCCGGGGCACAAAAGTCAGGAAAATGCACTCGTCAAGGCGCGACGCGTTCAGGCCGATAAATGAAGCCCCACTTGCAAAAATTTTCCCAGACGGCAACAT
>JBDRKL010000007.1:0-126765 GCA_043814055.1 archaeon
GAACTTGGATATGCAGTAAGCGTAGACGATTTCCCACTATCATAAAACTCTGTGCAATCAGACCCACAATTTATCCTAGACGGATCATTAGTTTTCACAGTCCCCTGACCAGTCCCACTCTTTTTAACTGTCAATTTATAATTAACAGGCGTAACTGCTGTAACCTTTTCACCACGAACCGCCACCTTAAAGTTATCAATATATTTGCAGCCGCCGGAAACAGTTGCTTTTACTTTCTTTACTTTTATAGGAGCATCAACATAGGTTTTTTCAGCAGCTTGTGTTTTGTGAGCATCAACAGCTTTGGTTGTTATAGTGTCAACTTTTGCACCATTTTCGGCATAAAAAGTTGCTTTAACACTAGCATCACAATATTCACCACCTGGTTTCCCCCAGATTTTAATTTGGTATGCATATAATTCTTCGCCAAAAGTAATTGTTAGAGATGTTGAATAACTGCCACTTTTTTCTTTTATAAAGTTTTGATAATTAAATCCGGATTTTTGATCAAAAATTGCTGTTATTTTTGAAGTAGAACCATGAATTTCACACGAGGACTCCCAGTCCTCATATTCAGAAGTAGGGCACTCTACCCATTTAATAAATTCAGAGTTATAAGCAGGTTTTGCTATTAATGTAGTATCAGCAAGACTTGTGGGAAGACCCCAAATACGATAGGGGGTAACTGTGTTACTGCAATCAATACCGCATTCCTTAGAATAACCAGCAAATGATACTGTGCCCAAGCCAGTGCCACCCCGCACAACACTCACTGTATAGGGTTGTAAAGCCAAAAATCCGCTCGGTGCTGTAGAAGTAGATGTCTCTGTGAAAAGAACAGCACCTGATACAATTACGAGCAAAGAAACTGCTAAAATAAGCCTGCGCGAACTATAGGAAGATTTTTTTAGTGCCATAGTAGTAAATTATTTACTAAAGAGGTATATAAAAGTATGTTTGGCGCGCGTGAATACAGCTGAACTCTACTCACACCAGCACTACCAACAACTGCACTGGTAATCCCTTGAACCAGTCCCGAGTTTTGAATTCTTCTTGCCCTGCTTTTCGTTGCAGAACATAAAGCAGCAGAAGCCTGTGTCCTTAATGTTCTTTGAGCCGCAGAACGCGCTGTTCGTGAAGTCCTTTGCCGGTTCCTGGTATTTCTCATTGCAGCCGTTCGGGAACTTTGGAGTGCCAACAATTGCTGTAAAGATGTCGCCGGTTGCCTGTTTTCGCGGGACATCGTAGCAGGTTGAGTAAGTTGTTGTCTGAGGCGGCGCTTTCTTCACGGTTTTTGGAGCGGTCTTTGAGCTTGATTCTTCAACCTTGGGGGTTGTGTCCTTTTTCACAGCGGTCTTCTGCGCAGTTGAGGCGCTTTTCTGCACAGTGGTTTTCTTTTCTGTTTTGGCTGTTGAATCTGATTCCTTGCTGATTGTGTTTCCGCTGCGGGTTCCGTCGCTGACACTCAGCAGGTATGTTAATTCAACCTCAATCTTGTCCAGGTATTCGCAATCTGCCCCACTGCCCGTGGTGTCCATAAGTTCTGCCTTGACCTTGTAAATAGGTGTTGGCACATCAAATTCAATTGTCCTGCACCTAGTAGTTTGATAGGGAGCCCAGCTGGTCTTGCCCATTGAATGCCATTCCTTCTCTATTGGATTATAATACTTTAGGCCGATTTTGCGGTCCGCACAGCCCCATTCGCCGCCGCGCTTTCCACAGGCCTTTATCTTGATGGCATTGACAATGTAGTCAAATGTCAGGGTGTGCTCTCCTGCGTTGTCCCATAAGTTTGGCACAGCAGAGTAATCCTGAGAATATGTTATACTTTTATTAAGAGAAGGAAAGGGCTTAGGAAGTTCAGGCTCTTTCTCCCCAAGCGCGCATTGTATTATGCTGCTGCCGTCGGTGTAGAAGAGAGTGTTCTTGTATGATGTAATTGCGGTTATCTTGCCGCTTGGACCGGATACTGCCTTGCAGTTGCTTAGCCCGCCCTGGCAGTGATAGATGCCGTCGGTTGTTCCAATAACGAGCTCTTCCTTGCCGTTGTTGTCAAGGTCAACTACAGCCATGCTCTCAATCTGCTTGTTGAATTTAAGCTGCAGTGCTGCCTGTTTGAGGCCGAAGCTATCTGACGTGATTTCGTCAGCCTCGTAAATGTAATCCTTATCTCCTGCATAGTCCTTTGCGAATATCAGCTCGTCAACTCCGTTACCGTTAAAATCGCCGACCGCCATTGCAGAGGTTGTATATGGTCTGTAGCTTGGGTTTCCAATCCAGCGGTCGTTCGTGCAGAAGCTCCAAGTGCTGTCAACCTGTTTTTCTTTTCTGACACCCTCACCCATCTCAGGGTACTCAGTGATTATAAAAGCGTGCGCGCCGCCCTTGTCGTAGCTGTAAAAGCCGTCCTTGCAGCGGTAGATGCGGTTCTTCCTGTCTGTAACGTAAATTAAATCATCAGGGTAATCGTTGTTCAAGTCCCCGCCAGCCATCGCGGTTACCTTGCCGTCAACAGGGTAGAGTTCATTGCAGTTGTCAATGCGCATATTGTAAGTCCAAAGAGAACATTTGTAGATAGCGTTCTCGTCACCTTTTGAAACTGCGTAGGCGAGTTCATTAATACCATTGCTTTTGAAATCACCAAGAGCCATTGCATCTATGTCTGAGCCGGCGCTGAATTTAGCCCCCTCCCCATTATTCAAATATGCTGGATCGCAGGAATACTCAAGCGCGAAAGCCCCTGAGCATATGCTCAAGAGTAGCATAGAAGCTATAATCGTAATAGTTACTGCTTTGTTGTCCATTCTCCCCGAAGTTCAGTGAGCCAGCTGGTATATAAAGGTTTCAAAGGCAGTAAACCTTATAAACAAAAACTCCAAACCCACATTACAACTCAAGGAGGTAAACACATGGTCGTACAACACTCAAAGGTCTGGGAATCACTTCTCGTTGCAGGAGGAATTGTTTTCGCGTTCGGAGTTATCTGGGGCGCGTTCCTGCTGGCAAGAACATTCACAGAGGCTCAAGGAGCAATAGTGCTTGTGGTTATCGGCATACTCTTGCTGGTAATATCCGAGTCAATACTGCTCACTGTTAAAGTAAAGGGAAAAAAGTAGAGTTCTGAAATGGAGCAACCGAGAAAAGCGCCAGCCCTAGAGCGGCTGGTCAGTGACATCAAGGAAGAGGATATCAA
The DNA here is from genome assembly GCA_043814055.1 of archaeon. GTDB lineage: Archaea > Undinarchaeota > Undinarchaeia > Undinarchaeales > JBDRKL01 > JBDRKL01. Next base: position 3,194 of record JBDRKL010000007.1, read on the forward strand.
AGTTCGGGTTCTTGGCAGGGTTGCTGAGAAAGCTGGCAACTACTTCGTGTTTGAAGACAGCACTGGCAAAATCAGGGTAAATGGCCCTGCACCCAAGGAAGAACTCGTGAGAGTGTTTGGCCGGCTGGTGAAAACCAAAGATGGCTTAGTGCTGGAACCAGAGCTCATTCAGGACATGGGCAAAATTGATGAAAAAGTATATAAGAGTTGGATGTCTCTAAGAAAGAAGGAGGACTAAATGGACAAAAAGACAATCGCATTGGCGTTCATCGTGGGCATATTCCTGCTGAATATGGTGTTCGCGGTAAGTGCAGCAAGGACAGAGGACAAGGACCAGGAAATGGTCGCAAAGCCGACCGGAGAGCTTGGCATCGCTGCAGTAACCGAAGGCGCTTCATACATCATGAACGGCGGAGTTGGACCTCTACTCATACTCGCCATAGCGTTCATTGTTGGAATGATAGTATCACACCTTGTCTGGGGCGGATTCTAATCCGTTCTTGAGGTGAACTACCCCAGCCCTGATGGGGCGGCTTTATAGGAAGTATTACGTTTAGAGGGGGATATAGGGAATGGCAATAAAATTCAAGGCAGTGCTCAAGGAGCCTGACATATTAAAGGAAAGCATAAACACTGTAGCTAATTTGCTAAACGAGGGTGTTTTTAATTTGACCAAGACCGGAATAGAGCTGAAGTCAATGGACTCGGCGAACGTCGCGATGGTTGAGCTGAAGCTTCTGGCGAGCGCGTTCACCGAGTTTGAGGTCAAGGAGAACACGAAAATTAGCTTGAACATGAATGACCTTACCTCAGTTTTGAAGAGGACAAAGTCAGATGATATTTTGACTCTTAAGCTTGAGGGCAATGCGCTCAATTTGGAATTCGCAGGCTCTGTGAACAGGAAGTTTGAGGTTCCGCTGCTGGACATACGCGACGAGAGCAAGAGCCCAAGCCTGGAGTTCCCGGCAACTGTTGAGGTCAAGACGAGTGTTATTGAGGACGGCATAAGCGACGCAGAGATTATCTCGGACGCGGTTGTGCTTGAGATGGACCCTGACTCATTCGTGATGAGGGCAGAAGGGGACAGCAGGAAAGCTGAGATGCGACTTGAGAAAGGCTCGGACGCGCTAATCTCGCTGAAGGCAAAAGACCACGTGAAGAGCACATTCCCGCTTGATTATATGCGCAAGATGATAAAGGGCTCAAAGATGGCTAACACAGCCATCCTGCACATGGGCAATGATTATCCTATGAAGCTTGAGTTCAAGGTCATTGACAAAGCGCTGTTGAGTTTTATTTTGGCTCCGAGAATAGAGAATGAATAGATAATCGAGCGATAGCAAGTCTATTTCTTAAACCAACCAAACAATCCTTTCTTTGCTTTCTCTTCCTGCGCCAATTCCATTAATCTTGTCTGCTCCTGCTCCATGTTCTGTATCTGCTCCTGGAGCATTGCCTTCACTTCCGCAGTGCAGTTGCACTGGGTGTGGAGCTGGTTAAGATTTTGGATTCGCACTTGGTTCTGCTCTGCCTCGGTTTCAATTTCCCCAGCCGCTTCCTGGTCGCCGCCTGAAAAGAATCGCTTCAATGCGCTGCGGCTCTGGATTTGCTCCTCTGCCTGAATAGTTTTTTGAACAGAGTTGTTGAACTCGCGCGCAATTGCCGAGACCTGCGGGCCTATGCCGCCTGTGAGATTTTCCATTGAAAGTAAAGCGTGGACTGCGAGCCGCACTCTGTTTTGATTCTGGAATACTTTCTGCTTGTCCATGTTTGAGTTGTTTGATTCGCGCTCGAGCTCCATTTCCTGAGTTTGTATCATCTCGCGGAGCTCCTCAGTGTTCCTTGCCTGGACACGCTCTGTGTTTTTTACTTCAGCCTTATTCTGATTCTGGTTTTGGTAGAGCTCTGGTTCAGGGGTGTTATTGGATTCTCCCACGCCATCGGCTTCATCTTCAGAATCATCCTGTCCGGCCTGGTTCTGAGCTTGGTTCGCGGCGAGCGCGAACTGCGATATGAAAAGTAGAATTACCAATAAGAGTGCTAGTTTTTTCATAGGGAATATATAAGCGGAAAGGGTTAAAAAGGTTATCGCTTTAAGGTTTAGCATGGGCAACGACGCTACAAAAGTTGAGAAGAAAAAAGCCAAGGCTCAAGCCAAGATTGAAAAAGCGAAAGCCTCCACCCCTGCGAAGCAGGAGATTAAGATTGAGAAGTCAACTGTGCACATAGGCGGCGGAAAGGCGGAAACAAACGCGACCCCTTGGTATAAGAATCCGTCCTGGGTGAGGACAATAGTGGCAGTAATCAGCCTTATAATAACAATAATCGCAATTGCCCTTGGGCTTTATTATAAATGAGAAAAAGTATTTAAGCTGCGTGGCTAAATTCGTTTAAGAGGTGGACATAAATGTTTGAATATATCTTAATTGGGCTTGTTGCGTTCATAGCGCTGTTTTTCATACTTAGTTATAACAGCCTTGTGACGCTTAGGAATAGGATTAACAATGCGTGGTCGCAGATTGATGTGCAGTTGAAGAAGAGGTACGACCTTATACCGAACCTCGTGAACACTGTGAAGGGCTATGCCAAGCACGAGAAGAGCGTTTTTGAAAACGTGACAAAGGCAAGGACCGCAGCGATGAGTGCCGGCGACGTCAAGACGCAAGCCAAGGCTGAGAACATGCTGACTGGCACGCTCAAGACGCTGTTCGCAGTTGCTGAGAACTACCCAACGCTCCGCGCATCAGAGAATTTCATGATGCTCCAGGAGGAGCTCTCAGGAGTTGAGGGAAAAATCGCTTACGCGAGGCAGTTCTACAATGACCAGGCCCTGAGGTACAATAACAAGGCTCAGAAGTTCCCGACTAACATGATTGCAAACGCTTTTGGATTTAAAGCGCGCGACTACTTTGAGATGGAAGAAGCTGAGAGAAAGCCTGTCAAGGTAGAGTTCTAGGGATGAAGCGGGACCTTTACGACGAGATAGCGAGCAACAAGAGGCGAAGCTATGCGCTGGTCTTTTTCTTCGTGCTGTTCGTAGGTCTGCTCGGGCTCGTGTTCACGCTCACAACGAGCTTCGGCATTCTCGGGTTCCCGATTGCAGTGGCGATCGCAGGCATAATAGCATATGTGCAGTACAAGAATGGGGACAAGGTTGTGCTGAAGATAAGCAAAGCAAAGCCAGTCGAGAAGGCGGACAACCCCAAGTTGTTCAATACTGTTGAGGGGGTCGCTATTGCGGCAGGAGTCCCGATGCCAAAGATCTACACAATAGAGGACAGCTCGCCCAATGCCTTCGCAACCGGCAGGGACCCTGAGCACGCGTCAATCGCTGTGACTACCGGCCTGCTGGACAAGCTGAATCGGCAGGAGCTGGAGGGCGTGATTGCGCACGAGATGTCGCACATAAGGAACTACGACATAAAGATGATGACCATCGCGGTCGCGCTCGCCGGAGTAGTGGTGATGCTGAGCGACTTCATATTGAGGAGCTTCATATGGGGCGGCGGCAGGAGAAGAAACAGCGGGGGCAAGGGAAACTTGGTGATGTTCGCAATAGCGATTGTGTTAGCCATAATAGCCCCAATCTTCGCAATGATGATACAGCTCGCAATTTCAAGGAAGCGCGAGTATCTTGCCGACGCGTCGGGCGCGATGCTCACGCGGTACCCAGAGGGGCTCGCCTCTGCGCTTGAGAAGATATCAAAGGACAAGGAGCCGCTGGAAGTGGCGAACAAAGCCACGGCGCACCTCTACATAGCAAACCCTGTGAACGTGAAGACGCTCTTCAGCACCCATCCGCCAATTGAAGAGCGCATAACGCGGCTGAGGGCGATGTGAACCGCTCCTTCTGCAAATTGAGACAGAGAGGTTCGGTTCACAGACATCTTGAACGCGACAAAACCCATAATAAAGGTTGGAGCATTCAAGATGCAGATGTAACAAAACTCTTAAATAGTAACAAAGGTATGTAAAAACAAAATGCTTCCATTGTTTCATCTCATAGTGGGGCTTGTTGCCGCTGCAGGTTTGTATAACGAGCTTGGAGCTGTAGTGCTTTTGATAGTTGCAGTCAGTGTTCTGATAGATGTGGATCACTACATATATTACTTCAGGCGCACCGGGGACGTGAACATTAGGAGCGCTTATGATTATTTCCTGAACCTCTACAACGCAAGTGACGTGTTTTTGGCGTTCCACAACATTGAAGTGCTCGTTGTTTTTTACGCGCTGTCATTTTATTCAACAGTTGCTGTCGCGATATTTATCGGGCTTGCGCTGCACGTGCTTTTTGACCTGGTTGGAGAAGTCTTCTATAAAAACACAGGGAGAAACTTTTCGCTGGTGCTTTATCTTATTAAGAAATGAAAAATTCGCAAATAGATAGTAAATATAAGGGGGGTATTTGCTGAGATGCCAAAGAAGACCATCTCCAAGAAGTATCTTAGGCCCCGCTGGAATTACCTGAGCCAGACAAAAGGAGGGGTTCTTATCATAGACGGGGTTTCAGCCAAGGATATTGCGGAGAAGTATGGAACACCTGTTTATGTTTTCGTTGAACGCGAGATACGCAACAGGATGCGCAGGTTCAAGAAGGCCTTCCCGTATCAAAAGCTGCGAGTTCAGCTCGCAGGGAAGACGAATTCAAACCTTGAGATTCTGAAGATTGCGCGCGAGGAGGGGCTTGAGTTTGACGCGAGCAGCGTGGGTGAAATCATACTCGGCCTGCTTGCTGACTTCAAGCCAAAGCAGATCACTTTCACAAATCTTTACAAGACTGAGCAAGACATAATGTTCGCGGCTAAGATTGGCGTGCAGGCGATTACTGCAGACTCGTTCCAGGAGCTGAGGCGGATTAATAATGCGGGCAAGAAACTCGGCGTGAAGATACGAACTTTTATGAGGATTAATCCGATGATAGATTACAGGGATTACACAACGAGGAATCACCAGTATGGAATACCGCATTCTTACGCAAAGAAAAATATTGATTATGCGCTTGAGAGCAAGCACATAGACCTCATTGGATTCCACTTCCACGGAAGCTACATAAAAAGCCCGCGGATTTACTACCTGGCTGCGCAGAAGCTGATGAACCTTGCGAAATACGCAAGAGACAGGGGTGCGAACATAAGATACATTGACCTTGGGGGCGGGTTCCCGGTTGAGTGGGGCACCAAGAGCGTTTTCCAGCCAGAGGACATGGGCGAGGATTTTGTGAAATACTTCCAGAACCTTGCAAAAGGTGCCGGCTTTGAGGACCTTAAGCTTGTTTTTGAGCCTGGCAAGTTTATGACCGCTAACGCAGGAGTCGGGCTGATGAAAGTTGTGAGCAGGAAGCAGCTGCCAAAGAAGAAAATAATCGTGACTGACGGTTCAACTTACGCGTTCGTGCCGGACGTGATGATATACCACTGCTACTATGACATACTGCCAGCGACAAGGATGGACCAGAGAAGGACAAGGGTTTACAATATAGCAGGGTGCACCTGCGACTCCATAGACGTGATAGGGAAGAACAGGTGGCTGCCCAAGATGCACGAGGGCGATTTGCTCGCGATAATGGACATTGGCGCTTACAGCAACGTGATGGCATCCAATTTTAATTCAATAAAAAGGGCGCCGATGGTGATGGTCGCAATGGATGGTAGCACAAAACTCATAAAAAGGGGCGACCGCTACTCTGAAATGTTCGCGCCTGAGCTCGACGTGCTCAAGCTCGCCGATTCCAAGGAGCTGCTGGAGCTTTACCACCTGCGAACCACAATAGAAAAAATCTGGAGAGGGGAGAAAAAGAAGAAGAATGCAAAAAGAAAAAAAACAAAGAAAAGTTGAGGATTACGGGGACTGCGGGAAGGACGGGCTGATGCCGCTTGAGCCGCTGGACCTTTCAAGAATAAAAAGCATTGACGAATTGGTAAGGGCGATGGGGAAAACCTCGTTCAACGCGAGGCGCGTTGGTGAGGCTGCTGACATTCTTGAGGCAATGGCAAAGGACAAGGGCTGCCTCAGGGTTCTGACGCTCTCAGGGGCGATGACGATTGCAAAAATGAGCCTTGTTATCTGCGACATGATTGACAATGATATGGTTGATGTTGTGATAAGCACAGGCGCGCTGATGGGGCACGGGCTCATAGAGGCTGCTGGGTTCAGCCACTACAAGAGCGAGGAAGAAGCTGATGATGAAAAGCTTTACAAGAAGGGCTACAACAGGGTTTATGACACAATAGAGCCTGAGACTAATTTTGGAAAAATGACTGAGGTAAACCACAAGGTTTTCTCAGGGCTTGATGAGAAAGAGGCGCACTGTAGCCACAGCTTATGCGAGGCGCTGGGGAAGCACCTTGCGGAGAACTACAAAGGGCGCGGAGTTCTGAAATCAGCTTACGAGAAAAAAGTGCCGGTGTTCATACCAGCGTTCACTGATTCAGAGCTTGCTTTTGACTTCAGGATTTATAACGCGATGCGGGAAAAAGAGGGAAAAAGCGCGCTAAAGTTTGAACCGTTCCTTGACTTTGACAAGTACGCGGAAATGGTCAAGGAATCCAAGAAGATGGGCATATTCACAATAGGTGGCGGGGTTCCTAGAAACTGGGCCCAGCAAGCCTGCCCATACTGGGACGTTTACGACGAGCATATGGAAACTGAGAGCGGCTTGCACAGGTTTGACTACGCAGTGCGTATATGCCCGGAGTCAGAGCACTGGGGCGGGCTTTCAGGATGCACTTACTCAGAGGGCGTGTCCTGGGGCAAGATAACCCCGCATGCAGAAGGCGGGATGCACACTGAAGTAAGGGCTGACGCGACCACTGTGTGGCCGATGATTGTGAAGGCGGTTCTGGAGCGCCTGGAGAAATGAGCATACACAAGGACAACGCAGGAGGGGAGGTTCCGAACAATTTCGGCGGTCTGCCTGAGGAGTATTCTAATTATGAGGATTCAAAAGTCGTGGTAGTTCCTGTGCCCTACGCCGGCACTGTGAGCTACGGGACAGGAACTGAGAAAGGGCCGGGTGCAATAATAAAAGCGTCCCAGCATATGGAGCTTTACGACGAGGTTTTGAAGAAGACGACGTGCGAACGTGGGATTCACACTGCGAAAGCGCTGAAAGCTGAGAAAACTCCTGAGAAAATGGTTGAGGCGGTTTATGAAAAAACCCAGGGACTTCTGAAGGATGAAAAGTTTCCTGTTTTTCTTGGAGGCGAGCATTCATTTTCACAAGGCGCGGTCAAGGCGCTGAAGGAGAAATATTCCGACTTGAGCGTGCTTCAGCTTGACGCGCACGCGGACTTGCGCGAGGAGTATGAGGGAGAAAAATTCAGCCACGCCGCTGTGCTCAGAAGAATTCGCGAGCTTGGATGCAAAACTGCGAGCGTTGGAATCAGGAGTCTGAGCGCTGATGAAGCTGAGCTCATTGAAAAAGAAAAGATTCCGGTTTTCTGGGCGCACGAGATGTGCGGGAAGGATGTTTCTGAAGAAGTCCTGAAGGAGCTTTCGGAGAATGTTTACATAACTCTGGACCTGGATGTTTTTGACCCGGCAGTGATGCCGAGCACAGGGACTCCGGAGCCAGGCGGGCTTGGATGGTATGATGTTATTTCAATTTTGGAAAAAGTTTTCGCAGGGAAAAACGTGGTTGGCTTTGACGTGGTTGAGCTCGCGCCGATAAAAGAACTGAGCGCGCCGGACTTTATTGCGGCGAAAATTGTTTATAGGATGATTGGCTACAAAAAGTAAAACCAAATGGCAAATTATTCCGGAAATAGCTTTGATTCCAGAGCTTTCTTTGGAAAAGGTGCGAGCCTCTCTGAGTCAGTCAAGGAGTTCGCAACCGCGCTGAGAGCAATTGGAAAGGTTGGAACACTGCTGGGCATCCTGCTTTTGATAGGAGGGGTTTCGCTTCTTTTAGGCAACACGATTATTGCAATCGCTTGCCTTTTTTACATTATAGACATACCGCTCAGGATTCTTGACACTTCAACTGACGCGCTCTTCGTGGAGAGCATTGGCACTTTCGGTCTGCTCCTATTCCTGATGGGCAGCCCTGGCCTGGCGGCATTCTACATGTTCACATCACCCTGGATAACAAGGTTTGTGAGCCCGATGGGTCCTGCTGAGGACATCGGGGATACGCTTTCAATGAGCGTGGCATTCTCCTTGGCAGTCCTGCTGATGCCATGGCTCGTTGGGTTTACGCACGGAAATCTCCTTATGCTGATGATATACTACAACCTGGCGAGATTCCTTATTTATTACATCGTAATTGTTTTCGTGCTCCCCGGCGTCTGGCTGACCTACTGGTTCAGCTCAGTGATTGTGGTTTTCACAGTGATGATACAGTCCTATGTCATACTAATGCTCATAGGAATGAGAGTTCTCGCTTATTCCGGCATAGGCGGCTGGAGCCTTGGCTGTCTCGGAAAGCTCTGTTTCTGATAGAGCAAAAAATCATAACACATAAATACCCAATTCGTGTAAAACCCGCTTGAGGTGTATATGAATGGTTAAAACTACTGTTTCAGTTATAAAAGCGGATGTTGGGTCCGTGCCAGGGCACGTTGAGGCTCCGGCAGAATTGCTAAATGTGTGCGAAGAGAAATTGAGCAAGGCGCTAGATGAAAAGCTCCTGAACGATTTCTACATAACCCGATGCGGTGATGATATTGAATTGATTATGTCCCACTTTAAGGGAGTGGACAATAAGGAGATTCACAAGCTTGCCTGGGACTCTTTTATTGAAGCGACCAAGCTCGCGCGCGAGCTGAAGCTCTACGGGGCAGGGCAGGACTTGCTCAAGGACACTTTCTCAGGGAATGTCAAGGGAATGGGACCTGGCGTTGCTGAGATGGAATTTGAGGAAAGGGGCTCGGACCCGATTGTGGTGTTCTGCGCTGACAAGACCGAGCCTGCAGCGTTCAACCTGCCGGTTTACAGAATGTTCGCAGACCCGTTCTGCACACCAGGTCTTGTAATAGACCCGAACTGCCATGAAGGATTCACGTTTGAAGTGCACGACATCAAGGAGCACACAAAGATTATGATTAAGTGCCCAGAGGAAGTTTATGACTTGCTCGCCTTGATTGGCACTACTTCAAGGTATGTGATAAAGCGCGTATTCAGAAAGAAGGACAATGAAATCGCAGCGTGCATTTCAACTGAGAAACTGTCGCAGATTGCTGGGCAGTATGTTGGCAAGGATGACCCTGTTGCGATTGTGCGCGGGCAGAGCGGAATGCCAGCTGTTGGGGAAATTCTTGAGCCGTTCGCATTTCCGCACTTGGTTGCTGGATGGATGCGCGGTTCCCACAGAGGACCACTGATGCCGGTTTCTGAAGCGCAGGCAACTCCTACTAGATTTGACGGACCACCGCGCATAATTGCGCTCGGGTTCCAGGTTTCAAATGGAAACCTGATTGGTCCACGCGACTTGTTTGACGACCCATCCTATGACAGGACCAGGGAGCAGGCCAGCGAGATTGGCGATTACATGCGAAGGCACGGGCCTTTTGAGCCGCACAGGCTCTCCGAGTCCGAGCTTGAGTACACTACTTTGCCAGGCATAATTGAGAGAATGGGAAACAGGTTTGAGAAAATATAAGTAGGACTTCCTGGAGTTAAATGCTATGAGTAAAAAGCTTCCACGCAGATTTGACAAGGCAGTTGACTTTTTGTATGAGAACTGGAAAAGAATAGAAGACAAGGATATTCCAGTTTATTTTAGAGTTTTGTCAACAGAAGCAAAAGATTCTAAGCCTGAGGAAATAACAATTGATTCTGCAAAGAAATTAGCAAAACTTAATTTTTCTATAGAGAACAAAGGTAGCCGATATGGAGACGCGCATATAGATTTAGTCAATGCATTGCATAAAATTTTTGAAAGAAAACCCATTCTTTTAATAGGAGTTCACGAACAAGTAGGCAGTAAAAAAGAATGGGAAATGTGGGAAATATATCTATTTGAAGATGCAATAGCAGGGCTCATGGATAGAGTTAATTTTGGGAAAGGTATAGACTCAAAAGCCAGAGAAGTTTTAATAAAATACAAGAAACACCCTATTTTGAAAGTTATGAAAGAGCCTGAAATGGTTAAAGACTTGATTAGGGCAACAAAATAACTTGACGGGCATAAGTTTAAAACATTTGAGTCTAATAACAAGTGGGAGAATGGATGTACCAAGAAGAAATACTCAATTACTATTCTAGGTCAGAGGTTCAAAAAGCGATTCTTGAGTTCGCTGAGGACCGCGAGCTTGTGCCTGTTATGAGCTCCGGGGCTTTCGGCACAAGGCCGAATGCTGTTTATTATGAGAAGGATGTTGAGTCAATGATTAAGCAGGGCGCGGTTTCTTTCCACGGTTCTGTGGAGCGGTGGAGCAACCCGCTCGCGCTGAAAACCGAGGCGCCGCGCTCCGAGCTGGACGCGCTGAGGAAGGGCTGGGACCTGATTGTGGATATTGACTGCGACCGCGGTTTGGAGTATTCAAAAAAGGCAGCGCTCGTGATTATTAAAACATTTGATCAGGTTGGAATTGAAAATTATTCTATTAAATTCTCAGGAAATAGGGGCTTCCACATCGGAGTGCCGTTTGAGGCTTTCCCTGCAGAGATTATGGGCATTGGCGCGATAGAGAAGCAGTATCCGAAAGTGCCGAAAATGATTATTGAATACCTCTCTGATTACGTCAAGGATGATTTGAAAAAAGAGTTCAAGGAGGACCCGGACAAGGTGCTCAAGCTGGACGCGGCAGTGGCTGCGTCGCGGCACCTGATTCGTCTGCCCTACTGCCTGCACAGGAAGACCTGGAAGGTGAGCCTACCGATTGGAGTAGACGAGATTGAGGGCTTTGACCCTGAGATGGCGGATGCTAAAAACGTTGAAGTCAAGAGGAAATTCCTGGGCAGGAAGGTTAAGGAGAATGAAGCGCTTGAGCTTTTGCAGAGCGCGGTGTTCTGGCAGTCCAAGAAGGACCCTGGGAAAGTCAAGGAGATTTCCGGCGAATTCCAAGTGCCGAGGAACGCGATTAGACCTGAGTTCTTCCCGCCGTGCATAAAGAACATTCTTGCAGGGATTAGCGACGGCAGGAAGCGGTCTGTATTTTTGCTCATCGCGTTCCTGCACCACATCGGGTGGATGCAGGATGATGTTGAGAAACTGCTCGCAGCGTGGAACTCAAAAAACCGTGACCCGCTGAGGGACTCGCAGATAAAGGGCGGTTTCAGCCACCAGTATGGGAGGAGCAAGCCGCAGATGGCGCCGAACTGCAAGAATAGTGCGTATTACATGGATATTGGTGTCTGTACGCCTGACGAATTCTGCAAAAATATAAATAACCCGGTGACGTACACCCTGCGCAAGGCAAAAGGAAAAAGAGGGGAGAAGAAGGCGCCAAGGAAAAGGAAAGAGCACAGCATGCGCAAAGAATCAGAGCAGTTTGAGGAGCTATGATGATGGCGGGGCTTCGGCAAAGCCGAACGCCCCAAGCGGAGGTCTCGGAACCGCAGGTTCTGAGTGCGCAAAGAATCAGAGCAGTTTGAGGAGATATAATGGCAGACGAGAAAAAAGCAGTAATCACATTTGAAACTATACGGGAAATTCAGCGCAGTGAGCGCAGGACCGAGCGGCTTTTTGGGCTTGACGACGGATTTTATCAGAAGATTAGCAAATACCTGAGCAGGAAAGGGACCAATGATGATGAGATTAGGAACGCAAAGTATGCGCTGAGGGATATTGTTGAGCGCAGGGAGCGGAAGATAATGAACCTTGCGCTTTCAACTGTAAGGACAAAAGACAAAGCAAACCTGAGTGACATGACCCAGCGCGAGAAAAGGCTCTTTGACTCGCTTATTGAAACATTAAATGCGTATAGGGTTGAGGTTGTTGGGGAGGAAAAGAAAGCGGAAGAAGCGCCAGAAGAGGAAGAAGCTGAAGAGGATCAGGAAGAGACCAAGTTCATGAAGATTGAGGTGCTTGAAAATCTGCCAGAAATTGTTGGGGCAGACATGGAGAACTACGGGCCATTCAAGAAAGGCGAGATTGTTGAGCTTCCGGAGGACAACGCGCTGATATTCATTGACAGTGGGAAGGCAGAGAGCTGCGATAGCAGCTCATGAGATTCGCGAAGTGAATCAAAGAGAAAGCGAAATAACAACCTTTTTATACCTCAAGAGGTAGTAGAGTAAGACACAAATGAAAATACCAAAAGAAATGAGTATATTTTGCAAGTGGTGCAAAACGCACACCATTCATACTGTGGAGAGTGTCAAAAAGAAGCAGAAGCGAACGCTCTCGCACGGGCAGAGGCGGTTCGACAGGAAGATGACAGGCTATGGGTCTTTCCCAAAGCCGATGCCGGACGGCAAAAAGCCGACCCAGAGGCAGGATCTCAGGTACAAGTGCAAGGACTGCAAGAATTCAATAACAAGGCAAAAGACATACAGGACAAAGAAATTTGAGGTGATAGATAATGCCTAAAACCAAGAGCAAGTTTATCAGGGTTCAGTGCCAGTGCGGCTATGAGCAGACTATTTTTGGCACTGCAAGTTCCGAGGTCAAGTGCGCTCAGTGCGACACCATTCTAGCGGTGCCAACTGGCGGCAGGACTGACATAAAGAGCAAGATTGTCGCGATTTTGGATTAATATTTTTATAATTTTGAAGAATGGCGTAAAAGCTTAATAAGTAGCTAACCCATAGATTTTTGTTATGCAAACCAAACCCAAGAAACCGGAGTATCCAGAACGCGATGAATTGGTAATCGGCACTGTAAAGTCCGTCTTTCCGTACGGCGCGTTCATCAAGCTTGAGGAGTACCCGGGCAAGGAGGGTATGATTCACGTCTCCGAAATCTCGCACAAGTGGGTAAAGAACATCAAGGACCACGTGAAAGAGGGCGAGCGCATAGTCGTAAAGGTTCTCAGGATAGACCTGGAGCGAGGTCATATTGACCTGTCGCTCAAGAGCGTGAAAGCGATTCAGAAGAAGCAGAAAATTGAGGGGCAGCAGCAGGAATCAAGAGGCATAAAGCTGGTTGAGCTTGCAGGGGAGCGGCTGAAAGACAAGGGAAAGATTGAAGAAGTTTGCAAAAAACTTGAGGAACATTTTGACTCTGTGTACACAGCGCTTGAGAGCGTTGTGATTGAAAATGAAAAAGCGCTGAAAGAGGTTGGGCTTGATGCTAAGTGGGCAGATGAGCTCACAAAAATAGCGCAGGAGCACATAAAGAAGCCGAGCGTTAGCATAAAAGCCACGATTGAAATCAACTCAACTGCATCAGACGGGATAGAAGTCATAAAAAATGCACTCTCAGACGCGATAAACGCGAGCAAACAGAAAGAAGTTGAACTGGAGATAACATACCAGGGCACTCCGAAATATAGGATTTCAATAATCGCTCCTGATTACAAGAAGGCTGAAAAATCACTTGAATTATTCTCAAACGAGCTGGAAGCGAAAATAAAAAGCAAGGGCGAATTTGAGGTAAAGAGGGATTAGAGTGAAGCTTTTATTCTGCAAGAAGTGCGGGGAATACACGATGCAGAAACAATGCCCAAAGTGCAATGCTGATACTATAACGCCTGAGCCCGCGAAGTACTCTCCAAGCGACAAGTATGGGGAGCAGAGGAGAAAGTATAAAAAGATGCAGGGGGAAGGTTAACAAAAAGGAATAGTCCTGCCTCCGGAGTGAAACGGAGGAGTGCAGGACAATTTCCAGGGGTAATTTGACGCCTATGGATACATTTGTGAAATATATGGGAAAGAAGCCGAAGCTTAACAATCCGATTCTAATTGAGGGTCTGCCAGGCTTTGGCCAGGTTGGCCGCCTCGTTGCAGAGCATCTTGTCAAGGAGTTTAAGGGCAAGGAGTTCGCCGAGCTTTACAGCCCGCACTTCCCGCCGCAGGTTATGATAGAGAACAACGGGATGATAGACACAATCACAAATAATTTTTATCACATTAAAATACCCAAGGTTTCAAGAGACTTGCTAGTGGTGGTCGGCGAGGCCCAGGCCGCGACGATTACGGGGCAGTACGAGATTTGCGACAAGATACTGGACGTTGCCGAGGAGTTTGGAGTCAAGGACATTATAACAATTGGCGGCTATGCAATGGGAAAACTGCTCAAGACTCCGAAGGTTTACGGCGCTGCGAACCACAAGTCGCTAATAGCAGAGTACGAGAAGCACAAGGTGCAGTTCAAGAGCAAGGTTAGCCGGGGCGGCATAGTTGGCGCATCCGGGCTTTTACTCGGCTTGAGCCAGCTCAGGAACATGAAGGCAGTATGCCTGATGGGCGAGACGCCTGGACATCCTCTTTTGATTGATGCGAAAGCAGCAGAAGCTGTTATTGAAGTGCTCGCAAAGCGATTAAAGACAAAGATACCAATGGGCGAACTTGACAAGAGGGCGAGGGAACTAGAAAAGTTCCGTGTCGGGCTTGAGACAATGATGAAGAAAATGGCTCAGAAAAAAGAGAGCCAGGAAGAGGAAGGCGAACAAATGCCTGAGGAAGCGCTCAAGTATATTGGGTAATTATTCGGCACTGGCTTTTAGCAATTAACATTTAGAAAAATACTAATAGCCAACTGCTAACACCTAACTGCTTATGAAAATTTACGCAGACCTGCATATCCACTCCAAATATAGCAGGGCGACCAGCAAGGACCTGACACTTGAGAATCTGGAGAAGTATGCAAGGATTAAGGGAATTGGGCTTCTTGGAACTGGGGATTTCACGCACCCGAAGTGGCTTGGGGAATTAAAAAAATTGGATGAAGCAGATGGAGTTTTAAAAACCAAATCGGATTTTCCTTTTATTCTGCAGGCTGAGATTGCAAATATTTATTCAGAGGCAGGGAAAGTGAGGAAGATTCACAATATTATTCTCGCGCCGAGCATTGAAGTTGTAGGGCAGATTAACGCGTTTCTTGAGACAAAAGGAAATTTGGAGGCAGACGGCAGGCCGATTTTTGGAAAGATGAACTGCGCAGAGCTCGTGGAAGAGCTGATGAGCATTTCAAGGGATATTGAATTGATTCCAGCGCACACGTGGACACCCTGGTTCAGCATTTTTGGGTCAATGTCAGGTTTTGACTCTGTGGAGGAGTGCTTTGGAGACCAGGCAAAGCACATTCATGCGCTTGAGACTGGCCTGAGCTCTGACCCTGAGATGAACTGGCGGGTTAGCTCATTGGATAAATATAACTTGATTTCAAATTCTGACGCGCACTCGTTCTGGCCCTGGAGGATTGGCAGAGAATGCAACGTGTTTGACATTGATTTGAGTTATGAAAATGTGATAAAGGCAATTCGCACAGGGAAAGGGTTTGTTGAGACCATTGAAGTTGACCCGGCGTATGGGAAATACCATATTGACGGGCACAGGAACTGCGATTTCTGCACTGAGCCTGGGAAAATAAAGGGTGATGTGTGCCCGAAGTGCGGGAAGAAAATGACAATTGGCGTGCTTCATCGGGTTGAGGAGCTCGCGGACAGGAAGCCGGGCTATGTGCCTAAGGGCAAGCCGGACTTTAGGAGAATGCTGCCGCTTTCAGAGATAATTTCAATGAGCACTGGGGTGAAGCAGATGCACAGCAAAAAGGTTATGGGCATTCATGAGAAGCTGATTGGAGAATTCAAAAACGAGTTTGCTGTTTTACTCAATACGTCTGAGGGTGATTTGAAGAATATTGTTGATGAGAAATTGGCCGGGCTTATTTTGAAAAACCGGATTGGAAAAATTAAGGTTAAGCCGGGTTATGACGGGGTTTATGGGGAGGCTGTGTTTGAAAAAACTAAAGAAGGGCAGAAGAATCTTGAGGAGTTTTAAGTTTAGGCGAATTTGAAGATGCACCCTGAACTATCATCGTATCTTGAATAAATTTTGCCTTCCGGCGGGTTTGCCTTGCAGACAGCAATTTTATCCTTTAGTGATTCCCCACTGTCCTCACATATGCAGCTGCCGCTTAAGAGGTGTGTTGCTATTTGGTTTTCAGCTTTGCACCTTTCATCACAGCGGTTTATGGAAGCATCGTCTGTTGAATCAAATGACTTTATCAGGCAAGTCTTATCCGCCTTCCTTTCGCCGTCCCGGTGCTTCGGCTGGCCATATGAATTGAGTTGTGTCCAGGCGATGTCCCTGCAGGATTCGTGAATATCTTCATCAGCTCCTCCCTCTTCTTCATAATCGTCAGACGGGTCAACAGCTCCGAAGAGTATCCTGCAGCGCTCTATCTGCTCCGCAGTTCCTGTAACGCCCATCTTTGCACTGGTTGAGTCATATTCCTTGTAGTGATAAGCAACGTCAGCGTTTATGGTGCAGAAGTCCTTTATCATTGAGGGAACATTGCCAGTGTATTTTAGGCTTGCAATTTTGAGCGCGGACTTTGAGCCTGCGCTCAGGGATATGTTGCCGAGTTGTTCCTCAGTTATTTTATTGCCGATTTCTTCCATGGTATCGCTGTCAACAAAAATGCACGGACCCTGGACTAACAGGTCAATGCTCTCTATTTTGCCCATTCCTTCCTCGCCAACCTGGCCGTCGCCAAGGTTTTCAAACATTACGCGAATGTCAAATGTGCGGCCGATTTTGGTGCCAGCTATCACAACCGGCTCGGTCTGGAGTGCCTCTATGCGCACTTGCACCGGGCCTGCGCTCGGGTGGTTCTCGCCCTCTTCCTTGAAGAGGCCTTGATTTCGCATAACCTCGTCCTCTGAGACTAGCAGAAGTTTTGCCCAGCCCTCAGAAGTGTAATCATAATCAACAACAACTGCGAGAGTGCTGCTGGTCGGGTCGCAGTTTGCTCGCAGGTCCCAGACCAGGCTTGCAGTATCGCCTGCTGTGCATATTGTAAGGTCTGGAGGCGTCATTTTTGATACTGATTGGGTTTCCTCCCCAACTTTGAAGCCTCCGTGTGCCCAGAGGCGCGCCTTTATGTTTGTTGCCTCTGCATTGCCCCTGTTCTGCAAGTCCACCCTGAGCTGTATCTCGTTTCCAACAGGTATGAGGTCGTAGCTAGGTGTTACGCTAAGTATGGATATGCCTTCCTTTTGGGACACCTCAAGAGGGCACTGCTCAGCGCCACTGATGCAACCTGACATAAACAGGACTAGAATAAGTATTACCGAGAGTTTGTATGTTGGCTTCATCTTAACTTACTATAGTTATCTGAGTGCTGGCGTCTGCCGCATATCGGTAGGTTACGGTTGCATCAAAGGTTGTTATGTCCTGAATTAGGTTTTGCACGTAAAGAGATTCTGTATTGGTCTTGAATTGTATTTCGTACTCTTCCCACTGCTGCTGGAGGCCGGTCAGGGTTCTGAGATCTTCGTTGTTGAACTCGTCATCGTCAACATAGAAGCATTTCTTGTTGCCCTTGTCCCGCACTTCAAAGGACTTAAAGTCCTTTGGGTCTGCAACTGAGAGGAATTCCGGGTCGTAGCAGAAATCAATTGACTTGAGGACTTTCTGCGGAACGAGGTTGCCGCCTCCTGTGTTTGCAATGCTCAGCGCGATTGTGAACTCCTGTTCGTTTGATGAGTCAGAAATTACTATTGGCGCGTTCGGAGCTTTTATTGACAGGGTTATTGGGCCTGGGCTGGTGTATGCTGTGAGCGCGCCCATATCCAGGACGCCGTTCTTCTCGCGCCAGTTGTCAAAGGATGTGAGAACTATGTCACGGGTTGCGACTGCTTCATAACCATATTCAAGCCGGGTATAAATTGTGTGAACTGAGCGGCCGGCTGGGAAGTTCAGGTTAGTTGTGTGGAATGCAAGCTCTGCCTCGGCCATCTCGCCAGCAATGCCAAGTTCGCGGTCTGGCGGGTCCAGTGCTAAGTCAAACTCCATTATGTCGTTGCACGCCTTCTCTTCATTTATGTTCTTGTATGTGAAATTGCGGAGCGCGCCACAGCTGTACATCTGGAAATTAACATCCTTCGCCGTGAAGTATCCGTTGTTCTGAATCTGCATGTACAGGTTTATGTCATTGCCCTCGTATACTTCAGGGGCAACCGGATAGAATTGGGTAAATCCCACCCCTGAGCCAGCAACAATTGGTATAGCTTCTCCGGCGGATATGCAGCCGGAAGTGAGTAGTACAAGTAGCATTGCGAATACAGGGAGGATTGCGCTTTTCATGATTGTGATATTTCACTTGAATGTTTATATAAGTATCACTCGCTGCACGTGCAATATATATCCACGTCGCCGCTGTCACCAAATATGTACTTGCCCTTGGACTCGCAGAAGCTCTTGCAGCACTCTCCGTTGTCTATGGTGTTTGAGGCACAAACACCTTCATCCATATTGTCGCGGCAGAACTTGAACTGCTGGGCCTGCTGATCGTAGGTATCATCCTCAGCATCCTCAAGCTGGCACCCCTCGTTTCCGCCGTTCTTGATTAATGCGCTGTTGCCAGCATCATTCTCACAGCAGACGTAGGTTGGGCCAGCATATCGGGTTCCAACTTTTTCCCAGTAAACATTAGCCTCATCACTTGACACGTTAAGAACTTCAAGCTGGATTAGGGCGCCCTTGTCCGTTATAATGCAATAAATATCGTTTTCTCTCGCAGTATAGAATTTTAGCATATTATATTCAGATACTGCGTTGCAATTGTCACTGGCACTTATGCCTGCTTCATTTTCGGACGAGATTGTGAATGTGCTGTACCCAAATTCGCGGGCAGAAACATCGCCGCCATCCACATTGTACCACGCGCCAAGCACGCCTTTGTCAAAGTCATACTCTTCCTTGCCATTCTTGAACGTGATTGTGCTCTTTTTCCTTTCGCGCTCATCCTCGTAATCCGCGTAATCGCCCTCGCTCTGGAGCGGGTCATTCTCAACTAGTATTGCAAGCGGGGCTGTGTCAATGTAGTACCTATATTTTATGGTGACTTCAATTATGTAGGACTGGGACTGGCCCGTGAATGTCAATGGAATGTCGCACTTGACCGCGCGCTCGCCTGCATTGCCAAAGAGGGTTATGGACTCCTTGTCAGAGTTGAGCCCGCTGCAGTTTGCAAGCGTGTCCTTTTCTAATTTGTCTCCGTTCACGCTCATTGAGAAGCCGGTTATTTGATCGTCCACAACCACTCCGGTTCCTGTGTTCCTGATTGACATGTCAATCGGGACATTTACATTGCCGCTGCGCACCTTTAGTGCGGGGAGTGAAACGATTGAAACAGTAATTGGAGCCTGAGAAGAGGTTGAGTAGGTTGCAAAGGAGCTCTCGCCTTTTTCGTCCATGTCCTCCTTGCTAACCAGGTAAACATTAGTGGTTGCCGTGCTGTTGTAAGTATAGGTTACGCGGGCTTTGAGGGATTTTATTTCATCCTGAGCCACGCCTGGAGCGGTTGCAACCCAGAACGGCGAGAAAATTTCACCCTCCATTCCAAGCGCTTCATCCGGCGCAAACAGTCTGCTGTACTTCTTGATGTTCTCAACAACTGAGAAGCCCTCTTTTTGGAATAGTTGCGCCTCTATGCTCCTCGCGTCTGCGTCTCCGATGTTCTGCACGTACAAATCTATGTCAACTGTGTCCAACTCGTCAACAGACGCTCTTGAGGAAAAACCAGTTATTATCAAGCCGTATGTGCGCCCCATTTCAGGGTTTGGCTCTAGATTACCAGTGTCTCCTGAGGAGATGCAACCTGAAAATAAGTTGACTAGAATAAGCAATAGAATTGTTGTTTTTAGTCCTAGTCTCATTTTTAATCAATTGGGCTTATGGTTATTGGAAGCACTTTGCTGTCAACGCGGTATGTGTACTTCGCTGTAACCTTTAGCTGGCAGGATGTTGCAGCGTTAATGTCCTGTATTGCGAAGGTTATTGGGACAGACCATCTGCCTTCCTGGCCCTGTATAAGCCTAATGCCCTGTTCCTCCTTTGTGAAAGATGCTGCAGTAACTATGCTGGCGTCCTTGACGAACGCGCACCCGCCGCCATACGCTTCCAGCGTGACAGAATCAAGGCAGTCTGTGTACGGCTTTGTGCTTATCTTGCAATAGTCAACCCCGATTGTTGTGTCCTTGGTTTCAGCCCTGCCGGAGCCCACATTGTCAAGAAGAACATTTACGCGGACCTGGTATTCCCGGTAATTTGCGTCAATAGCGGACTTCGCGTCGCCATCCCTGAGCGTCACTGGCTGGCTGGCAACTATGTCAATTTCAATCGGGCCGTAGCTTGATATTGAGTCAAGCGGGAATGCCTCCAAGCCCTGCTCCCTCAGCATTTCGCGCGGAACAAAATTAATCGTTGCGTAGGCCTCTGTCTGGTAGTCATAAATCAGCCTTCCCTGGACTTCTTCTGTCCTGATTTGGGTTATCACCGGGGCTTCCATGTCCCAGAAGAACTCATCGCCTGAGTAGGTTGTTTCCAGCGGTCTTTCAAGGGTTATTGGACCGGTGTAAGTTGGTTCTATATTCTTGAATGCGCCCTTGCGAATAAGTTCGCCCTTTACTTCAGTTGCCTTATAGTCGCCGACATTCTCAAATGACATCATAATCGTGATTGGCTCACCGGCGTCTATGTTTGAGAAGTCAGACCTTAGCTCAGTTATCACAACGCCAGGGCCTGCACCCTCTGCATAAGAGTCATCACTGCCTTCAATGCATCCGGAGAGCACCAGCACTGAAAAAAGTGCCAGTGCGATTATGTGTTTATTCATTTTATTTATTGGTATTCAACTGCGCTTGATTCCACGTCAACCGCGGTCTCAGCAGAGTACGTAACCTCAAGTTCAAGGTCATACAAGCCGTCAACCAGGTCTGGAGCAGTAACGACTGCGAGGTACATTTCCTCATCCTCGTCCCATTCAACCTTGACAACCTTCTTGACTGGCTCGCCGCCTATCTCAACCTTAACGTTTTCAATCTTGAGGTCTGCCTCTTCTACAGCATCGGCCTGGTAGCTAAGGGTGAACCAAACATCGTGGTTCTTGTTGTATTCCCAGGTGTCAACATTGCTGCGGGTTGGCTCCTGTATGCTTACCTTGACTGGCGCTGCGTCAGTGCCTATCACGGTTATGTCCTTGGAAACAGACTGCAGGTATGTGTACTCGGCTGTAATTGGGATTCTGTATGTGTTGAACCCGCCGACCTTATCTGAGTAAGCTGTTAGTTTGCAGTTCAGGTCGCGCTGGAAGCCGCCCTGGGTCATCCTGAGCTTGTCCTCGTTCTTGCTGCCCTCTTCTATCACAAGGGTCTTCTCGGAGTCTATTCGGCTGCCGCCGCTTGGGGACTCAAGCTCAAAGTCGCAGTTTGCCTCGTCAACATCAAGCCCAGCCGGAACTTTCATCACGATTTTTGTTAGGTAATCAGCCTTCTTGTTCTTGTCAGACGCGTACCTGTTGTAAACAGTTCCTGAGCCGTCATTGAAAAGTGAAATCTTTAGGCGGAAGTCCTGCTTTGCAGATGTCAAGCGAACGTAGTCAGTGTCGCTTTCAACTTCTATGCCTATTGGGCCGTTGAGCGCGTCTGTGCCAGACTCTATAGGGATACTCTCCCCTCTCTGCTCCAGTTTTTCAACTTCCTCAGCAGTCGCGATTGCGACTGTTCTGGTAGCTAGAGACTTGTAATCATACATGATTTCACCAACAAGGTAAATATCAACATCAGGCGCCTCGTTTGAAAGGTAAGGAGCCCTCACGTCCCAGTCAACATCGCCTGTTCCGCCAGGCACGTCGTTCGTGCTGTCCGGCCTGTCAAGCGTGTTTGGAGTAAGCGGCTTGAAGTCTGAAAGCCGTGCGCTGCTGTCTGTTGAATATATTATTCCATCGTAGCCCTGCAGGTGCGCTTCAACGTTTTCAGCGTTAAACTCGCCGATGTTTTCCGCGTCAATGGTTATTATGAATGAATCCAGAGAGTCAAAAATGTCGCGACCCTCAGTGTCAATATATATGTCAAGTGCGTCGTCGCCAGTTCCTCCTGACGAGAGGCTCCCATCACCACCGCTGATGCAGCCAGAGACCGCAACCACAGCGATTAATAGTGCTATAAGAAGTGCGTTTCCATATTTTGTTTTATTCATTTTTAATCCTCCGAGATTAGGTTATTATTAGGTAGGGGTTGTTGTTTATATATTTATTCTGAGCAGGTGCATATGTAGCCATCCGTGGCAACATAGGATTGGGTCTTTGAGCCGCACCAGGCCTCGCAGCACTCCTCGCTTGTTGAAAATTCACCACATATCCCGCCGGTGTTTCCGTAGCACGGCGCAAAGCTGTTTGACTCTGCAGGAGTCTTGTAGGTTCCGGATATGCTGCAAATGTTGTTGCTTTGCTTGGTGCTTTTTATGATTGAATAGTACTTGTATTCCTTTGAATCCATGGCATAGCAGCAGCCGTAGTAAGTTTGGTCACCACCAGAATCTGAGCCATCTTCAGTTTCCATATCCTTTGCAGGCACAACTCTACGGGTTAGTTCATAACTGAGGTCATCAAGGTAATTGCACGCTGAATACACGTTGCCGAAGCCGCAACCCCTGACCTCCACAATTTTTCCCTTAACCCAGTCAACTTCTATAGCAGGTATGAATTCTTTTGAAACGCATTTGGATGAGCCGGATGAGCCCCATTCGCTGCCGATTTCAATTTCATCCCCATCCCCTGTTTTTATTGTGAACTTCATTTTTGCCTCATCACAGCAGCCGGATTCACCGCCACGCGCTCCGCATACTTTCACTTTTTCTATGTAGTCTATGGTATTGCCGTCGCCGCCGTAGTTAATCTCTCGTTCAGATGGGCAGTAGGTGGTTCCGTGACAGTCATCTCTGTTTCTGCTGGCGGTTTTAACGGATACCTTTTCTGGAATTGAATTGGTTGAATCTGGATTTGAGTCCCAGTCAGCCTCAAGCCCGTCGCTGTAGCCGTCGCCATCCGAATCAATTAAATAAGATTCCCCTGGGCTTGAACCTCCGTCTGAACCTGAACCAGAGTCATCGCCTGAACCCCCTTCACCAGACTCAACAACCTCAAGGTCTGTGCCGATTAACTGGATGTTCACCGAGCGCTTTTCAACATAGCCGTACTCGCTCAGGCGTACCTTGAATGTGTACGCTTCAAGGCTGCTTGGAGGGGGGTAGAGCACGCAGGCGAGCACAGGAGTTTCAAATGGATTGAGAGATTTCTCTAGTGACGGGACATCCTCCTTTGGCATAAGAACTGTGTAATTTGTAAAGCCAGGACCGGGGTGGAACCCTGAAGCTGCTGTTGGATAGGAAGTATCACTGGCGGAGTCCCCGCTTACCTTGCCCTCTATCTTAAAGTCGCATGTTTTTGAATCCATTATTGTGAATCCAGGAGGCATGTAGAGCCGGAGGTTCTCCTTTTTAATTCCAATTTTATATGGGTCGCCGTATTTTATCACTCCATCCGTGTCTAAATACCACTCGCGCGATCGTCCTGTATCGTCAACATCCCTGACTTCCCCCTTGCCCTTGTTCGCAAACTGTACCATGAAAAGCGTTGGTATCCCATCTATCACTTCATCTTCCGCAGTGCCCATCGCGAGCATAAGCGGACCGACTGGAGAGTAGCTCTCTGAAATCTTGTTTGAAATTCTTTCTATTTTGCTTATCTCCTCTGAGGCCACTTGGGTCTCAAGGCTTGAGACAACCATCTGGCCTATCAGGTCTGTCGCTGGCTGGTACTTGTAAGGGATAACTAGCTCAATCTCTGGCTGCTGGATGTCGCCGTAATCAAGCATATTACTTTCCCCCTTTACCTCTAGGCCATACCATACAACTCTGAGTGTGTCTTGTGGTTTAAGCGTGCATTTGCCAGTTTCATTCCATTCTGCCCTGCAACCGCCTGCCAAGTATGGGTCTATTTTTGTTTGTCTAAGAAGGTCGTCCAACGTGCAGATTGAAAGTGCATCTAGATTACCACTGCCAGCATCCTCTACAAAATTCATTAAACTGCCCAGGCTTATGTCAAGCACACATTCCTCAGATTCCTTCAGTTCAGGATAGCTTGGCGGGATGAACTCTGCCTCAACGGTTCCAAGGTTTGTGTACTCAACAACAATGCTGAACGTCTGATAATCGTAAACTATTGCAGGGATGAGTGCCATCTTGGTTATTTCAAGGCCGTGCCATCCTGTGTCCTCGCCCGTGGGCGACGTGCAGAATGGATAGCAAGAACGGAACTTCATTGGGTTTTGAACAGGAACCCCCATTATGTCTTGCGGTATTACCATAGCTATGAAGTTCCAGAACGCGGCTGTTATTATATCAAGGAACTCGTTCAGCCAGCCAAGCAGGTTCTGCTCTATTGTGATTTTTAGTCCGCTTTGTATGGCTGAATTCTGCCAGAAGAACACTAGCGCGCCAATGAGAATTATCAGCAATATCACCGAGAATATCATTTTGCCTTTTGAGCCCATCTTGTAACCGCTGATGAACAAGTATGAACACGGACCTGCGAATAGGAGCGTAAAGAATATTGATACTGTCCTGCTCTTTGTAAAATAAACAAGCGCGAGGAACGTGAAGAACAAGAACATCATAACTGGCATCCATTTTTTCATCCCAGAGACTGCCTTGCCGGTTGCAATTTTGCTAGTTGCCTTTACGTGGTTCGCCCAGTCTTTACTAGCCTTGTCTTTTTTGCTCTCTGCGTCTGCAACCTTCCTGTCCCAGTCGGTTGCCGCACTAAGGTCTGTTTCAGGGTCAGGGCGACCACTTGTGAGCAGTGCGTTCAACTTTGCGGTTGCTTCATCCATCCCCTCTTTTGCAATTTGGAGGTCAGCGGTTTCGTTTGCTGCTTCAGTTACATTGGCAGCTCCTGCTGCGCCCATGGCAGCGGCTCCGGCGGCTGGGACATTCCTGCTCCCCGCCACTTGAGTCATTATCTGCCCAAGCTGGCCGAACTCGCCTTCTCCCATACCAAGTTCACCCATTTCAGCGAATTCAGCTCCACCTGCCATAACTCCTTCCGCGCCTGCGGCAAGTCCACCGCCAGCAGCACCTATTGCAGGACCCCAGACTGGAGCAGTTAGAGCGAGGATTATTGCTATGATGATTATGAGAACAATAATTAAAATCTGGAGCCATGTTGGCAGGCTCACGAATACAATAATCACTGCGAACATATATGCAACGCCGATGACATACATGTTTGTTAGAGCCTTCTTTATCGTGGGGTCCTTTAATTTCGGGATAATGGTAGCAAGCGGGCCTATGAAAAGTGATAAAATGGATTCTACAATGCCCCGGAGAAGTAACAGGGAAAATATTACAAGCCCGATGATTACACCCTGGAGTATGACATCACCCATGACGCCTATTACAAGAGAAATTGCCCCAAATACTATTATGATAATCTTCGTGTAGTCCTTGCCCTTTCCAAATATTGAGAGGGCTATGCCAGCAAGATAAATGATAAATAAAACCGTGAACATCATCATGCCGAAGTTTGCGCTAATGGCCATTACGATTTCACCTCACGCACTATCTTGTTTATCTTCTTGAGATGGTCATTGTAAAGCTCGTTGTAGAATTCCCTCTTGTTCTCTGCGTGGTGCAGGTTTACCCTGAAATGAATTTCATGTTGGCTCCATCCCTTGCTGTGGCACCAGTGGACAAGATTGAAGTACGCTTTTATTCGGGCGTTGTAGATTTTCTGAATGTCCTTATTCAGGTACTCCATGAATTCTGAAAGATTTTCACGCATGTTGCGGATTGCGGTTATGAGCTCGCTTCTGAGAACTTCGTCGGTCTGCTGTCTTTCAAATTTAACCATTTCACTAAATGCATCTTCTATGCGCTCCATCGCTAGCGAGAACTTGTGCGGGAGATTGATTTCAACTTCCTTGGCGATTGAGTTCTTGAGCCACGTTCCGAGCTGGTTCACGTCCTCCTTCTTGAGGTTGAATGAAAGTGATAATGTTTTTCTTGCGTCGTGAGAAAGTTCGCGCACACTGTAGAGAAGCTGTTCGTCAAGTTCTATGAGATCTTCCTCAATTTGGGCTATAGCTTCAATAATTTCAATAAGACGCTGGTGATCTTCCACCCCATCAAGAAGTTCTATGTGCTTAAGCTCTGCCTTGTTGATTTCAAGGTCGCGCACGTGCTTTTTTATTGCCTTTCCAACATTCGGGTGGGCGCTGTGGGCGTGAGTAACAAGGGTTTTGCGATGCTGGTGGATATTTTTTCTGCCTCGTGAAGTTCCAGAATATGCAGGAAGGTTTTTAGAATGCCCTCTTTCTTTTTTCTTAGCATCTATCCAATGACGTGCCCGTTTTTGTGCGTTTGTGACTAAACCCATATTTAACAATACTTATTAAAACGCTTCTAATATAAATATATTATATGAAGCTGATTAAGCGCAACTTGAAAGAAGGGAAATTGGTCCTTCGGCTTGAGGTTGCGGACGACCTGTGGTACCTTGACGAAATCCTCGCGAAGGGGGATATTGTTAGTTCAAAAACCCAGCGCAGGATAGAGACCAGCAGGGATGTTAAGCGCGCGGAGCGCGCGGACAAGGAGACTGTTACGCTGGGAGTTGAGGTTGATTCTGTTGAGTTTGACGAGAACGTTGACCGCCTGCGAGTTACTGGAAAAATTGTCTCAGGACCTGAAGATATCCCTACTGGTGATTTTCACACCCTGAACCTGCACTCCGGGTTGACACTGACAATTCAAAAAGAGGAGTGGACTCCAGCGGACTTGAAAAAAGTAGAGGACGCGACGAAAGTGATAAAGAGCAAAGTTATGCTCGTCGCAGTAGAGGACGGCACCGCTGCGATTGGGTTTTTGAGGAATTACGGGGTCAGGATGGGGGGACAAGTATCGCAGGGGATTGCTGGGAAAGATGAAATTAAAGAGCGCGAGATGGAGACCAAGCAGTTCTTTGCAAAAGTTAAGGAAGCGCTTGAGCAGGAAAAGGAAGTGGACCGGATTGTGATTGCAGGCCCTGGGTTCACAAAGGACGAGCTCTTTAAGTATTTGCAGGAGACGAGGTCGCCGATTGCAAAGAAAGTCGTGGTTGACTCAGTTTCAACAGGCGGGGAAAAAGGGCTCCAGGAGATTGTGAACCGCGGGATAATTGACAAGGTCGTGAAGGAGACCAAGATTCAGAAAGAAGTCACAGCGATGAACGAGCTGATGGCTGAAATTCACAAGGATGGGCTCGCCACTTATGGTTATGCGGAGACAAAGAGGGCGTGTGGCTTGGGGGCGATTAAGGTTCTGCTTGTTTCAAATTCAACCCTAAAGATTGAAAAGATAAAAGGTAAAAAGGAGCTTGACGAATTAATTAGGGCAGTTGACGCAATAAAGGGCGAGATTTTACTCGTGAGCGCTGAGCACGACCTGGGTAAACAGCTTGAAGGGCTCGGCGGGGTCGCAGCTGTGCTGAGGTATAAAATATGAAAAGATTTAGGGAAATGCCCGCAGAGGACAGGGAGCTTGTGCAGGAGCGGATTAAAACAAAGGGGATAGACTGGTTCCTCCGCAACAGTGATATTTTTTATTTTGCAGAAGACGATGGCGTTATCTTGTGGAACAGGCTGAATGAAAAAGCAGAGACAGCAGACCATTTTGATGGCTACACAATATTTCATTATGAGAAAGAACTGATTGTCTGCAATGGGGATTATGCCGGCAATCCAATTTTAAAGAATCTGTTCGCTGAATATGACTCCACGCGGGAGCATGGAAGGAATATTGTTAAAGGGGAAAGAAATGCTGTCATAGTGGTGAACCACACCGGAGAGCTGTTGGGCGGATTGACATATATGCTCGCAATGAAATACAAGCCGGAATTTGGGAAAGAATACAAGAAAACCAAATTTCCGCAGGTGGAGATAATTAGAATGGTGTCAAAAAACCGCAGGCAGGGAATTGGCAGGATTTCCTACAAGACTTTTGAAGAGCTCTGCAAGAAAGTAGGGGTTGCTTCAATAACAACTTCAAAACTGCAGGGAACTGACTCCCCGGGTTTTTTCAAAAAAATGGGATTTACACTACTCAGGGAAAAAGACAATAAACCAGTATATTATAAGGAGCTATAATGCCGCTGTCAAAAGTCCGCGAAACCGCGAAGAGAATAAAAGAGATGAAAATCCAGGGAGCAGTGAGCATCTCGCTCGCCGCAGCTCAGGCGATGGAACACTTCATCAAGAGCTCAAAGGCAAAAACGCGCAAGGAATTTATTGCAAAATTGGAAGAAGCAGCGAGCATCCTGATTGACTCAAGGCCGAGCGCTGTCGCGCTGCCTAACGCAGTGCGCGAGTACGTTGCAAAGGTTTCCGAGATTGAGGCTGAGCCGCCGAAGCTCAAGAAGGAAGCGCTCAGGATTGGAAGGGCGCTTGTCAAGGAAATCACTGAGTCCGTTGATATTATCGGCAAGTTTGGAGCAGTAGAAGTGAAGGATGGGATGAATATTTTGATACACTGCCACTCCAGTACTGTGATGGCTGTGCTCAAGCAGGCGTGGCGCAACGGCAAAAGGTTTGAGGTTTACTGCACTGAGACCAGACCGTGGGGGCAGGGTTATGTCTCAGCTTCAGAGCTTTCAAATTATGGGATTCCAACGCGGCTGATTGTTGACTCTGCCGCGACTAGATTTATGCAGCAGGGAATTGACCTGGTTCTTGTCGGAGCGGACACAGTGACGAAGGAGAAGAGCGTGGTGAACAAGATTGGGACTTCTCAGCTCGCGATTGTCGCGCAGAAGCTCAAGATTCCGTTCTATGTCGCGACCGAGACCTTGAAGTTTGACAGCTCCAGAACCGCAGATGAGGTTGAGATTGAGGAGAGGCCTGCGGATGAGATAATAAGAAGAGACCAGCTGCCTAATGTCAAAATAAGGAACCCTGTTTTTGACATTACCCCGGCAGAGCGCATTCACAGGTTCATAACCGAGGATGGGGTTTTGCAGCCCGGCGAAATAGATATATAATATACTGAATTAGTTTAGGGTATGGAAATAAGATATGGAATTATGATGATTGCCGCACTGCTTGGCTTGGCTGTTGTTTATAACTTGCTCGCGCCCATTGTGTTTGCTGTTCTGGTTGCGTTTCTCGCAATGCCATTTTATAGAGGGCTCAAGTGGGGGATAAAAAGCAGAACCGCTTCCGCTTTCATAATCACGGCTCTTGTTTTTGGTTTCATAATAGCGCCTTTCGTCTTTGTGATAAAATCAATTCTGCAGAACACGGCAGGCATAAGCGTAATGGCGCAGAGCGGGCTTGCAGAAATCACAGCGCCGGCTGGCGAATATGGCGCGCATATTATTTCGCAGTTCGGCGCGCTTGCCTGGCAGAAGAGCCTTGCAATGGCATCAGGCCTTGTGCTGGCAACTCCGCTGTTCTTCGTGCAATTCTTCATTATGATAGTGCTGGTCTTTTATTTCCTAAGGGACGGAGACAAGATAAAGGCGTACGCGGAAAAGATAGCAAACGCGAACGGGCAGCTTCGGCTTATTAAGTCCGTTGAAACAATGTTAAAAGCCATACTCTTTGGCTACTTTGGAACCGCGATACTGCTTGGAGCGCTTGGCATCGTTGGGTTCTGGCTGCTTGGCTATGAGTATGCAATACTGCTTGGGCTTGTCGTGTTCCTTGCCGCGCTACTCCCAGTGCTTGGGATGTGGCTGGCTTATGTTCCGCTCACGGTTTATGAATATTTGCAAGACGACTACGTGATGATGGTGTCCGTGCTAGGTTTCGGCCTTATTTTGCAGATACTCGGGCTCTGGCTTATGCCAAAGATTGCCGGGAAGAAGGCAAGGGTGCATCCAGGGGTGATGCTCCTGGGTTTCATAGGCGGACCAATGTTCTTTGGGCTGCCTGGTTTCATACTTGGACCGCTCATACTTGGCATGCTCAAGGCAGTTCTTGACAGCTACGAGCCTTTGCAGGCAAATGGCAACGGGGACCGGCATAAGTTTAAGTATTCTAATGTAGAGAAGTGAATTAGGAGTAATGCTTAATGACCCTAACACTAATCTCACTCGGGCTTTGGAACGAAAAATCAATGACACTTGAAGCGCTGAAAGAAGCGAAGAAGTGTTCAAAACTTTATTCAGAACAGTATACGTCGCGCTTGTTTGGTTGTAGTGCAACAAAACTTGAGCAGAAGATTGGGAAGAAGATTGAGATTCTGCCGCGGGAGAGAGTTGAGGATTCAAAATGGCTGATTGCTGAGGCGAAGAAAAAGAAAATCGGGCTTTTGATTGTTGGCGACGCAATGGCTGCGACAACGCACGCGGACTTTTTGATTGAGGCGAAGAAGGCGAAAGTCTCTGTGCGGGTAATACCAGGGACTTCAATTTACACAGTTGCTTCAGGCTTGGCTGGATTGCAGATTTATAAGTTTGGAAGGGCAACTACGCTGACTTTCCCGGATGAGAAAT
The DNA here is from genome assembly GCA_043814055.1 of archaeon. Classification (GTDB taxonomy): domain Archaea; phylum Undinarchaeota; class Undinarchaeia; order Undinarchaeales; family JBDRKL01; genus JBDRKL01. Next base: position 33,555 of record JBDRKL010000007.1, read on the forward strand.
TCCCAGTGCGGAGCCATTATGATGTTATAAAATATAATAAGGGCGTTGGATTGCACACTTTGGTTCTGCTTGATATTCAGAATACAAAATACATGACTGCGAATGAGGGGATGAAAGTTCTGCTTGAGCTGGAGAAGAAAAACAAGGAGGGAGTTTTCAAGCCGGACACAAAGATTGTTGTGGTTGCGCGGGCCGGTTCTGCTAAGCCGAAAGTTAAATATGGACCTGTGAGCAAATTAGTTAAAATGGACTTTGGCGGGCCGCTGCACACGATTATAGTTCCGGGGAAACTGCATTTTAGGGAGGAGGAGGCGTTGGAATTATGGGAATGATTACAAAACAGGGCTTCGGCGAAGCCGAACGCCCTCGCTTTACCTCCGCAAGCAGGCGGAGTGAGGAGGCGTTAGCACTATGGAAATAATTACAAAAAGGGGCTTCGCGAGCAAAGCGAGCGAATGCCCCCTGCTCTACCTCCGGGAGCAGCCGGAGCCGGGGAAGTTGCATTTTAGGGAGGCGGAGGCGTTGGAGTTGTTCAAGGCATAAATTTTGCATAATTAAAAAAAAGGTAACTTTATAAACCATAAAAGTGTAGTAAATTTGAGGTAATGACAGAATGAACCAAACACTTTTGATTGCAGCACTAGGACTATTAATTATCGCCGGACTTTTGAGCGGAACAGATTATAATATGGATAATTCCGACACAGACACTAGCATAACTGGACAAGTAACTGCTAGTACAACAGAGACCACAGCGTATACTTGCTGCTATTACAAAAGTGGAAGCAAATACTATTATGCCATTGTAGGAAACCCGACAAAATCCAACGGGTGCAATGACAAATACAAATATGCTAGCGGCAATGGTTTCAACTATTGCGGCAAGAATCTTGGAACATCCGTATGCACTTCTTCACAATCAGCCACCAGCAAGAACTGTTGTACTGCCTGGTGCACTAAGAAAGGCATGACCATATCCTCAAATTCTGGAGCTTCCTGTACTTGCAAAAAAACAGTTGTAACAGTGCCTAAGCAATATGGTTCCGGTGAAGGAACTCCTGCTAAATGTACTATGTGTTATGTAAATATGAATACTGGTAATGAGGAGAAGAACGGCCATTGCGGTACTACTTGTCCTGCGGAACGAACAATCTGGGATGGCCAAATTTGGCTGCGTGGCCTAAGCGGTAAATATGATATAGTTAAAATTCCAAGACCCGCGGTTAAGATGACAGTATGTGGTGTTATTGGTGGAGAGAACTGGGCTTGTGTTGACAAAGCTAAAGTAAGATTTTACTACAAAGAGAAGGGGGGAGATGAGTGGATTAAAATAGCTGACAAGTGGATTACTGGAAGACATAATAAAGGTTGTGTAGATGTGTCGTTAGACTATGTAAATATTGATGCAGTAAGAGGTAAAATAGTTGGCACTGCAAAGAAGGATATGTGGGATACTGGGGACTCTTGTAGCTATCTAGATGAACTATACATCAAGAGTATTTATGTAGATTAAGTATAGTAGCATCAAAGATGAAACTGATGTTCTTTAACTATGGAACTAACTGAAGATTATGTCCTTGGGCTCTTGAAAAAAAACGAGACAGTCTGTGAAGAGAACATATTGACACTATTTGAATCATAAACTATTTATATAGGTTCATATACATTTTATATAAAATGTTAAAGAAATTATTTACATCAGGTAGTAGGGTGGAGATACTAAAAGAACTCCTGTTCAATCCGCAAGGAGATTTCTACCTTAGTGACCTTGCTAGAACCACAGGAACTGCTCCAATACAGACCAGCAAGGAGCTTGAAAATCTTGAGTCATTAAATCTGGTTGAAAGGAAGAAAGTTGGAAAGCTCACTTTTTATAGCATTAACAAAAATGCTCCGATATATGAAGATATCAAAAACATTTTTTTGAAAACGGACAGTTTGGGCAATTTTTTGAGAACACGGTTGAAGAATTATGAAATAACTCATGCTTTGATTTTTGGAAGCTTTGCAGCAGGCGAAGAAAGAAAAGACAGTGACGTGGATTTGCTCATAGTGGGAGATATAAACGAGAATGCTTTAGTCAAGACAGTGAGAGAATGCGAGAAGAGCTTGAAGAGAGAAATAAATTATATACTCTGGAATAGAAAAGAGTTTGAGAAAAGAGCCAGAGAAGGTCATCATCTTTTGAGGGATATAAAGGAAAAGTCAATGATAATGCTGGCAGGAGACGAGAATGAATTTAGAGAAGCTATTAAGTGATAATTATATAGAAGAAATAGGAGTTGACAAAGAACTCACAAAGCGGGCTTTGAAAATAGCCGAGCGGGACTTGGAAGCTGCAAAGGAGAATTGGGAGGGGGGGCAGTACGACTGGACACTAGCAATAGCATATAATTCCATGCTACAGGCAGGACGTTCTCTTATGTTTTCAAAGGGCTACAGACCAGCAGGAGCATACAGACACGTTTCTGTTTCTTTGTTTGTGGACACACTTGAGGAACTTCATGAGTTCAGCACTCATTTTGATCGGCTGAGGAAAAAACGCCATAAAGCAGTTTATGAACAGGCAGAAATTGTGTCAGAAGAAGAAGCACAGCAAGCGATTAACTGGACAACAAAATTTATTTCAAAAATAAAGGAGATTATTGGTGGTGATTTAAATGGAACTAACTGAAGATTATGTCCTTGGGCTCTTGAAAAAAACCGAGACAGCCCTGGTGAGCGTTGAGATTGTTGAAGAAGGCGGGCAGAGGGTCTTGGATATGGCCACGCGCTACCTTGAGGATGCAATTCACTTCTTTGAAAAGGGCGACCTGGAGAAGGCGATGGCAGCGGAGGAATACTCACATGGGCTTTTGGATGGCGGAGTTGGGACTGGAGCACTAAGAGTAATTCAAAACGAGGACTTGTTTGTATTCTAAAGCCGAGCTGATGCGAGGCAGTTTTTCGTCAACGTTTTTGGACAAATTGCAAAGAAAAAGGTTGCTGCCAGAGGAATACTCACATGGGTTGATTGATGGAGCTGTAGGAACTGGAGCTTTGAAAGTAATTCAGAACGAAGATTTGTTTGTATTCTAATAATTATATTTATATAGAGAGAGCACTACTTCTAGAGTATGAAAACAAAGCTCTTCCTGGGCACAGTACTAATTTCTCTACTTACTCTTGTTAACGCGGCTTTTGCAGCCTGGATTTTAGACCCAAGCAATCCTATGAATTCGATCTCAAGCAAGGCAATGGGTTACATATGGTTTATTTGGATAATGGTTCTTTGTTACTGGCTAGTTGACAGGCACTTCTCAAAGAAGATGGAAGAAGCAGGAATAGACGCTAAGTTTGGCGGACCAAACCTTCGCGCAGGAATTTTCGCAATAGTACTTATCATGATGATGATATCAGAATATGTTGACCTTCCAATTGGTCTGATAACCATGGGGATGAGCTTCATAGTTCTATGGGGCGTTACTGTGTTAATAATAAACATTTATATTTACATTGAAAAATACAAGAAGAGCCCGGAAGTTGCTGAGGATGAGTTCCTGGAAGACACCAAGCACAGGGCCGGCAAGAAAGAGAGACGTGCAATGAACGCGGCAAGGGGAATGGAGCAGGAAGAGAAAGCAACCATTGTCAAGATATTTGACCTTCTCAAGAAAGGTGAAATTCTGGCATACCTTAGAGGTGCGCTTGAACAATCCAAAAGGAGCCACGTTGACATAGTCAAAGAACTCAAAGAGGTTTACACTGAAAGCTCAACGGCTGGTGCAAACCAGAAGACAATAAAGGATTTGGAGACCGGCGAGATAGCATTTAAGCGCGCGGAGAAGAGGCTGAACAAAATGAAAGACACAGCGCTCAGCAGTGAATTCACGCTTTTACACCAGTCTGCGCGGAAAATTTCCAAGAAGATATCAGACATAACCGCCAGGAGGATGGAAATCGGGGAAAATGAAGAAAAGGTAATACTGGAACTTGCCACAATTGTCAGGTATGGAGAGAAACACACAAAGAATATTATGGCTGATATGGAGGACAAGAAAAGTGAGGGTTACAAGTCACACGCAAAACAGCTGGAAGGGCTCAAAGAGCTTCATCACTTGCTGATAAAATTGGCAAAAGAGCTTGAGGTTGAAATGATGTGGGACGCTAAGGTGGAGAATTATACTTCAACCCGCAGGGAGAGGCGAACCAGTGAAAAGGCAGGGGAAGAGGGAAGCAAACCATCTGATACCAACGAAGACGAAGAAATAAAAGATTGGGATTAAAACTGAGGCTCCCATCCGGAAGCCCTGGGTAAGGAGGACTAAAAAAATGGCAGACGAAGAACTTAACAAACAATATCAGCCATACAGTGAAGCGGCGCAGAACGGCGAGTTCCACGAACTTAGCGAAAAGCATGTTAATAATCTTGAAACGGCTTACAAGAAAATAGAGGAATTCATCGCAGAGGAAAAAGAGTTTATGGGTCAGGTACACGAGGCGATTGCAAAGCCAGTCGCATTTCATCACCACGATTTTGTATCAGTTATCGGAAACGCAGAAAAGCACCTTGCGCAGGTAGAGAAATTCACTAAAATACTTGAGAAGGACACTGGGAAAACTCCAAATGCAGAAGAGGCTGTGAAGGCGTATGAGGAAATTGAAAAAAACCTCGCAGAAATTGACGGAGATATCCGAAAGTCTATGATGACTATGGTGCTAATCACGAGAGTCTATGCAGGTTATTATAGAGTCAGAGTTGCGTTGGACAAGTATCTTGACTATCTTGGCGCAGGGCTGAGAGACCAGGACATTGACCAGAAGGATAAGGACAAAATCCTGGAACTGATAAAAACGCACAAAGAGAACCTTGCGAAAGTAGACCATATCATAAAGACACTTGTGTTTCTCTCAAGAGTGTATGCACCAACAGGAGTACTATATACACTAGCGGATGAGATGACTGAGGTGTGTAAGGCAGAGGGTGTAGAGATAGAGAGCAAACGCATATCTCGCCACGGAATGGGCACCGAGTTCAAGGGCGCTGGAGAGGGCGCGGAATAAGAAAGCCTTAAATAAGTGGAGGTTCATTAAAAAACCATGAAAAAGATATTACTTGCGTGTACGGCAAGCGCATCGTTTTTGTTTATTCTGAGTGCTGTATTTGCAGCATTTGACATCGCAACCATAAATGACATGTCGTTCCAGATTGGAATGTTCATGGGCGTTATGATGGGTCTTCCAAGCGTAATGGCAGCGGGAAACCATTTCAGCGGCGTAAAAGCTGATGATACAAAATTGATTGATCCAAAGGTTTGGAAATATATGATAATTGGTATAATGGTATTTACAGTCATAGGCGGATTCATTGCAGAAGATGCAGATGTGATGGGACAGTGGATGTGGGGACTAGTCGCGGGATTAATCATTACAATGATTTTAGGCAGTGTAGTCTTCCACTTTGTGCATCAGGCTAAATCGAGCAGCGAGGGTTCTGGGGAAGCGAGGAAACAACTGAGCAAGGTAAAAACCGCTGAAGAACTAAAGAAGAAATATAGAAAAGAGGGATATGAAATAAAAGAAAAAACACCGGCGAGCAAGGACCGGGACTTCTATGAGAGGGTTTTTAAGGAAGGGCTTCAGCGTCCTATAGGATTACAAGGCGGCCAACAACAGCCTTTTAACGTGCAGCAGACCATGCCTGCAAGTGCAGAGCTAGCAGAGGAGCAGGGGGCATAAAAATGGCAAATCAAATAGACAGCATTTTGAAGAAGTATGTTGACACAATGGTATATTTTGGAAACAAGATAGAAGAGAAGCATAACTCTATAGCCACCCATAGTTCTATGAGAAGTACTGAATATGAATCTCTGCTTCAGAATTTTGATAGGATATTAGGGGGTTATGACAAGCACGTTGTTGCTCCGATTGCTGATTTGTATATGTGCTGCAAAAATCCTGATTTTAAAATGAAACACGAAAAAGAACTTGGCAGGATTGCTGCAGAACTCAATAAGCATCACGCAGAGCTTGATAAGGCAACAAAGGGAGTACTCAATGCGAGTGTGCCGGATAAGTTAAATGATGCAGGACAAGCGCTTGCTGGTGTAATTCTTAACTTAGAGGGTACTATAAATAATATCAAAAAACTCCTCGCTAAATAATGATACCATCTCTAATTGTAATGGGCGCTTTGGATTTAATAGCAGGATTATTTATGTTGAGCCTGCAATATAGAAATGGTTTTGAAGCAATGTTCTTCAGCGCTCCATACTGGTTTGTGTTTTATTTGGGCGTGGCAATTATGATAAAGGGCGCGTACTCAGTTGCCTACGGCGCGTTCGGGAAAGGGTGGTGAAATGTTTGAGATTTCCTTTCTGATTGTTTTCATAATGTCTGTCGTGCTCGCAGGGATGTTTGTACTCCGCACGCGGATGAGCATGTTTCTGCTCGCCTCGTTTGACCTGCTCGTTGGGCTAGTGCTGATGGGGCTTGGGCAGAGCGGAACAATTCAATTCATGTTTTCAAAAGTTCCAACTGCTTGGGCTTATTATGTTGGATTAGCAGTTATGCTGAAAGGGATTTACTCAATTGCACTTGGGTTTGTGAAAAGGTAAAGTTTGTGGTAGGTAGTGTTTATTATTACTACAAACTACCGACTATCAACTTCAATAACAAAAACCCTTAAATACTATGCTCTTCACGGGAAATGTATAGGTGGGAGATAATGGCTGTTGAAGTAATAACCGCAATGCAGTATTTTGTAGGGCACCAGGTGCCGCTTTTCTTACTAATATTTGGATTGCTTTACACCGCGATGGCTTTCGTTTTCAAGCCGCTGGCGCAGCTCGCTGGCGTGCCGATTGGTGTTCTTTGCATAGCAACTTCGCTCGCATGGTTCATAGTTAGCGGGGGCGGCATAATGGCCATCCCGGTTGACGTGATGCAGGTTGTGGGTGTCGGAATGGTTGTGCTTGTTGTAGGAAAGGTGTTTGCGGGGTGACAAGTGTAATCGCGGACTTCTCAGAGCGAAGAGCCGCAATGGGAGGGACAGACGCACGAAGTGCGTCGTACGTTTGGAGCTTTGCTCCAAACTGTATCGGAACCGTTAGGTTCCGATTGGGGAAGGTGTTTGCAGGTTAAAATGTACTACATACCATATGGCTACTGGGGAGTTGAACATATGCTTTTCTATGACATACCATTGTTCCTGCTCTGCTTCGGGCTTATTGTCATAGTTATGAAGTTTGTGGTTCGCCTGCAGGACCCGGTAATGAACACGGCGATTGCAGCGTTCGCGGCATCGCTGGCTTATTTCATAATCAAGAGTGAGCAAGTTCTTTACAAGTTTTTTTATGATAGCTGGAGCGCAATGCTGGGAATTTTTGTAATGCTAATAATACTGCTGATGCTCTGGTTTATGATAAAACTCTAGACCTTTTTTGGAGCCATTGCCCTTAGTTCAGTTATGAGCGCGGGCAGGGCAGTGTTCATCAGGCTGTTGAGCGCCTCAACTGTGGATTTTATCTCGTCAAGCTCGGATGTAATGTCGTCAAGATTGAGGTTGTCCGCAAGAGAGGTTAGTGATAATTTTATTTTTTCCTGCGACTCAGCGAGCTCATCCAGCTTGTGCTCAAGCTCTTCAAGCTTTGGCTCAAAGTCAGGCGCTGGCGCGTATTCCTGCTCGGGCATTGGAGGCATTTCTTCTGGAGCCGGATTCATTTCAGCTTCAGGAGCGTATTCCTGCGGCGGTGCATCATACTCAGACTCACCTTGGACCTGGAAAGGGTCTGGCTCAGAAGGCAATTCCTCGTTGTATTCGCCCTGCTCGGCTGCCCCATAATCATTCTCCAAGAAATTGTCACCGCCGTGGCCGACCTCTGCCTTGACCTGCTGGTGATATTCTGCGTCTCCGCCCTGGTTCTGTGGATACATTGGAGGGAAAATCTCGTCAAGCGGATCCTTTGGCTGCGGGCCCTTGTATCCTGGCATGTCCATAGGAGCGCTCTTCGCCATTACAGGTGTGTTGTCTGAGGGCTCTTCCTCAAAAGGCGATGCATTTGGAGTGTCGCCAAATGGCGGGTTGCCCTCAAAGGGAGAAGCAAATGCGGTTGATTCTTCTTCCTTTTTTCGCTTTAGTGGATTTGCCATTATTATGCACCTGTCCCCTTGCTTACGATTTGATCAAGTATTCGCTTTGCGTCCTCCTTGGTCATTCCCGCGCCTGATGCGGATGCGCCAAGGGCGAGTACAGACCTTGCAGGTATTTTGACCTTTGAAATCTTGTCCTTGATTTCGCGCATATCCTGCATGAGATTGTCTATGCGTTCGCGGAGTTCTTTCTTGAGCTCTAGGAAGTTGCGGTTGATGAGCTGGATTTGCTTGCGCTCGTTGAGGATATTCTGCTCGTTAATTCGGATTTTGGAGTCAAGGCTGTTGACTCTCCAGCTTAACTCATTCAGAACTTCCTCGCGCGACAGTGGCTGTTGTCCAGAGCTCATTGATTGGGATATGGCGAGTTGGTTAATAAGTGTTTTTGTTCTTCATCTACAAACTTAAATACTTCAACCCATTATTCTGATTTATGCCAGAGATGAAGCCCGGCTCATATGAAGTGCAGAAAGAAGGAGACCAGACTGTCATTCGGTTCAACTGGGTTGGCGTGCCTTACAGCCCGTCAATTGAGGATGACCCGGAAACAATGTCCCGCGTCATAGACGCGATTCTCCAGGTTAGGGATGTTGACCGCATAGTGGTCGCGGAGGCTTACGAATATGAATATCCGCCGGACCAAACTAAAATTCTTGTTGAAATTGCCGAGACAATAGACCGATTGCTCCGCGGGGAGAACATTCTGTCAAAAGCAAAGAAGACCATTGCGGGCTGCGACCGCTGCGCAACCGAGCGCTTTGCATTCGTTGAGGACTTGCTGATTAACAAGATGAGGCGCGACCCAATCGCTGCGTATATGAGCGTTCTCCGCGAGCTCAAGGACGCGGACGCAACCATACAATCGGTGAAATTTGACAAGTGTGCGGCCTGCTATGAGAATTATATCAACAATGTGCTGGACGTAATAAAGAGTAGCCTTGAGCAAACCCAGCTGATAAAGGCAATACTGCCAATTATTAGACAGGTACGACCAGGGGACCGGCTGGCTTACAGCGAGGTGTTCTCGCCGACCATTATGCCGAACTTCACGCTCACAAGGTACATGATAAGGCCGCCCAGCGACGGAGAATTAATAGACCAGTACACTCTGCTGGGCGACACTGATGTTGAGATTTACAGAATACCCCGCAAGACCGAGAAGTACTATCACATTGTCCCGCCGGAGTTCAAGCTCCCTGAGGACGAGTACATGGTTCTTGGGCTCGCGAGGAAGGTCATGCTTGGCTACAAGCCGAGCACTACGAGATTCACCGAGCACACGAGGGATTACTTCCAGAGGGTTGGCGAAGATTTGATAGGCACTGTAGCAGGGGAGCAGAATATTGATTTGGGCTATGAAAAGGTGAAAGCTCTCTCGCAAATTCTCACAAGGTATACCACGGGTCTGGGCATAATGGAAATACTGCTCGCGGACCCGAAGCTGCAGGACATTTACATAAACGCGCCAATCGGCGAGATGCCGATTCGCGTTTTGCACGCAGACTGGGAAGAGTGTGTCACGAATCTTATTCCGACCAGAGAGGACGCGCAAGCAATGGCAGCACGCTTCAGGCTTGAATCCGGAAGACCGCTGGACGAGGCAGAGCCAGTCTTGGATACTAGCATTACGGTCCCAGGGGGAAGGGCGCGTGTCTGCGTTATCGCGAAGAACCTGAGCCCGCGCGGCTTGGCGTTCTGCTTCAGGAGGCACAGGAGCAAGCCGTGGACCTACCCGCTTTTCATAGCAAACAATATGATGAACTCGCTGTCAGCAGGGTTGTTGTGGTTCATCATAGATGGGGGGAGAACCATGCTGTTCGCTGGACCGCGAAGCTCTGGAAAAACCTCAATGCTTTCATCCACGATTGTGGAGATTATGAAAAAGTACCGCATCTTGTCAGTTGAAGACACGCTTGAACTGCCAATTGACGAGTACAGGGCGCTTGGGTTCAACGTGCTCTCAATGAAGGTGCAGTCTGTAATTACAAAACTTGAGGCAGAAGTCCCAGCTGACGAGGGAATAAGAACCGCGCTGCGCCTGGGTGACTCGTGTTTGATTATTGGCGAGGTTCGTTCAACTGAAGCAAAGGCGCTGTATGAGGCAATGCGGGTCGGCGCGCTGAGCAACGTTGTTGCAGGAACTATTCACGGGGATACTCCGTATGGTGTCTGGGACCGTGTTGTTAATGACCTGGGAGTTCCAACCACATCTTTCAAGGCAACTGACATACTCATAATGCCTGCCCCGATTAGGAGTGCGGATGGAATGCATAGGTACAGGCGCGTTGTCACGATTACAGAGGTCGGCAAGAACTGGACCGAGGACCCGCTGAAAGAAGGCGGTTTCACTGAATTGTTCAAGTATAATGCAAAGACAGACTCTCTTGAGGCGACCAAGGAGTTTCTGAACGGGGACTCTGAAATTGTTAAAGCGATTGCATCGCGGGTCAAGGAATGGTCCGGGAACTGGGAAACCACGCTTGGCAACATTCAGCTAAGAGCGGACATAAAACAGGGCATTGTTGACCTTGCCAAGAAGAGCAAGAGGCCGGAGCTACTTGAGGCGCCGTTCGTTGGAGATGCCAACAACATGTTCCACATATTCTCTTCAGAAGTTAATCGCGAGCTTGGCGCGTTTGACTCCAAGGAAATACTCAAGAGGTGGAGGGACTGGTCACGCGACGAGGTAACTGGCAAGAACAAGAAAAAAGCAACGGAGACTGTGGAGTGGGAGTCCGGGGAATAATGGCGCTTTTTAAGAAGAAGGACAAGAACGATGAAATTCCAATACTGAAAGAGCAGAGGGAACTCCAGGAGCTTGTCAAGAAGTACAGGGAAAAAGAGCGGGAGAAGAGTTTAGTTGATAACGAGTTCACGCTTGAGTCTAACGAATACCAGCAATTTGTAGGGGAACGCGCGGAAGGAAAAAAATCGCACACTTATTTTGAAAAACTATGCAGCTTTTCGGGCAAGCACCTCAAAGTAGGCATGAAGAAGAAGGATGAAGACAAGATGAATGAACATCTCTACTTCATTGGATACAACATAGAGGCAAGGGACGTGATAAGCTTCAGCATACTCACTTTTTTGATTTCAGTATTCATTGCTGGCGCGCTCCTGCTATTCTCGTTCCCGGCAGCGCTTATAATAATAATGATTGGATTGAGTGGATTGTTTGGAATTCAGCAATACCCGAAATACCTCTCCAAGCTTTACATAATGGACACCCTGAACGAGATGCCACTCGCGATAACGTATATGGTCATATACATGCGCTCAGCACCGACTCTTGAGGGCGCGGTGAGGTTCACGGCGAGGCACTTGAGCGGGTCGCTCGGCAGGGATCTTGAGAAAATGCTCTGGGACCTGGAAACTAATATTTACACGAATATGGATGACGCGCTCGCGAACTACGCAGCCAAGTGGAGGGATGCGAACAAGAACTTCTCAAATTCAATAGAGGTTTTGAGGAACTCTGAGAAGATTGGGAACGAGGGCGAGAGACTCAAGATGCTGGACGAAGCCACTAACATAATACTTAGCGGGAATTTGGAGACAATGGAATCCTTCGGCCGCAGCTTGAAGATGCCAATCATAGTCCTTTACATGATGTGCATAGTGCTCCCGGTTATGGGATTGGTCATTGCGCCCGTGATGACAACGCTGGTTTCGCAGGGAGTTAGCGTGAACGCCATTGCGCTTGTGTATAACATAATTCTTCCGCTGTTCGTTTACTTCTTCATCAAGTTCATAATGAGCAAGCGGCCCGGCTCTTTCATGAACCCGGACATAAGCACCCACCCTGGGCTTCCAAAGCCAGGGCATATGAGAGTTGGGAGCCATGACCTGCCGCTTTTGCCACTGTCAATAATCATATTTTTCGTTGTGTCACTCCCAACATTCCTGATGTTTGCGAACCCTCCAGAGAATGTCGGCTATAGCCTGGCAAACATCCTGAAGTCCCTGGCAATCGTGTGGGGCGCTGCGCTGGCGATAGGCTTGTATGGCTGGGGGAGCTCATTCCAGAAGCTCAGTGTCAGGAAGAACCTGATTGAGCTTGAGCGCGACTTGGATATTGCCATATACACGATGGCTGACAAGCTCAAGATGGGCATACCCATAGAGCGCGCGGTTGCAGACACCTCAGAATCCATGAAGACAGGCGCAATGAAAGAGTTCCTTGACAAGATTGGGACGAACATGAAGAACTTTGGAATGCCCTTTGAGACTGCCATATTTGACCCAAAAAACGGCGCTCTGATAAATTATCCGTCAAAGCTGGTCAGGACGATAATGGAGGTTCTGGTGGAGAGCGCGCAGAAGGGAATAAAAGCCACTGCGACTTCAATGGCCACCATAGGCACGTACCTAAAGAACCTGAAGAAGGTCAACCTCACGATTGAAGAGCTTTTATCTGAGACCGCGAACACGATGAAGTTCCAGGCGCAGTTCATGACCTCATTCATTGCCGGCATCATAATCTCGCTTGACGTTCTCCTGTTCAAGATACTAACCGAGCTCGGGGGCAAGATAAACAGCTTGGACGTGTCCGCAGATGTAACTGGCAGCGTTGGGGTAAGCGGCATATTCCAGAACAGCATGTTCAACGTCGCGTCCGCGATACCTGCTGAACAAATGCAGATAGTAGTTGGCATCTATATGATACAGGTCACGTTCCTGCTCTCACTGCTCATCAATGGAGTCCAGAATGGGAGAGATAACATATACAGGAACTATATGGTGGGGAAAAACCTAATGATAGCCACGCTTGTTTACACGATTGCAATGCTGGCAGGAGTGTTCCTGTTTTCCGCGTTCAAACTGGGGGTATAAAAATGAGAAACAGAAAAGCCGCGCTTGAATATATGGTGAAGATTATAATGACCGTGGTGATGGTCATCATATTCGGCACTTTGACCTACATGATATTCATCAATGAAGTGAGGGGCGGGTAAAAGGTATGATACGGCTGGACCTCTTGCCAAAAATACTGTACAGGCCGCGCGAGGCATTTGAGGAGCTCAGGGGAGATGCGAATGGAAAGGACGGACTCTTGCTATATGTTTCAATTGCCATACTCTCGCTGATGATGGCTATTGGAGTTTCACAAGCCACAAAGATAAGCTTGATGCCGCTTGACTTCGGATTTGGGGCAGTTCTTACCGCTGGCACGGCTTCGGCCGTGTTCTTTGTTGAAATAGTTCACTTCGGGCTTCTGGCTGCTTTTTCAAATTTCTTCGCGCTGAAAATGGGAGGAGATGGGAATTTCTCAAATATGCTCGGAATGTTTGGATATGCGCGGGTCTTGTTTTTAATAAAAGCCATTGTGTCTGCGCTGATTGTCGCGTGGATATACACTGCAGGAATTTTTGCCGCAACACGGGCGATACAGGGAAACCTTGCCCCGCCTAATTTGTTTTTGATTGGGGCTGTTGTTTTGCTGGCCAATCTCGTGCTTGGCATTTGGAGCATTGGACTGTACATTGCCGCAACCTCAAAGGCGCATAACATTTCGCTTGCAAAGAGTTTCGTGAGCGTCATCATATCTGCAGTAGTGCTGGGGTTTATGGTCTATGGACTGGCACTTCTTCTTGTAAGGGGTGCTGCCTAAGATGAAAAAACTCGGTATAAAGGGAGAAGTCGGAGGTGACGTGATACTTTCAATAGTATTCGTATTCATCATTTTTATCAGCGCCTTTGCGCTAATTGGAATTGGAGATGCGGTTTACAAAAATTCAGCCGGGGACCTGCGGATTCTTGAGTGCAGGAAATCACTTGAGTTCAAAAATGGATGGAATGAACAGCTGATTAGCGGGATGAACAATGCTTATCAGGCAGGAGCTAGTGTGTTTGAGCCATTTGTGCGAATGGCTAATGTAGGCAGGAATGTTGAAGAATATGGCACAGGCGGGGTAACTGTGGGGGGCAATGCAGGACTTGGAGGCGCAGTGATTGGAGGAATAGTTGGAGTTGGAGTTGGAGCCGGGGTTGGACTGTTTGATGATACTAACATTGTAAAAGATGCAATGAAAGGTGCCGTGAATGTTGCAGAGTACAAGACTGACACCTGCGTGGAGCGCCTGCCAGCGAAATGTGAGAACCCCGCGGAGTACGCAGCTGTGTGCGTATACGAGCACATTGCAAAAACTTATTACGGGCTTGGGGGCGGGACTCTTTTTGACGCGAAAACCACGAATGAGCAAGATGATAATTTCTATGCCTACGAAATGGTAGTGAACATCACAAGTCCCTCCACTGTGCCGCTTTACGGCGACTGCAGTAATTACGCGGACAATCCGGAAGAGGTGGTGAGCGGAGTTATGCTAACTGAAACAAGTGACGGACACTGCAACGCGACCATAAGCAAGCTTGACGAGCGCCTGATAACACTTGTCATGATATCACGGTGCCAGAGGTATGGACCAACTGACCTGGGGAATTGCAAGTGCTTCCCTTCACCAGAGGGTGGGCACCATCTTAGAAATGGCTTGCACAACAATATCATAAGCGAGGGTGCATCAAATACCAGCGGGTCACTGCTTATGAATGACGACCTGTACAAGAACGCGCCTTATCCAATGGACCCTGAAAACTGGGACAGCAGCCCGAATCCGATGTACTCCGGGTGTGGCGGCAGGTTCCCAGGGGACGCGGACATAGCGAAGTACATATCCATACCACAGAATGATAAAAATGGCGTGCATTACGAAGTTAACATTGATACAGACCCCATACTCATAAAGACCTTGTTTGGGCTGGGGGGAGAGAAAACGGTCTTAATACGCTTGAGCAGGAACGCAACCAGAGTTTTTGTTGAGCCGCTGTAGGCAAACTAGCAAACAATTTAAATAAAGGGGGTTTATGACAGCTTATGGTAAGAATTGACCTCGCCTGGAAGATACTGCACAAGCCGCGCGAGGCATTTGAGGAACTAAAGGACAGTGTTGACTGGAAAGAAGGACTGACTGTCTATGGAATATACTCGCTTATCGGGTTGATTTTTTGCGGGGCAATGATTAAGATGACTGGGCTCCAAATAATTCCAATTGACTTTGGGTTTGGGGGTTTTGTAAATGCAAGGTCGCTTGTATTTTCATTTGCCTATGGGATCGCGTTCCTTGGGGTATTCGCCGCAATGTCAAACTTCTTTGCCAGGAGACTGGGCGGCAACGGAAGCTTTAATGAAGTGCTTGGAATGTTCGGCTATGCGCAGGCGATTGCGATAGTTCAGGGGTTAACCGGAGCTGTGATGCTTCTTGCCTTTAAGTTTAAGATGTTGGCTGACATCGGAGCAGCGATTGAGACTGGAGTAGTAGGGGTGAGTGATTACAGCTGGTTCCTCATAGGCGGGCTGATACTGGCAAACATATTTTATATTTGGGTTGGCGTGTTGCGCGGAGTTTCACTTTCAGTATCGCACGAGATTTCATTAATTCGCGGAATTGCTGCATCTTTCCTGCCGCTTTTGATTGTTGAGGTGGTGCTGTTTCTCGTGCTCCGAGCCATGGGAGTTGTCTCATGAACCGGAACCTGAGGAATAAGAGAGGTGGACCGAGTTCTTTCGTGCTCATAGTGATAACCATTTTAATCATACTTATTTCCGGAGCCGCAATAGGCAGTTTCAGCGCGAGCGCATCTTCAATAATCCCAGGAAAGGTGAGTGTGCAGAAGTGCAGATGGACTCTTGACATAAAGCACAAGTGGGATAATATGGTTGACGGGGGAGCGAAGGATATAGCAGATATAGGTAGAGATGTTGACAGCCATACTTGGCTCCCAGGTGAGAATGTGCAAAGAGTTGGCAATACGTTCAGTGGTAATGGCTGGAATAGTAATTTGGAGTTAGGAGCCAATGATATGGAAGAGGGGGGTCTGGATTCACTAAAGCTTAGCGTGGATATGTGCGTGGCGAACACAAAGGTTAGTTGTATAGGTCCTGCGGATTATGTCGCTGACTGTCTGTACTCGTTGAGCACTGACACTTACTACGGGCTTGGCGGGGGAAAGGAAGAGGCAAAGACCAAGAATTACATTGACGATACCACGTGGGAAAATTTTGTCCTTTTCAACATATCGGTCAACATAACAAGACCAGGGAACATAAAACTGTATGGGGGCTGTGACAATTACACAACCCAAAGCGATGTAACCACGAGTACTTTCACGTTCCAGCAAATGACTGACGGAAACTGCAACGTCACCATACGGAATCTGGACGAGGCACTTATTACGCTTGTTATGATATCAAAATGCCAGGATTATGGACCAGGGGATACTGAGAACTGCAAGTGCTTCCCGTGGGCTCATATTGGAAACCAGCTTGGAAACGGGCTTCACAATAACAATGTGAGCGATGATGCGAGCTGGTCACCCAATTCAGGAACATACTTGAGAGAGGATGTCTTCACTAGCGCGCCATATCCAAGTGACTTCTCAAACTGGACATCTGCACCGCATCCGGACTATGCAGGGTGTGGCGGGAAATTCCCAGGAGACGATGATATTCAGAATTATATATCAGACCCGAGGGACGGGCTCTCTGTTGGGGTTGACCACGACCCGATATTAATAACCTCAGAATTTAGGATTGGAGAACAGGAGAATGCTTTTACCCGGCTTGAGCTCACACGGGATCGCGTGTATATGTATGGATAAATCAACAAACAAAAAAGCGGAACTCAGCATGACCTTCGGGACACTGATAGGGATAGTGATGGTTCTTGTGATTTTCGTAGTAGTAATGCTATTTTACAATCTTCTTGAAAAAATCGTGACAGGGATAACAGGATGAAAATGAACAAGAAAGGCCAGATAAGCGCGAGCATGTTTATGATGATAGTTATGGCCATAGTTGGCATGCTGCTCATAGTGCTTGCCTATCAGCTTACTGCAAAGGGGAGCGCGCTTGGGCTGGAAGCAATACGCATATTTGGCTGAGCTGATATGGGTTAACATTTAAATACTAGACGCCTAAATTAGAGCGGTGATTATATGACTGGAAATAAAGGGCAAGGACTATCAATAAACATGCTGGTGGTCATAGCTCTCGCAGTTTTTGTTATTTTTCTCGTGTTCGGTTTCCTGACCGGAGGCTGGTCTTACTTTGCCGGCGCGTTCGGCGGGCTGACACAGCAGGGCGAGATGGACATTGCGAGGAGCAAGTGCCAAACCGACTGCACTCTATACATAACGCAGGGCAGGCCGCTTATTGACGAAAACGATGCGGACGACTACTGGAACAAGAAGCTTCTGCAAACAAGGAACGATGTTGACACGAACGGTGACGGCATAGTTGATCAATCTGACAAGAGTTACTCTTGCAGAACAGGTTTGAACCCAATGATGAGTGCAAGCGAGTGCGCTATCCGTACTAGTTAAAGCAAGATGAAACTTTTTGACAACAGAAAGGGCATATCTATTGGGATAAATATGATAGTAGTGTTAGCAGTCGCCCTTGTTGTCTTGATTGTCATTACTGGCTGGTTCCTTGGAGGATTCGGTGAAATAGGCGGTGCGATACAGAACGTGTTCGGCGGAGCATCGGAACAGGCGAACGGCACTCACGTTGGCGAGCTTATTAACAATACAGGATGGGGTGGATAATGAATAAGAAAGGAATGGAGCTTGGAATAAATTTGATTGTCATATTTGCAATATCGCTTGTAGTGCTGATAGTTATGATTGGCTGGTTCCTCGGAGGAGTTTCAGGAATTGGAGGCGCACTGAGGGGCGTTTCAGGAGACGCTGAGGATAAGGCAGATACCACTAATTTTAGCCAAGGGATAGAAGATGCAATTGGAGGGATTGGTGCGATTGGTGGGAGTGGAGGTTCAAGCGGGAGCGAGCAGGTTTATGTTTGCTGCAAGTATACAGTAGGTGGCGGATATGATGTATACAACGCCTGTGGAACAGGCTACACGAGAGCCTCGTGGTCCACCAGCGTTGGAGGACACTGCTCATATCGCTGCTCAGATGCAACAGACAGCCAAGTATGCTGCCAGAACTATTGCAAAAGCATGGGCGATGATTATGTAAGCTACAACTCGAATGAATGTACGTGCAGGAGTTAACATGAAAATGAAAATCAAAAATAAGCGCGGAGCAGAACTTGCGATTGGAACAATCGTTACAATAATAATAGTGCTCATAGTCCTCATAGTCATAGCGACCTGGTTCCTTGGCGGGTTTGACCAGATAGGGAGCAGCATATCCAACATTGGGAACAGCACAGCCGGGGAGTCAACAGGGGTTATTGATGCTCTGAGGAGATCTACCAGCTCAGGGCAGGTCTACCTTTGCTGTAAGAAAGTAGTTGGCAATACCGCTTCATACACAACTAAAAAGAATGAGTGCCCACCTGATTTTCCAACTGTAGCGAACGACTTTTATATGTCGAGTGGTTACCTGACCTGTGGGTACTTATGCACCAACGCAAACGATGCCGAGAGCTGCTGCAGGGACTATTGCTCCACCCCCATCAAGGGTGGGTATGTAAGGGTAAGCGGCGGCAAGTGCTACTGCAGGAGCTAAAATGAAAATTAATAACACCCGTGGTGCGGAAATGGCATTCAGCACAATCATAGTAGTCATACTGCTCCTGATAGTTTTTACAGTGATTGCGATGTTCTTCCTGGGGCAGACTGACCTGATATTTCCAGCGCTTGAAAACATCTCAGAGAGCGCGACCAATCAATTGCTGGCAGCTGTCACGCCTCCAGCATAAAGCTAATAAAGCGCGGTAGCTTTCTCCTATATTGTGAAAAGTGCAAGGTCGCGAAAGGGTGTAGGGATTACTATGGATTTCATAATCACGCTAGTCATAATCGTGGTTATGTTTTTTACCCTGCCTGAGGCCGCCGGGCAGTTAATGACTTCTTCTATTTTGGCCGAGTCTCACGCAAGAAACCTTGGGAATGCATTTGACGTAATAGCGCTGTCCCCTGGAAATGTTACAATAGAAAAATCCTGCCCGAAGGACGTGATTTTCGTTATAGATCATAACCAGATACTGGTACTGCTTGACGGAATGTCTGGCACGTATACTGCTGATTATTATTACATGATACCAACTGACGCGCGCTTCCCAACAGACCGAGTTGTCATAGACTGCAACATCAACACGATTGTTGAGCTTAGGAAATATGAGGAGGGGGGATACACGCAAATAGAGTATGAGGGGACGGACGGATGAAGGGAAAAGCACTCAGAAACCAGAAAGGAGACGTGGTTGCTTCAAAACCATTCAGCCTTATTTTGTTCGCAATACTGATTGTTTTTGTCGTGAGCACCCTGACGCTGATGCAGCTCACGGCCAACAGCACTGCAACCTCAATCATGTTCCACGACGCGAATAGCTCGGTCAATATGATAACCGAAGCCCTCATAACTTACCCTGAATGCTTCGGCAGCGGGGAAAAAGGAATTCTGGACAAGAGCAAGGTGGAGGACATTGAGAACAGGAGAAATTGCGTGCACAAGGGGCCGTACACCTGGGAGATTGACATTTTTGCTGAGAATGAATATGGAGGGGAAATAAACCAGCACGCGGACAGCGACTGCGGCATACTCAGTACTGCAACCCAACACGGGTCGTCAATAGATTATGATGTTAGTAAATACGTGACTCCATACCTGGTGGAGCCGATTACGATAAGGGGCGAAGGCAGCGATTATGTTGGATGGATGTATTTTTACTTAGGAAGCATGGAATTTGCAATGGTGCTGGACAAGAAAGATAGGGATAATTATGAGCTTACTGTTGTAAATGTTGGCAATTGCCACCAGCAAGATGTCACCTATGACGTGAGGATTAGCATAGCGAACGTGAGCAATGGTGAGATACCAGTAGATTTCATTGACACCTATGGCATAGAATTTGAGGGTGACACCGACGGCGACCACATCGTGAAGCAGGTCTTTTCCCTTGGCATTGATGAAAACAAGAAAATGGCTCTGAAGATAAACAATCCTGATAACGTGAAATTGCCAAGCGATTACATGATACGCGTGGTTGGGCAGATAGACGGGCATCCTGCTTACTCAAAGACAATGTGGAGGCGGGTGACGTGAGAATTTCAAAAAACCGCAGAGGCGTTAGCGAACTGCCATTCGCTGCTTTTGCCCTGATACTTGTAATCATGGGGCTTGGGTGCCTGATGTTCTTTTTCAGCATAGTGCTCCCACTGGTTGTCGGAGGCGGGGTTGAAAGTACGTACGTGGCGCAGGAAGACGCGGCAATCGCATCCCGGCAGGTGCTGAGCATTCTGAGAACGCAGGACTCAGACGGTGTGACCTATTCAAAAAGGATAGAGTCCGCAGTTGAGGGGGAGAATGTTGACGAGACCAAGGAACTAATACGGTCTTACTTGAGAACCAGTGGCACTTGCTACAACCGGTTTTACGCGCAGCACAATGGGGCAGACCATCTTCTCATAGAGAATAACCAAGTGACAGATTACATAATGAAATATGAACTGCCGGCAAAGGACGGGAACAAGATAACCGTTGTCCTGGAGGTGTGCGAATGGCGCTGAAAGGGAACAGAAAAGGACAGATGATTAAGATAGTCTTTGCAGGCGCAATTGTGTTCCTGCTCGGCGGGGCGATAGCGACTTATGTAGTTGGAATGGGCGGAGCAGCAGCAGCCCGGACAGGGTACAGGCAAATTGTTTTTGATAATATTTATGAAATGGAAGGCATGACAATATTTTACGACGATATGCTGGACCAGCAGGTGGAACTGGAGCTTGAGGGGCTTGGATACGACCTCACGAATTTCTGCCCCTACGACTTGTTTTCGTACAGCGACTCTGGGTGGGTGATAGATCCAGACGCGGAGAGCGCGCTGACAGGAATCACGTCACAATACCACAACTATGGCAGAAATGTGCTCCCTAATCCGAAGACTGTTGAAATAGAGTTTGAGGCAGAGCCAGAGAGCAGTCTGGCGCGTGAAGACTGGCAGCTTGACGGGCTTTACTCAACCTTGAAATTGGAAATAATTCCGGAAGAGCCGCTGAAGACAAATTCATCAGGCATCAAGATAGTTTCAACACACGGACCGTACAATACTGAGATAGTTCAAACCGCGCTGCCCCATCCAAATTTGGTTGTTGAGTCTTCTGATGCAACCGCGCCTGATGGATTTTATGCTGGGAAAAAAATAATAGTTAATGGTTTCGTGAACAACAACGGGTGCGCTGCGGCAAAATTCTGGACAATATTCCAGGGGGACTTTGAGTTCTGCCCAATTGCCCTGCAACTGGTTGCCATAGACGACACAGGGGCTGAAACAATTGTTGACAGCATAAATGCCAATGACTGGGGAAATCCAATTTCAGGCTCGCAGCATTGTATGATAATACATCCAAAGGAACAAGTTGGCTTTTCAATGGAATGGACCCCTGCGAATGCCGGTACATACACGCTCAGGGTTGATGTTGACCCAATCACCCCCCACAACATAATTTATGAGGCAGATCTCACTGATAACCAGATGGAGCTTGACCCTGTAACCATAATGGACACTACAAATATTGAGGAGTATAAGTGCGGATATTATCACGTGAGTGATACAGTAGTTGAAACAACTGCGCGCTGCTCGGTTTCAACAGATGGGAACAAGGGCTGGGGCTGGATAAAACTACCCCGCATTTATGCTGACCCGTGGAACGATTGCCTGGGCGCTGAACTAGACAGTGATGTTCTTTGCCTAAGTGGAATTTGGATCTGCGGCTCAACGCAGATAACGACTTGTAACGAGACCGCAACGGTAACAGAGTGCAGTTGTGACAATACTTAACGCAAACTATTTAAGATTGGCATAATTAGCAGACTGTGAGGTGGCAACAATGACTAATACAGATTCAGAGAATACAGTGTTTGTCGGCAGCAAGCCAGTGATGAATTATGTGCTTGCGGTTGTAACGCAGTTCAACAAAGGCCAGCCCAACGTTAACGTTGAAGCCAGGGGAAAGGCCATAAGCAGGGCGGTTGACGTGGCGGAGATTGTAAGGAATCGATTTTTGTCCGAGCTGAAGATAGGGGGGATAGGCATAGGAACTGAGGAACTTACGAGCAAGGAAAATGAGCAGGTCAACGTGTCCACGATAAAGATAACCCTTGAGAAGTAGACAGCGGCATTAAGGTTATAAGTGAGCTTATTCTAATCCTAATTATGATTCTGTCCAACGAGGACATCAAAAAGCACCTGGCCAAGGGCACGATAAAGATAGACCCGGCGCCATCGGATGACCAGATTGGCTCGGCTTCTGTTGATTTCACGCTGAGCAACGAGTTCTACAAGGTCAGAAAAGAGTATATTGGCAAAAAAGTTGAGATGGGCAAACTAAGCTATGAGGATGTTACTGAGAAAGTTATCGCTGACGAGATAACCATAAAGCACCACGACCTGATTCTAGGAAAAACTGTTGAAAAAATTACATTGCCAGCTGACATTGCTGGAAGGATTGAGGGGCGGAGCAGCGTGGCGCGGCTCGGGATTGCCATACACGTGGCATCAGGCTTCATACAGCCTGGCTCTGACAATCATCAAGTGCTAGAAATTGTTAACTTGTCACCGTATGCGGTCAAGATAAAGGCAGGGACAAAGATTTGCCAGATAATATTTGAAACGCTCAAGAGCAAGAGCAGCAAGCCATACGCGAAATTCGGCAGGGTGGCGGTGAATCAATGAAATGTGAATCAACGCTATGCACAGATTTTAGAAAGCCATTCACTCTAGATGGCGATGATTTACATACAGAGGTTCTGACCCGAAACAACCGCTTAAAAGCGGCGGAATCTCTGGGATTTGAAAGTTTAGCAAAAAGAACCAGCTTTCAAATGTATTTGTTTGCTGACGGAGAGGGAGAAGCAAATAAATGAAAAAGCTGAAGACAAAACTTCTTGACATAGAGGCAGGAAAGCCCATAGTACTTTTAAACCGAGAGGATGCGACTGATATGTCCCTGCACATTGCTGACCGCGTCAGGGTTGGCGTGAGAGGGAAAACGCAGACAGCGATTGTTGACATTTCTGACAAATTTATCAAGCCAGGAGAAGTTGGAATATTTGATGAGATAGAAAAAAGGCTTGGCCTGAAGAGAGGCAACATAGTAGAGGTCAGGGTGGCGGATAGACCTGAATCTATTGATTATATTCGGAAGAAGATGGATGGAATGAAACTCACAGAGCTGGAATTGCTCTCAATAATACAGGACATTGTTGATGACAACCTGAGCAGCGTTGAGATAAGCGCGTTCGTCGCGGCGTCATACATAAGGGGCTATGACATGGACGAGACCGCCGCAATGACAAGAGCAATGGTTGCGACAGGAAAGCAGATAGACTTTGGAGATCATGTTGTTGACAAGCACTGCATCGGAGGCGTTGCTGGGAACAGGACCACAATGCTCGTGGTTCCAATCGTGGCTGCGGCTGGGCTTACCATACCCAAAACGAGCTCAAGAGCCATAACAAGCGCGGCAGGAACTGCTGACACTATGGAAGTCCTGGCAAATGTTGAATTCAAGGTTAACAAGATACGCGAGATTGTGAAGAAAACCGGCGGATGCATCGTATGGAGCGGTGCAGTTAATCTAGCGCCAGCGGATGACAAAATAATAAGAGTCAGGTATCCGATGCTGCTTGACCCTGAAGGCCAGCTGCTCGCGAGCATAATGGCGAAGAAGAAGTCCATTGGGTCTGATTATGTTGTAATAGATATTCCAGTGGGTAAGGGCGCGAAAATATCAAACAAGAAAGATGGGAATGCTCTTGCAAAGAAGTTCATAGATTTGGGCAAACGTATTGGAATAAAAGTTGAATGCCTTGTCACGGATGGGAGCGAGCCAATAGGGCGCGGCATAGGCCCGGGGCTTGAGGCGCGGGATGTCTTGCTTTGCCTGAACAATGAAGGGCCCCAGGATCTTTCTGAAAAAGCGTGCGAACTTGCTGGTGTGCTATTTGAGCTTTCAGGGAAGAGCAAGAGAGGACAGGGCAAGAAACGCGCACAGCGCCTTTTGGAGTCTGGCAAAGCCAAGAAAAAGATGATGGAAATCATAAAGGCACAGGGAGGAAACCCAAAAGTAACGCCTGAAGATATTAAAATTGGCAAATACACTCAAGTAGTTATTGCAGCACAGAATGGAAATGTGCACCACATAGATAATAAATTGCTTTCAAAGGTGGCAAGGGCTGCTGGAGCTCCTAAGGACCATCAGGCTGGGATATATCTTCACACATCGCTGGGAAAAACGATTGAAGCGGGAATGCCGTTGTTCACGATATATGCCAGGGACAAGGAGAAACTTAAGGATGCTGTTGAACTAACAAAAAGGTATAATCCCGTGCAGGTAGGCGGGTTGACGCTAGAGGCGCTGGAATGAAAATGAAAAACAGAAAAGGGCAGGAAGGTGGCGGGCTTGGTACAATGATATGGTTCATAATAGCCTTCTTCATATTTTTCCTGCTCCTCCCCATAATAACAAGCGTGGGGGGAAGCGTTCTTGACAGCCTCAACCTTATGGTATACGAACCAGGGTTTGACCCTGCATTTTCGTGGCAGGAACAGGAGAGCAGGCCGATGTACCCAGAATCACTGCAGGTTGATAGGGAAGGCAGAATATACTTTTTTATCAAGGAATCCGATTATGAGATTACGCTGATACAGGTTGACGCGGGTGGCTCTTATTATGATGAACTGCAAACATTTCCAAGCACGGAATCGCAACAGATTTTTCCGAGCTCATTGCGGGTTAGTGAAGATGGCAAGGAGTTTTATTTTGCGGGCTTGTATGCTGTTAGAGATGATGATTATTTTAGGATAAGAAAATACCTCAGGGGCGAGACAAGTTTGGGGGATGACCAATATGAGTTACTCAATAAAGACAGCAGCAAAATTTACCCCGAGACATTGATGCTGAGCGAATGGAACGACGTGTATTTCGGGAAGAGGTATGACAGCAAACAGGTTGACATTTACAAGGTGGGAACTGGAAACACCGAGGTGCTCACGTATTCCTATGACTGGGACTCAAGCAACAACAAGGAGAATAAAATGGACACGTGGTCGCTCTCTGTTGACAAGTACGGCGACTTCACTTTCATAACCGAGGATAACTGGGGGAATTCTCCCGACAACGCATACATAAAAAGATATGATTATTCGGAAAACGCGCTGAATACCATTTACGAGTGGAATGACCAGGGAGAGGACGAGCACGACATATTCACGGATTCTGTAACAACCGCAAATAATGGGAAAACTTATTTCTTTGTTCGAGCCGAGGACAAAGACAAGGTAAGCTTTAGGCGGGTTGGGGCAATTGACAGTTTTGCCCCGCTTGCAAAATGGGACTTCCACGAAACAAAGCCGATTCAGACAAACTCTGTAACGATTGGCTGGGATGAAAATGCTTATTTCGTGTACAAGGATGATGACTCTAGGTACAACATAGGGAAGGTTGACTTGCCGGCTGACGCGCATGAGGTTGACTCGGATGGCGATGGCCTTACAGACAAGGAGGAGGCTGCTAGCGGGACTGATCCAATGAAAGCAGACACTGATGGGGATATGTATACTGACTTCTTTGAGATACGCTCAGGGTCAGACCCGACGAATTCCAGTGTCATAGCGATGGAGAAGGCAACATACGCTGACAGCATTGACAGCTGTGTTGAAGATGAAGACCACGAGGGATATTGCAACCGCACACAGATTCTTGTCTTTGACGAGGACTTAGAAAACATTATAAACATAAAGGCGTGCGGTGTGAGAGGCGGTGGCGATGGCTGCCTTGCTGAAGCAAACATACAATTTTGGTATAATAGCAGCGCCACAGGAAACTATGTGGACATTGGCATTAGCGGGTACGCAGCATCCGGCTTGCCGAACTGGAACTGCTTGGAAAAGGCATTCGCTCCCAGCAGTTCAGTGAATAGCAATGCTTTAAAGGGCAGAATAAAAGAGGAACAAGGGAGTTGGGCTGCCTCGTGCAAATATCTGGACGCCCTGAGCGTGACCATTACGTATATGACGCCTGCAGAGCAGGACGTGGTGTGAGGAAAACAATATAAATAAGAGAGGATTAATGCGAAAGATGGGCAAAAACTACATATTTAAAATCGGCGGCGGGCTTTTCGTGGCCTCGGGTGCCTTGGGCTTGTTCTTTTGGATACTGTCAATTCTTGGGCAGTTTGAGTCAGTAATACCAGCGGCAAAAGCGCTGTCCGGTCTTGGCGGGCTTGAGATGCTCAAATCCATAATCATACTTGTTGGCAGCATTTTAGTTTCTGTTGGGTTCGTGCTTGCCGGCCTTGTTTTCATAAAGATACCGAGCGCGATAAGCGGCGGTGACTTTAACGAGGTCAACGAGAAAGTGAACCGCCTGCAGACCGTGGTCTGGAAGCTCCTGCAGAAAGTCAAGCAGGAAAAAAGCGTGGAAGGCTAATACACAAAGTTTAAATTAGGGCCTGCGGCTATATTTTAAAGGGGAGAAATGATTTGGATATATCCGATACTATACGTGGTACTCTTTGTTACCATGTGCTTCCTCTATACGTTCTTTGAGAACAAGGAGCACAAAAATCCAGGTGGCAAGTGCACTGAGAAGGTTAGCATACTTGTTCCAGCTTATAACGAGGAGGAAGGCATAGCGCGGCTGTTGGACTCGCTTCTTGACCTTGATTACAAAAACAAGGAAATCGTGGTTATTGACGATGGTAGCAAAGACAAAACGTACGAGATAGCGAGCAAGTACAAGCGGCGAGGCGTTAAGGTTTTCAAAAAGGAGAATGGCGGCAAGGCGAACGCGCTGAACTATGGGCTGAAGCACTGCACAGGGGAATTCATATTCACTATTGATGCTGATTGCGTTGTGGACAAGAAAACCCTGAAAAAGATGGTGCGGTTCTTCAAGAATCCTGAAGTAATGGCGGTTGTGCCGTCTTTGAGGGTTTACAAACCAAGAAAGATTATTGAAAGGGTGCAGGCAGTTGAGTATATAATTACGTCGTTCAACAGGAAAATGCTCTCGTTTATGCAGGCGCTCAATGTTGTGCCAGGCGCGCCTATGTACAGGGCAAGCTTTTTCAGGAAGCATGGCAAATTTGACGAGACCACGATGACCGAGGACCTTGAGATGGGAATGAGAATGCAGTCTAAGGGATACAAGATTGATTTTGCGTGGGACGCCCCTGTCTTGACTAAGGTTCCGAAAACCATGGTGAGCCTGTTCAGGCAAAGACGGCGATGGGGCTATGGGTTTCTTGAAAACTTTATGAAGTACAGGAAGATGGTTGGCCTGAAGTATGGTGAGCTGGGCCTGTTCTACCTGCCTGCGATGTTTTTCTTTGCAGTATATCCTGGAATTTTTTTGGTGTACCTGATAAGCTGGCTTTTTGAAAAATCAGTTACGTCCGCATATTATCTTTCAGCTGTCAATTATGATGTTGCATACGCTGTCACTACTGGAACAATGGAGTTCCTGCTCAACCCAAGATTCTTCCTTTTAGTCTGCAGCGTCATAATGGGACTAACTGTGTATTACCTGGCAAAGACCCACATAAAGGAGCGG
Organism: archaeon; assembly: GCA_043814055.1. Classification (GTDB taxonomy): domain Archaea; phylum Undinarchaeota; class Undinarchaeia; order Undinarchaeales; family JBDRKL01; genus JBDRKL01. The sequence goes on from JBDRKL010000007.1 coordinate 61,262, forward strand.
AAGTTTAAAATAGATTATATCGCCTATGCACTCGTGTACGGGTGGGTGCTGGCTCTGTTCCAGCTTTTCGTACTGTTAATATTCATACTTAGGAGGAAACCAAAATGGTGAGAAGACAAATAGACAAGAAAAAGTACATAACAATACTAAGCGCAACCACGCTCATATTCCTGGTTGGAATAATGCTGGGGCAGCAAATCGCAGAGGCCAGGATTAATGAGGTTATCCAATTTGAGGACGCGCTTGGTGAGGAGGCGCTCGCTCTTGACCTGAAAAAAGAGTTGCTGGCAGAGAACATATGCGAGATAGATGTTCTTGACAGTTTCAGGGAGAAAAACGTGCTCGGGGAAAGGCTGAGCCTGCTAGAGGCGCGGCTTGGGTCGGATGATCAGCAAGTCCAGAAGCTGAAAAACAAGTATTCGTTGCTCTCCATACAGCAGTACCTCTTGGTAAAGCAATATAAGGAGGAATGCGATGACAGCGTGAGCATAATCCTTTTCTTTTACTCAAATGAAGACGCAAAAGCAGAGTCAAAAGCGCAGGGCGGGGCGCTTGATTATGTTTATAGTAGGCACCCAGATGACACTGTAATTTACGCGTTTGACATAAACATAAAAAATCCTGCGACAACCAGCCTGATGGAGCTGAACAACATAAAGAGCGCACCGTCAGTAGTTATAAATGGGGCACTGCATCAGGGCGTACTGAGCGCAAGCGAAGTGGAGGCGCTGTTTAAGGATTAAAATGAAAGTACTTGTTACCGGCGGAGCAGGATTTGTAGGTTCCTATGTAGTTAGGAAACTGGCTGAAAACGGGCATGACGTTGCTGTGTTTGACAGCCTTGCAAAAGAGGGCACAGTAGCTAGCGATGTTAAATTCATTAGGGGGGACATCACCAATGCCTCAGATGTAAATGCTGCCTTCAAAGGGCGAGAGGGTATTATACACCTCGCAGCACAGACACAGGTCCAAGAATCTATCAAGAATCCGGTAAAAGATGCAACAATTAACATACTCGGCACACTGAATTGCTTGAACGCTGCTGTAAATTCAACTGTTGAAAAATTTGTATCATTCAGCTCAGCTGCGGCTTACGGCGAGCCAAAAGAGCTGCCGCTCAAGGAAGAAACACCCTGCGAACCAATATCCCCTTACGGCGCGTCTAAACTGGCGACTGAAACGTATTGCAATGCATTTTCAAAAATTCATAATTTAGATACAATTGTACTGCGGCCGTTTAACATATATGGGAAAGGGGGCGGAGGCGTTATTCCTTTGTTCCTTGGACGAATTCAAAATGAGGAATCGTTTACAATGTACGGGGATGGAACACAGACAAGGGATTACATATATGTTGAAGATATCGTGAATGGCTGCATTTTAGCCCTGGAAAAAGGGAAGAGAGGGGTGTATAATATTGGAACCGGGATTGAGACATCGCTTAACGAGCTTATTGAGACCATGGGGAAGGTTACTGGGAAGAAACCAGATGTTAAGCTAGGAGAACATCTTGAAGGGGACATCCAAAGGAGTGTTGCAGACATAATCAAGATAAAGAAAGATCTGGGCTTTGAGCCGAAGTATTCTTTGGAGGACGGACTCAGAGAGATGGTAAAATGAGTGAGAAACTTGCTTTTGTGATTCCAGCGTATAATGAGGAAAAAACACTTGGACTTACACTGGATGACGTGAAAAAGAATTTTCCAAAAGCAGAGATTTTCGTGGTTGATGATGGCTCTGCAGACAAGACACGGGAAATTGCAAAGAGCAAAAAAGTCCATGTTCTGCAACACGTCATAAACAGGGGATTAGGTGCAGCGCTTGGCACGGGGATAATTGCGGCGATAGCATACAAGGCGGATTATATTGTTACTTTTGATGCAGACCTGCAGCATACTGGGAAAGACGTGAATCGACTTATAGAACCGCTTAAAAAAGGCAAGGCAGATGTTTCGCTTGGCTCAAGATTTTTGGACAAAAAGGACCTTGAAATGATGCCCGCTGTCAAGAGAATAGGCAACAGCACGCTTACTGGAATAACAAACATTCTCGCCGGAACGAAAGTAACTGACTCGCAAAGCGGGTTGCGAGGTTTTACAAGACAGGCTGCGGAAAAGCTGATGATAATTTGCGATAAGTATGAGGTGAGCTCGGAAATCATATACGAGCTCGGCAAAAAACACCTGAGAATTGTTGAGGTTCCAATAAAAGCTATATACTACGATGTCAAAAAGGGAACCACGATAAAATCAGGCGTTCACATTGCGTGGAGCATGGTGCTTAAAAAGATAGGTGTTAAAAGATGATACTAATAAGTGGAATACAAGTGATAGGAATTGTTCTTGCAGGATTGATATTCTATGAAGCGCGAGTTCTTTACAAGGTTGGAAAGTTCAAGAAGCGCGACTTTGGGATGTGGACAACGATTGCGCTGGGTCTGGTTGTGTTTTCAGCAGCCCCGGCCATGATGGCAGGGTTTGTGAACTTGTTCGCCAATGTCACGAGGGGACTGGACGCGCTCATTCTGTTCGCGCTATTCGGGGCGTATGCGCTGGTTTTCCAGGTTTATATCAGGATTCAGGAGACGAACAGGCAGATAACCGAGCTTGTGAGGAAAGTTGCGATTGAACTGGAGAAGAAAAAATAAGCGACTCAATTTAGTTTAAAGAGCTTAGTCCATTTGTATTTCGCCAAATGTTTTTACAATAACATCAAGATCGTCTTGTGAAAGATACTGGTGGCAGCCAATGTAGAAACCATTTGAACCTGTATAGTCTGCGTTTGGTAGTTTTCCTTCATATGTAGCCTTAAGATAAGAATATGCTGCCTGCTGTGTTGGGATACAACCGAAGAGTGGTCTTGTCTCAACTCCACGCGACTCCAGCTCTGCTCTGAGTTTTTTCCTAGGTATTTTGTCAGGATTCTTTATTATAATTGGATATGCAAGATAGCTTACGTTCTCGTTGTATGGCGGAAGCTGTAGAACGTCAGAGTATTTTTTAAGATTTTCATTTAGATACTTAACGTTATTTAACCTGCTTTTAGTTATGTCATCTGCTTTTTTTAGTTGGGTACCGGCAAGTGCTGCCTGAAACTCCATGGTCTTGAAGTTGTAGCCAATCAAATCGTGTGTGAATCTTGGGTCAAAATCATCGTCACCTTTGTAAGCTGCCATTTTTGGGCATTTCCCCTCGTTTCTTGTGCAGACTGGGCAGTCACACATGCGCCCATTTGCCTTGATGCGTTTGAGCAGTTTGTATATCTCAATGTCATCTGTTGTTATTGCACCCATCTCTCCCGCCTGTATGTTGTGGGCTATATAAAATGAGAAGTCCGCCAACAGAGAGAGCGATCCTGTTTTTTTGCCTTTGTACGTTGTCCCATGAGCCTGCGCAGAGTCCTCAAATGTAATCAAGCCATATTCTTTTGCGATTTTGTTTATTTCATCCATATCGCAGGGATAACCCATTAGGTGTACTGGCAGAATTGCTGCGTATTCAGATGAGTCGTCGACTCCCTCAAGATGAGCTTTTATGTTCTCAGGCGTGATTCCAAACGTTGCCGGATCTGTGTCAACATATACAGGTTCAAAGCCTGTTGTGACTATTGCATTACTCGTAGCTATGTAGGTTAGAGGCGTGGTTATTATTTTTGACTTCTCTTTTATAGGGGTGATTGGGTGGTGTTTAAGAGCTGTAAGCCCCCCCATTATTGCACTTGTCCCAGAGCTTAGAGCCACTGCATATTTTGTCCCTATATACTCTGCAAACTCGCTTTCAAAATTTCTTACACACTCTGCCTCAGATATTCGACCTGATTCCAGCACGCGAAGTACTGCTTCTTTCTCGTCTTTTCCAATAACAAAATCCCCTACATGTATCATTTCAAAGTTTCACCTCTTTCATCAGCTTTGGAATCAACACAAAACTCAGCAATTTCTAGGGATTTTGTGTCTGATTTCAAAGTTTCACCTCTTTCACGGGCTTTGAAATGAGTACATTCATAGATTTCATGGTCTGTACCTCATTTTTTGTTTCGCCAATACTCCAAGATGTCTTTGAGCGTTGTGTCAAAGTCTATCTCAGGTTTCCAACCGGTCTGCTTGCAGAATTTTGTGTTGTCCCCAAGCAAAATTTGGACATCACTTGGCCTCATTCGCTCTGGGTCTTCCTTTACTTCTATTTTTGCGTCTGACATTCCCAATAGCTTGTCCAGAACTTCCTGGATTGGGTGAGTTGTTCCACTGCAGATATTGTAGACATCTCCGGGTTCGCACTTCTCAACCGCGAGTAGGTATGCGCGAACTGTATCTCGCACGTCAGTGAAGTCGCGCTTTGCAGTTAGATTTCCGACATTAATTATTGGATCTTTTTTATTGTTTTCAATGTCCACTATCTGCTTTGCAAAGTTTGAACAGACGAAAACACTGCCGCGTCTTGGACCGGTGTGATTGAACGCGCGCGTCCTAATTACTTTTACCCCGTATGACTGGAAATACTGGTAACCGAGGTAGTCCTGCGCGACCTTGCTCACTGCGTACGGGCTCAGCGGCCTTAGCGGGTTCGTCTCCTTGATCGGAACTTCGTCTGGCATGACCATGCCATATTCCTCAGAAGAGCATGCTATCTGAATGGTTGGGTCTGCGTCTGATTCGCGGACTGCTTCAAAAAGATTTAGCTCCCCTATTAAATTGGTGTGCATTGTATCTGCAGGGGAACGCCAGGACGCGGGGACAAAAGACTGTGCAGCCAAGTGGAAAATGTAATCAGGCTCGGATTCTTTTACAGCCGCTTTCATACTGTATGCGTCGTGCAGATCTGCCTCTATAAGTTTGAGATTGTTTTGTATATGCTTTATGTTTTCTGAGTCGCTCCTCCAGCGGGTTAATCCATAGACCTCATGCCCTTTTTCAAGCAGGAGCTCTGCCAGGTGGCTTCCTGCGAAGCCGGTTATGCCGGTTATTAATGAGTTTGTCATTTCAAAGCCTCCTTGAATTTTACCAGCTTTGAAATACACACAAAGCTGGACACATTTGTTAAACTTTGTTGTGTCATTTTTACCTCCACCTATTCCGTAGGATTATAATTTTATTTCCACTCCTTTATCGCCTTTTCGTAGCTTTCATTTGTGCCAAGGTCGTACCACGGACCTGAGTAGACATATCCAGAAAGTTTTCCCTGCTTTGCGAGCTTTGGGAAGACATCCTTTTCCAGCATTGCCTTTTTCTTGTTTGGCAGGTAATCAACAATGCTTGGCTCAAAAATGTAAAGACCTGCATTTATTAGGTTGCTAATGCGGTCTTTTGGCTTTTCAATGAATCCGGTTATTGCTGATCCGTTTAGAGTTGCAACACCAAATCGAGATGGATCCTTGACTGTTGTGAGTGCAATGGTTCCGGTAGAGTTTGAATTTAGATGAGTCTGGAGCATGTCAAGTACATCTATTTTAGAGAGAAGGTCGCCGTTCATCATTACGAACGTGCTGTCAATCTTGCCTTTCGCGAGCCGAAGCGGTCCTGCGGTTCCAAGCGGCTCTTTTTCAACTAAATATTCTATGTTCACACCTAGGTTGTTGCCATCACCTAAGTGGGCTATTATTTTTTCAGACATATGACCGACCGACAATAGAATATCGTTTATGCCAAAGCTTTTGAGGTTCAGGATAAGGTGTTCCACAAGAGCCCTTCCTTGAATAGGGATAAGCGATTTTGGAACTTCGTAGGTTAATGGGCGGAGTCTTGTCCCAATACCCCCTGCGAGCACAACTGCTTTGCTTATGCCATTGATTTGAAATGCTTTTCTGACAAGTTTCTCAACTGCAGCAGACCTGTTTTTGACAGTAATATTATCTATTGTTCCGTCTACTTTTTTAAGAATTCCCTTATCCAACGTCATGGTAATTCGCTTTTTCATAGAAGTATGATGATGTATGATAAGGGTATATAAAGCTAATGAACCAAAGATTTACCCGGATGCTGCGCTCACTCCAAGATCCAATAGTTCTTTGGCACGAGCCTTTGTTTTTGCCTCTGCAAACACTCGGATTACTGGTTCGGTGCCGGATGCTCGAACCATTACAGAGCCATCTTCATAAATTGCTTTTATGCCGTCCATTGTGATCAACTCTGCACCTGATACCTCAAGTTTTTTCAGTACATTTGCCATCACAGAACCTTTGGTTTCAGGGCTGCAGTTCATTTTTGTCTTTAATTGATAGTATTTTGGAACTTCCGATATCAATTGCTCAAGGAATTTGCCGGTTGATGCTAGAAGGTCGAGTAGTTTTGCCACAGTTGCCGAGCCATCTCGCATAAAGCTTATCTCTGGGAATATGCTACCACCGTTTTCCTCAAAACCATACGCTGCCTTTGATTTCATAACGCTTTCCCCGATGTACTTTCCGCCGACTTTGGTCTTTACAACCTTGCCGCCCAGTTCATCTGCCACATCGTCTATAGCTTTTGAAGTTGCAATCGGTGTGACCACCTTACACCCTTTACTGTTGATAAAAAAATTGTGGGCAAGCAATGTGCCTGTAACGTCTCCCATTATGAATTCACCCTGACCTGTTGCGAATATGGCTCTATCGCCATCTGTATCAAAAGCCACGCCAAAGTCTGGCTTTTCTTGTTTCACAACATCCAAAAATGTTGTCAAGGTTTCTGGTGTTGGCTCAGGCGGCCTTTCAAACGCTCCAATGCTTGTGTGGAGGGCAATTACTTCGCAGCCAAGAGATTCCAAAAAATCTGGAATGAAAAGGCTTTGGGCGCCGTTGCCGGTGTCAACTACTACTTTGAACCGCTTCGCTCGAATGGCATTCGCGTTTATATTATTTGTTAAAGCGCGTGCATAAGGCTCGAGGATGTTGCAGTTTTTGCTTGTTCCAGCGCTTCCATTCGGAGCGAGTAAAAACTTTTTTGAATTAAAGATTTTCTCAAATTCCACTTCTTCCTTTTCAGCGATTTCAAGGCTGCTGCCCATTATAAACTTAAGACCGTTCCACTCCGGCGGGTTGTGGGATGCAGTTATCATCGCACCTGCAGTATAGTTCTGCTTAACCGCAAAGCTTACTGAAGGTATTGGAGCTACACCAGCATCCTCAACATCTGTGCCTGTGGAAAGCAGGCCACTTACGAATGCGTTTTTTAGCGCCTCTGAAGAGCTTCGTGTATCCCTTGCAACAAGAACCTTACCGCCCTTCAGGAAAGTGCCAAATGCCTTGCCAAGCCCAAGAACAAACTCTGGAGTAAAATCGCGGTTTGCAATGCCGCGGATTCCTGTTGTTGAGAAAAGTCCGGTCATTTATAAATAGGACATAGGGAAATGCCTTTTTAAGCTTTTTAGAACACTGATACACAAGAGTTATAAAATGCTGCAGGACCTATACGAAGACAGAGACATTGGATGAACACTAAAAAAAAGTTTAAAGTGCTGATTGTGCAGCATCATTACTACCCTTCGATAGGCGGGGCGCAGGAATATGTTAGAATGTTTGCCGAAGGGCTCGTGAAGAATGGGCATGAGGTTACAGTTTATACAACCAACAGCATGACAGGAGAGGATGTTCCTGGAATTTCGTTCAGGTGGCCGTTTTTTAATAGACCAAAGAAAAGGGCGCAGTTGGCGAGAGAGGAAACCATAAATGGCGTAAAGGTAAAGCGGTTTGATGTTAAGCTACGATTGTACAGTTTTAATTTTATGCCAGCTATGTTTAAAGAGCTGGGAGGGCTAGGGGATTATGATATTGTAAACGGCTGCGGGTTTAATTTGCTCAGCACGTATAAGGCCTGCAAAGCTGCGAAGAAAAACAATAAGCCTTTTGTGCTGTCTGCGATTGATATAACCATACCTAGAAGCCTGCCTGTTTTGGCAAAAATTTTCAAAGGAATATACGACTGTACGTATGGGAAGTATATTGTTGCGAATTCACAGGCGTTTACAGCCCTTACAAAAGGACAGGTTCCGCAGTATGAAAGAGTTGGAGTCAAGGCGAATGATGTAACTGTGATAGAAAGCGTAATTGATTTGAAAAAATACAGGCAAAAACCACGAGGGAATTTTAGACGAAAGCATGGGCTGAAGAAAGAAGACAGGTTGATACTATATGTTGGGCGGCTTATCGAACACAAAGGTGTGCAGGATGTCATAAATATGATGCCAAAAATTCTTGAGAAGCACGCAAACGCAACGTTCCTGATTGCGGGGGTTGATGGCGGGTACACAGGTGAGCTTGAAAAATTAATTGAGAAAAAAGGACTGAAGAGTTCTGTTAAAATGCTTGGGGCACTTGGCAAGGAAGAGCTCTTGGATGCATACGCAGACTCTGAGATATTTGTGCTGCCAAGCAACATGGAAGGCTTTGGGATAGTGATGCTCGAGGCTATGGCCTCTGGAACTCCGTGCGTTGCATATGATATAGAGAACGTGAGGGAAGTTATTTTAAACAACAAAACTGGGTTTCTTGCAAAGGATGAGAAAGAATTTAGAGAGCAGATTTTGGAGTTGCTAGGGGACAAAAAGAAACTTGGTTCATTTAGAAAAGCAGGGCTTGAGGACGTGAAGAAATACTCAAAAGAGACGTTTGCAAAGAAATTTGAAAAAGTTTATCAAGAGTTGGATTAGCGCTCTTTAAATCCTTCCTGGTTTATGCGCTCAAGCGATTCCAGCGAGCCGAACTCATTGAACATTTTTTCAGTTACAAAAGCGAGCAGCTCTTTTTTGGATACAAGTTCCTGAAGCGCGGAAACCAGGTCGGATTTTCCTTCTGGAATTAATTTTAGAATTTCTTTTTTGAAAATCAATAGCCCGAAGTCCATGTATTCCATATCAGGAGTTATGTCTTCCTTGTCGTATTTTGAGATTAGCTCATCTGAAACTGCAACGTTTGAGGAGTATCCCTCAGGGGTCTTTCGCACAACCATAAGACTTGTCTTGTTGTGATTTTTGAAATAGTCATAGACTTCCCTGAAGTCAATTGGGAGGTATGTATCGCCGTACATTACCATGAATGTTTCTTCAAGCAGAGATTCTGCGTTCTTCAGGGCTCCTGCAGTGCCGAGCGGCTCTGCTTCTTGGCTGTATTTTAGGTTCACCCCGAACTTGGAGCCGTTGCCAAAGTGTTCTTGGAGTTTTTCACCTAGGTATCCTGTGCAGAGGACTAGGTCAAGGATGCCATTGTTCTTTAGGCGCTCTATAACGTGCTCAAGAAATGGCTTGCCCTGAACTTCAAGAAGTGTTTTTGGAACTTTTTCAGTGAGTGGCTTAAGCCGCGTGCCCAATCCTCCGCAAAGTATTGCTATCTGCATTTTAATCACGATTTAACAATTGCTTGTTCTCCAAAAGATAACGAACAGTCCGGCGAATCCCTTCCTCAATGGATATTGTTGGCGCCCAGCCGAGCTTTTTTATTTTGGTAGTGTCCAGCAGGATTTTCGGCGCGTCGCCTTTCCATCCGCGCTTGCCCCCCTTGTATTTGTATTCAATCTTGCTCAGGCCGAGCTCGTCCACGATTATGTCGCGGATTTTGTCCACGTTGATGCACTCGTCATTGCCTATGTTGATGACATTTACCTGCTCTTTTGACTTCTCAATTGCGCAGAGAGTTCCTGCAACAGAATCGCCTATGTAAAGATATGGTTTTTCCTGACTCCCATCGCCGAATATCTCAAGCTCTTTCGGGTTTGCAAGCAGTTTCTTCGTGAAGTCAAAGATAACTCCGTGCGTGTAGCGTTCGCCTATCATGGAGACATACCGGGTTATTGTTGATCGGATGCCGTAATATTCCGAGAACGCCTCAACCATTGCTTCCCCAGCGAGCTTTGACGCGCCGTAGAGCGAGGTCTGTGTTGGCGCATAGGTCTCAGGGGTTGGGAAAACTTCAGCATCTCCGTAGATTGCGGATGAGGATGCAAACGAGAGTCCTTTCACGTCGTTGGCACGCATGGCTTCAAGAACGTTGTATGTGCCTATCGTGTTCTGCTCAAGGTCAACCTTGGTGTTTGTTATCCCGCCGCGCACGTCAGCGTTCGCCGCAAGGTGGAAAACAAAGTCCTTGCCGGCCAAAGCTTTCTTGAGCGAGTCCAAATCAAGAATGTCAGCTTCCACGAGCTGAAAGTTTGGATTGTCCTTGTGCTGCTTGATGAAAAAATCGCCCGTGCTCTTCAAAGTATCGTAGACCGTGACGCTGCAGCCATCCGCGATTAGGCGGTCAACTATGTGGCTTCCTACAAATCCAGCCCCGCCTGTCAAAAGGACTTCACCAAGATTTTTCATTTTTTCTTTTTGAACTTAGCCCAAGTGTCCAGGAACTCGTCTATCGTGCTTTCGGTGCGCGGGTTCCACGGGAGCGTCTTAAGAACTGGCGTTGGTATTGTCAAAACGTGCGCTCCGCTTCGGAATGCGCGGTTCAGATGCGATGCCTGCCTGAAGCTGCCAAGGATTATTTTTGTCGTAATTCCGTGCTGTTCAAAAATGTCAACTGTCTCCATTGTGACCTGCTCGGCGTCGTAGCCCATGTCCTCTATGCGCGCCCAGAACAGGCTCACGTAGGTTGCGCCTGCAAGCGCTGCCAGAACTGCCTGGCGGGTTGACATGCACGCAGTCACGTTGGTCTTGATTCCTTTTTCAGAAAGGATTTTAACCGCCTTTAGGCCCGGGATGCCCATTGGGATTTTTATCGCAATGTTCTTGCCCCATTTGTTGTATTCCTCGGCTTCCCTGACCATCTCGTTCGTGTCGTTCGTGGTTACTTCCACGCTTATTGGACCGTCAGTCAGCTTTGCTATTTCCTTTATCTGCTTTTCAAAGTCGCAGCCCTCTTCCTTTGCCACGATTGACGGGTTTGTGGTTACCCCGCTGATTATGCCCCAGCTTATCAGCTCTTTTATTTCCTCTATGTTCGCAGTGTCTGCAAATATTTCCATTTTTTATTCCTCCTTTAGTATCAATTCAACAGACTCATACAAGTCCTTGACCATGAAATCCGGCTTTGCGTTTTTTTCCTCAAGCAATTTGCAAACGTCGCACTTGCCCTGCATACCGATTAAGATTGTAGTGCAACTCGCACTTGCCCCTGCCTTGATGTCAGCCCAGCTGTCTCCAATCATGTAAGACTGCTTTGCGTCAATGCCCAGGTCTTTGCAAGCCTGCTCAATCATGCCGGGTTTTGGCTTGCGGCACTCGCACTCGTCCTCGTGCTTGTGCGGGCAATAGTATATCGCGTCAAGCTTTGCATCAGCCGCTTCAGCGAGTTCTTTCTCCATTTTTTCGTGTATTTTCTTGAGCATTTCTTCAGTTAGGCGACCTTTTGCAATTGCTGGCTGGTTTGTAATTACAATCGCGAGGTAATCTGAGTTGTTTATCTTTTTAATTGCATCCGCAGCGCGCGGCAACAGTTTGAAATCGTTCGGCTTGAGTGGAGAGTCCACTATACCGAGCTCCTCGTTCAGATATGGCTCGTTTATGGTGCTGTCCCTGTCTATGAAGATTGCTTGCTTCATTCTTTTTCTATTTTCTCCTTGAGCGCTGCGCACAACAGATGCGAGAGCACTGCGTGGAAGCCTTCTGTGAGCGGCGTGGATTCTACCGGCACAATTAGGCAATGGTCAGCCATCTGCTTCATTGCTCCGCCGTCAAAACCGGCAAGGCCGATTGCAACTCCACCATTGTCCTTTGCATACTGAAGCGCCTTGAGCAGGTTCTGGGACCAGGTGCCTGCCTTGTCAGAGCCAGAGCCGCCGTGCACGCTGAACGCGATTACCACGTCGCCTTCCTTGAAGAAGTTGATGAGCTGTTCGGAGTAAACGTCACCCCAGCCGTTGTCATTTGTAAGAGCGCTGACAAGCGGAATGTTGTCCACGAGCGCAAGCGCCTTGAAGCGCTGTTTGCCTTCAACATTGCAGTATTTGTTCAGGTCACATGCCATGTGCGTTGCAGTTGATGCTGAGCCGCCATTTCCAATAAGGAAAACTGTTGAGCCGCGCTTCCACGCCTCAAAGAGCGCATCTATGACTGCATCTATATCCTTTTGTGAAATATTTTTCACTATATCCTCCATGTTGGAGAAGTATTTTTCAAGAAATTCTTGGTTGTTCATTTCAAAGTTTCACCTCTTTCAGCAGCTTTGAAATAAACACGAAACTGCTTGACAGATTTATTGTTTTGTGCCTCATTTTGCCTCCGAGTGCGCCTTGCTCCAGTTGTAGAGCTTGTGCACTAGTTTTATTGATTCAAGAGCGTCATTCGCGTTCGCGAGCGGCTCGCGGTTTTCCTCTATTGCTGCAAGAAGTTCCTTGAACTCAAGAGCCCAAGAGTTGTCAGCTTCAGGAAATTCAAACACCTCTTGGTCAGGCGGACCCATCTCTGGTTTCATCTTGTAGAGCGTGAGAGTTTCTGGACCGTAGCTTCTGCCGAGCCCGTTTATTTCAATTACACCTGTCTTGCCGAATATGTGGAAGTAAAATCGGTTTTTCCACTCGGTCCAGCTTGCGTGCAGGAACGCTGTTTTGCCTTCCTTGCTCCTGAGTATTGCAAAGCCATTGTCCTCAACTGGTATTTCCCAGAATTCGTTTGTCGCGAAGCCGACAGCATCATCAAAATTGCCGGCGTACCAGCGCGAAAGATCAATTAAATGAGAACCTTGGTCAAGCATTTCTCCGCCGCCGCTTTTCTCTGGGTTTGCGCGCCACTCTTTTTCATATCCTGGGCGACCGCCGTGGCCATAAACAGCGCGGATGTAGCAGAACTCGCCGATTGCTCCGGAGTCCAAGAGCTCCTTTGCCTTGAGCATCGCGGGGTGGTATCTGTGATTGAATCCAACTTTGACTTTCTTGCCGGATTCCTGCGCGGCTTTGACCAACTGCGCGACTTCGTCAGGATTCCTGCCGGCTGGTTTTTCAACAAGCACGTGCTTGCCGTTTTGGAGTGCTTCAACTGATATTGGTGTGAGCAGGTCGTGTGTAGTGCATACAAAAACTATGTCAATTTCAGGATTTGATACGACTTCTTTCCAGTCCGTGGTGTATTTGCAATTGTATTCTGACGCAAGTTTTTTTGCACTTTCCTCATTAACGTCTGCAACTTGGATGAGCTCTGCGCCTTCAAGCGCTGCCGCGCGCTTGTTGCCTATGAGCCCTGCGCCGATTATTCCAACGTTAACCATTTTCATCACCTTTCTTCTCAAACGCTAGGAAATTGTCAATTCGCCTGAGCCTGTAGAGCGAATTGTTTTCAAAATCAGATTTGCTGAGATTTTCCCAGTTGTCCCACTTCGCGCTTATAAGGCGGCCGGTTATTCCGTTGGATTTTTCAGATGCGAGGAAAGAAACAAGCTCCGCGACTTTTTCAACTGAATCACCGCCGAATTCTTTCTGCTTCTTGGATTGCTCCAGAAAGTCCTTGCCAGCTTTTTCACCCGCTTCAAGAATCTGCTCAAGAAGCTGGGTGTTTATTGCCCCAGGAGCTATGCAGTTGATGTCAATGTTTTTCAATTCAATGGAAAGACACTGGGTCAGACCGGCAACAGCGAATTTTGAAGTGGTGTATGCGCTTAGGTTTGGCTTAAGGTTTCCTCCAACTCCGCCGCCTGCTAGGTTTATGATTTTTCCGCTTGGCATATGCGGAAGCACTGCCTTTATGCAGTTCACCATTCCGAGCAGGTTGACCTCAATGGTCTTCTGCCACAGCTTAAGGTCATTCTGTTCAAGTGGGCCGATTGGACCGTACATTCCGGCGTTGTTTACAAGAATATCTATCTTGCCGAACTTCTCAGCTGCCTGTGAAAAGCATTTTTTAATGCTTTCTGAATCTGAAACGTCTGCCTGACACTTCAGAACTTCAACCCCGCTTAGTTCGGATTCAAGCGAGTCAAGGTCTGCTCTGGTTCGCGCGATTATTACAAGGTTTGAGCCCTGGCTTGCGAGATGCTTGGCTATTTGGCGGCCAATTCCCTTGCCAGCACCGGTAATTACGCTTGTTTTTCCGCTCAGTGTTTTTACCATTAGACCCCCATCCCGTAGTATTCAAACCCGGCTGACTTAAGCAATTTGTGGTCAAGGAAATTTTTAATGTCGTATATCTCTGGGCTCTTCATGGCTTTGCCTAGTTTTTTAAAGTCAATCTCTTTGAACTCCGGCCACTCTGTGGCAAGTATTAGCGCGTCGCAATTCTTCGCTGCTTCGTCTGCTGTTTTTGAGAGTATGATTTCCTTTGTGTCTTCGCTTGGTTCTGAAATTTTTGGGTCAAATGCCTTTACTTCTGCACCCTCCTTTTTCAAGGCTGACGCGATTTCAAGTGAGATTGAGCGCCGAAGCGTGTCCGTATTCGGCTTGTAGGTCAGACCGAGGAGCCCGAACGTGAGGCCGCTCAGATTTTTGTGCTTTTTCCTGATTTTTTTCAGGAGTGCATTTATCCGGTTCCTGTTCACGCTGAGCACTGAGTCAAGGAGCGCGGTTTCAATTTTATTTTCTTCGCCGAGCTTTCTGAGAGTTTGTATGTCGCGGCCGAGAGTTCCTCCGGCAAAGCCGAAGCCCGGCAGTATTGGGGCTTTTGGACTCACGCGGGAGTCTGCCTTGAGCGTTTCTACAACTTCAAATGCATTCGCGCCGACTGATTCGCAGAGGTCTGCGAGCTCGCTTGAGAAACTTATGCAGGTTGCGAGGTACGCGTTCATCGCGTGCTTTGACATTTCCGCGCTTTCAACTCTTATCACTATTTTTTTGCAATCAATTTTGTCAAAAACACTAAGAACTTTTTCTTCAGCTTCTTTGTCACTCACGCCAAAGACCATTCGGTCTGGCTCAAGGAATATCTTTATCGCATTGTTAAGCCTCAGATTTTCCGGAACGTATGAGATTTTCACTTTGCCCTCTCCAAACTTTTTATCAAACAGCCCCTTGAGTTTCCTGCAAGTTCCAACTGGGACTTGACTGGTCATCACTATTGCTGGAAATTCGTTGTTCTCATTTGGCTTGAGGTTTTCAAGCAAGTAGTCTGTTGAGTTGTCGATTATGGATAGGTCAACAACATCATTGTCATCAACTGGTGTGTCAAAAGCTATGAAAATGAAATCAGTGTTTAGGAGTTCTGGGCTGAGTTTGGAAAATGAAAGCGCACCTGAGCTTATGTGTGCATTTACAAGTTCTTCCAAACCAGGCTCGTAGATTGGCAATTTGCCACCTGAGATTTCTTCCACCCTTGTTTCATCAAAATCTGTGCCTATCACTGTGTGGCTAAGTTTTGGAAGACACGCGCAGTGGACAAGACCAAGATGCCACAATCCGATGACTAAAATTTTGACCCCCATTAGTTACCCACCAATATTTTTGAACCCTCAAAGTCAAACTTGAATTTGACTTCGTGAAGACCCTCTTTTTTCATTGCTGAGCGGAGCTTGCCGGCATCTTCTGTGCAGAACATGAGAAATCCGCCACCGCCGGCTCCGACCAGCTTTCCGCCTATTGCGCCATTTTTAATTGCAATGTCGTACCATTTGTCAATTTCAGGATTGCTCATACCTTCCGTGCGCGTTCGCTTGTTTTTCCAGTGAACATCAAAAAGCTCGCCGAGCTCACGTAAGTTTCCAGATTCAATTGCCTTCCCGCATTTTATGCCGAGCTCTTTTGTTTTCTTGAGATTTTCAATCATGTGTGAATCTGCGCTTTTACTCTTGTCATCCTGGTCTTTGAGTATTGCAGATGCAGAGCGGGTCTGTGAGGTGAAGAACAATAAGAGGTTATTCTCAAGCTCGTTGACTATGTCAGGAGAGAGCTTGAGCTGGTTTATTTCAACGTTTCCATTGCTCTTGAACGTGAAAGACGTTATGCCACCGAAGGCGGCTATGTACTGATCCTGCTTCCCGACCGGCTCTTTAAGAATGTCCATTTCAATGTGGCATGCCTCTTCCGCCAAGTTCTTTGTCAGGATTTTTTCTCGCTTGTAGTGGTGCAGCGCGTTCAGGAGCCCGACCGTAAACGAGCCCGAAGAGCCAAGGCCAGTGCCGGCTGGGATGTCCGCCATGCTCGCGACCTCTATTCGTTTTGTGACTCCGGTAAGCTTGAGAGCCTCGCGTATGAGCGGGTGTTTCAGGTCGTCAATGTTGTCAACGCGCTCGGATTTTGAGTAGTGGGCTATTATGTCGTCCTTGAAATTCTCGTGCAGGCTTATGTAGACGTATTTGTCTATCGCCGCGCTTATCAGAAAACCGTCATCCTGCGTGTAATATGACGGCAGGTCAGTGCCCCCGCCCCCCAAGCTGATGCGCAAAGGTGTCTGAGAGATAATCATATTGTTTCAGTCGTGAATCAGCCTATATAAACGTTATAGAACAAGAGTTCATACCCAAGATTCGGAAACAAAGATATTTATAGATTACAAAGAGAGGGTAGAGAATAATGGAAGTAAGCGTTATTGTTATCACCTATAACGAGGAACAGAACCTGGGAGAATGCCTTGAGTCGCTTGTGGCGCAGGACTACCCACCGAAAGACTACGAAATTCTCATAGTGGATGCTGATTCAACTGATAGAACTCATGAGATAGTAAAGAAGTTTTCAAAGAAGTACAAGAACATCTCACTGCATATTGAAAAGAAAATGGGACGGCCAGCCAGCAGAAACCGCGGAATAAAGGAAGCAAAATATGGATACGTTGCATTCACAGATGCGGACTGCGTTGTGCCAAAGAATTGGCTGAGTGAACTGGCCAAAGCGTTTGATAAGAACCGCACGGAAAACCTTGCAGGTGTCGGAGGCGCAAACATAGCTCCAAAAGACGCTGTGGATTTCATGAAAGCGGTCTACATAGCGCAGAACACGTTTCTTGGATCGCTCGGAAGCGTGCAGAGCAAGGTCTTTGACAAGGTTGGGAAGGTAAGGAGCATTGCGTGCGCGAATGCTTTCTATGACAAGAGAAAGCTGGAGGAGGTTGACGGGTTCACAAAGGGTATTGTAGGGGATGATTGGGAGCTCAATTATAAATTAAGGAAAAAGGGCTACGAACTGCTTACGGTTCCAAAGTCGTACGTATGGCACAAGTTCAGGGCAACCCCGCGGGTTTTTTTAAAGCACATGTACATCTACGGCCGGATTCGCGGTGATTTGTTCAGGAGATATCCTGATACGCTTTTTTCAGTTTACTCACTTTCACTCATTTTCACCCTGATTATATTGGCGCCGCTGTTTTACTGGGTACATCCAATATTTTTGCTACCGCTCCTTTATTTTCCAACTATACTGGCGTACAGCGCATACCTAGCTATAAAGAACAAGAGTGCAGAACTATGGGCAAAAGTGTTCGCGGTCTTTGTCATACAGCACTTCGCGTATTCATTTTCAGTGCCGATTGGAATGGTAGTAAGATTTAAGGTCCGCAAAAGTATTAAAGAAGGACTGGCAAGAGAATAGGTCTGAATGGAATTAAAAAAATGTCAACAAATAGAAATGGGGAAGATAGCGGAGCTTGTAAAAGGCAAGCGAATAATTGACTTTGGATTTGCAGAGACACCTAATCCTTTTCTTGAGGGGGGTGTTATAGGCGTTGATATAAATAAGCCGTATAAGATGCCCAAGAATTATGACAGGTTCGTCCAGCAGGACCTAAATGAAACTCCTTATTCTTTCAGAAGTGGATATGCAGATTGTATAACAGCATCGGAGGTTATTGAACACCTTGAACGACCGTATGATTTTTTGAAAGAATGCCATCGCATACTAAAGCCAAAGGGAAAACTGCTACTGTCCACGCCAAATGCATTTTACTACACAGTGTTTGTCAGTGCGATGCTGGGTAAGTGGAAAGTTTATGCAAAAAAGAAAACTGACGAACACCTCCAGGAGTGGTCAATACCATTAATGAAGTATAATTTGGAGAAATTTGGGTTCAAAGTTGTGAACGTGCTTCCAACTTTCATCACAATTCCAAAGACGAGGATTACAATAGGACTGAGAAAGGTGCTTAATCTTTCAAGCACAGTTATTTATGAATGTGTCAGGAAATGAGAGCTATAAAAAATCAAATAATATGGTGAAGAAGTAATCGATTCGCTGCCAAAAATTATTGGGCAGAAGTGCCCCTCACAAAATTTAAAGAATACCTAGCTCAGTAGATTACCTTGAATACCTTAATTTCTTCGCCGAACTTGGTTATAAGCTCAAAATGCTCAAGACCTGCACCTTCAAAGAAGTGCAGCCTTGTGAGCATATTCTCCTCAAGATTCTTTGGTAGGTAAATTGCCTGCTGGAATCCAGGCTGTAAGTAGAGCATCGCATCAAGGGTGTTTTCACCATCTGTCTGGCTCACCATTCCTAGGCCATTCTGGTTGAATAGGAATACTCTTTGTATCTGCTGGCTCTGGTAGCCCTGCCGAAGTGTTGCAGTGACTTCTTGCTCCTGCAGGTTTACAATTATGCTTGAACCCGAACCAAGATTATAGATTAGGAGCGTGCCATTGGAAGTTTGCTTATAATCGGACAGACTGAGTATTGGGTAATACTCACCCTTGCCGCGGCCGAGGAAGCTTATCGGACCATACTTTGCTATGAGGTCAGAGCTTGTGAAGAAGTAGCTCACGTTGTACTTGTCCAGCAACTCAACAGCTTCTTGTTCATCAGTGCTTGTGAATATCATGCCAAGGTCGTGGACATGGAATGGATTCTGGCTCCCGTCTGCCACAACAGACCTTTCTGCAAGCGCCGTGACTGCGTGGCCAGGGTCCCACCAAGATGCGAAAATTGCATCTTTTGGCGTTTCTGTGCGCGCCCACTCAAAGAAGTTGAGCCAGTTTGGACCAAGGGACGGGCCTGATTGTTTTGAGATTAGGGTTGCAGTTGAGAAATATGAAGGTCCTACTGGAGCGCCATCAGAGGAAGGAGTGTTTGGAACACTGAATATTACAAGAACCACAAACAATAATATTAATATTGAAAGGATTGGTTTCTTTTTGTTAATTAGTGAGAGGAGATATGAAACAGCCACTGCACTAAATATGATGAGTGGAATGACCATCATCTCTATGAAGCGGACTGCGCCGAGGGAGGAATATAGGGTTGCGAGGAACCAGAGCGCGAAGAACATTAAATGGTGTACTTTTCCCTTAATTTTTTTCCATAAGCCAAGCGGCAGTAAGCAGAAGAATGTTATTGCAAGGATCAGATTGGTAATATGAATACTAGATAAAAGTGCTTTGGTTGATGGCGGGTTCATTTCAGAAACTGTCAGCATGACGTTTCTTACTTCAACGTCACCCTGAGCCACTGTTTCTGTGGTTTTTAGGTTCAAAGCGCTTGATATCGCGCCCCAAAACTTGACTGCACCGAGACCCTGAACAGCAGCAATTATGAGTAGACCAACTACCAAGAGTATTAGAAGAGTCAGGTATTTTTTGTCATGCTCTTTGAAATGTGATTTTATGTTGTTAATTAAATTAGCTTCTTTGTTGAGAAGGTTTTTAGAAATGTGGTATAGGAAATAGAAGAACGCCGAGGCTAGCATAAGCAAAGGTGCAAACTGATAACCGCCCCAGGTAAGGCCGAAAAGACCGAGTGAGAGTCCGCCGGCAAGGGCATAATATATTGATTTTTTATCCCACGCAGCCAAGAAGAAGTAGAAGGTTAGTATGGTGAAAAAAGCAATAGGCGCATCTGAATCAGAGAACCCGATAACACTTCTCTGCAGGAATGGCGCGGATAGAGTGTAGAGAAACGCCGCAGAGAGGCCTGCTTTTGCTCCAAAGAGCTGCCTCACGAGCAGAAACATTGCCAGCACTGCGAAAATGCCGAAGATGGCAGGCGTATATCTTGTCCATTCAACAAGGCTTGAAGTCATAAAGGTTCCAAAGAACTTGTAGGAATATGCTATGAAGTATGGGTAGAGCTCAAAAGCAGATTGACTTCCAAAGGGCGCGTCATGCATTGTGTCCCACGTGACCATTTTTCCATTGACTTCTTTCATTGTATCACCGATGTAGCCGTGATCCAGAACTTCGCTTGCGTGCCTGTAGTGCCAATAGGGATCCATTGCAGAAAGAGAGCCTTCATTTATGCCAGTGTAATTAGCCACTGGAGCAAAGCGAAGCCATGCTGAGAGAAGCAGGATTAGGATAAGTATGATGTAAGTTACAGCTTTCTTGTTTTCAGTCAGTTTACTCAGAAAGCCGAACTTTTCTGCGAACTTTGAAAAGTCCAGCTCAATCTCCTTTTCTCCCATGGCTAGCTAGTAACTTTGTGTGATTAATAAATCTTTTGATTTAAAAATAGACTAGGATTTAACGTAGTACGAGGACTTTCGCCCAAGGTTGAAATATATTTTTGCAAGTATTTTTTTCACAAAACTACTGGTCATTATTTTTGAGTGTATGTACTTGCGCGTTACAATATATGCCATTAAAGCGCCGAGCGGGCCGAACCTCTTGAACTTGTGTCCAAGGAACTTGCGCTTTATGGCTAGGCTTATGCGTTCGCCCTCCTTGTACAGCTGCTTTCTTTTTTCAATTGAAAGCTCAGGCGTTGAGAAGCACGGGTCAGAAGACCACTGATGGGTCCGGTTTAGATAATCGCTGGGAGGGGATATTAGACACTTGTCTGCGTTTAGCTGTTCATACATTTCAGTCTGGGGGAAAGGTGTTGGCATATAAAAATATGCATATGCGACCGGGTATTTCTGGGCGAACCTGAAGGAGTTTCTAACGTGAGTTTCGGTTTCTCCAGGAAGACCCAGTATGAAGAACAGGCCAACCTCCATTTCAAGGTCTAGTGCGATCTTTATCGCATTTTCAATGTCCCCCAGCTTTTCACCTTTTTTGACTTTCTTCAGAATGTCCTCATTTGCGGACTCAACTCCAAACGCAAGCTCATTCACCCCAACTTTTTTTAAGCGCTTTAGCATTTCACGGTCAATGCCGTCTGCGCGCACGCCGTTTCCAAGGACCAGCAATAAATCAGTGAGGTTTCTTTTCTCTATCTCGTCGCAGATATCATATACGTGCTTCTTGACGAGTGTGAAATTGTCATCAATTATGCCAAAGCGCCGGTATCCAAGCCTGTACCAGTATTCCAGCTCATCTACAACATTTTTCCCTGAGCGCATACGGAACTGCTGACCTATGGCAACCTTGACCGGGCAGAATGTACAGGAGAATGGGCATCCGCGGGAAGTAACGATTGGAATTGTCTTCTCCGGGTATTTGTCAAGGTCAAACTTTTCGTATTTGGGGAATGGAATTTTGTCCAAGTTAGTTTCAAATGGTCTGTCAGGATTTTCAACTATCTTGTTTCCGTCGCGATAGAGAAAACCCTTTATCTTTTTTAGAGGGGTGCCTTTGCAAAGTTCCAATAGCGTTGTTTCACCCTCCAGCTTTATTGCGTAGTCAACTGCATCGCATTCAAAAACCTTTTTGCGGAACGTGGATACGTGAGGGCCGCCAACAACTATCTTCATATTTGGAAATTCTTTTTGGATAGCAGTTAGGATTTCATAAACATGTGCGTAAAGCGGACTCATTATTGACATTGCTATTAAATCCGGTTTTGAGCCACGGATTTTTTCAAAAAGAGTTTCAATCTTTGGGTCTATAGACATATCCCATACATCGTGGCTAATTGAGTTCTTTTTCAAATATTCAGAGAGGTAACCTAAACCTGCACACAAGACTGCTCCGTAATGCCCTTTTCCATAGGCGGGATTGATTAAAAAGACTCGCTTAAATCGCATTATGAACTGGTGTATTAATTTACCATATTTATATGTGCTGAATCTTTAATTCGTGCCATTATGAAAGTTTACAATGGGAAAAGTACGAGACATATAGATTTATATAAAAAATAAACAAAGGCAAGGGTTATGGAACTGGAGAAGCGCGACTGGTTGTGGTGCGGAATTATTGTTCTGGCACTCGTTCTGATGTCGGTTTATGTTAACATACAGGTTAGTGGATTTCTCCAGGGGGATGAGGTTACCGAGGTTCTGGACGGCATATTCATAATGAATTATGTTGGGGATAGTATTGCACAGGGCAGTTTCATAAATCCGCTGCAGTACGCAACTGACTTCCAGAGCAAGTCATTCGGGCTCACCATCAATAACAGGCCGTTGTACTTTAGGGGGCTTGAAGCCGTGCTGTTCGGGGCGTTTGGCGTCAATCTGCTGATACCGCGGCTCCTCTCACTGTTTCACGCAATAGGATTCTTTTTGATTTGGTACTTCTGGATAAAGCAGGAGTATTCGGAAAAAGTTGCGGTGTTTTCAAGCTTTATAATGCTCACGAGCTGGAAGTTCGTTATGTACTCTTGGCGAATAACAATGGAGTTCCCGTATCTGTTATTCCTGTTCCTCTCGCTCTTCTTGTTTGTCAAGTATTACAGGAGCAGGGATGAGAAGTATGTTCTTCCGTTCTTTGCCACAGTTTTTCTGGGTCTGATGACGAAGAATGTTATGCTTTTTCTTTTTCCAATCATTGCACTATATCTTATTATTAGATGGAGGTTCAGGATTAATAAGGAGAAGCTTTGCGATTTGAAGAATTTGGTTTTTAAAAAGAGGTTTGTCTTTTTTGGGATTTTGACTGGCGCTCTCGCAGTGCCGTGGTACTTCCTGAGCATTACGACGAGCTCAACTGTGCAGGGGCTTGTTAACGATGGGGTGCGCTCGTTCAATCCGCTGACTTATTTAATATTAATAGTAAAAGAAGAGCCGATTATACTTGTAGGGTTCTTGGTCTATGTTTTGTTCTTCCTGTTCTATAGAAGGGCAGATGCAACAACCTGGGAGCGGGACGCTCCGTATCTCGCAGCACTTGTTGTTTTCTATACAGTTCTTAGTGCAATGGGATGGAAGCACTTCAGGTACATAGCGATAATCTATCCGGTGTTTGCGCTGTTTACAGGAGTTGTGCTTGCAAATTTAAGAAAAATTGGCTATGCTGTTTTTGCCTTGATACTTCTATTTAACGTATTCCTGTTTGTTGGATATATGCAAACGCCTGCTGTTGGAGGAACATATGAAGAATTCAATGCGAACTTAAAGCCAGGAGTGTTTGAGGTGCAGGGCATTCAAGATGTTCCTGACAAATGGGGTGAGGTTGCTGAATTTATGGCAGAAGTTGAGCCGCAGGGCAACGTGCTTTATGCAGGGTATCCTGGGAATTTCCTTTATAGCTATCACATAAACATGCTTGGCCGGCCCGAGGTGCGGCTTGTGAGGGACCATCCAAGCGACGTGGCGCAGTTTGACACAGTTGAAGATGTGGTTGAGCATTATGATATTGAGTATATAGTATATGACACTGAATTGGACCTTTCATACCACTGGGCTAAAATTCTCCCATTGGTTGGGGATGAGCTTGCGAAGGACAGGTATGAGAAGATTGGCGATGTGAACAAGGTTGAAGTGTACAGGATAAAATAAATAGGTAAAGTGCATATAAGAACAGAGATGATAAAGAAAATGTGGGATTTTGTATTTGGAAGGGCTAGAGAACCCTCTATGTTTGTCATTATAGGCGGGCTTAGCACGATTGTGAATTATGGTCTTTTTGCCTTGCTTTTTACGCTTGTGGGGGTTCATTACTTGTTTGCCGCCGGGGTTGGCTATGTTTCGGGGGTTATGTTCAGTTATGCTTTCAATACAAAGTACACGTTCAGGAAAAAAATTGGAAAAACAGTATTCACATACTTTTTGTCTTATGGTGTGACGCTTGTGATGAGCTTAAGCTTGCTGATGTTCCTGAAAGTCTCGCTCGGCATAGATCCGCTTATAGGCAATATCTTGACTATTGGCTGCATAACTTTTGTCAATTTTGCCTCGTGCAAGTTTTTGGTTTTCAATGAGAAGCTTAAAGTTCCAAAGATTTTTAAGAGCAGAATTTTCTTGTCAGTTCTTGGGCTAAAAATTATAGCATCTTTTGTGTTCACCTCTGATGTGATTATGACGCTGTTCATCCCATTTGTGACCAGTTTTGTTTCAAATCCTCTTGCAAATCCTTATTCAGAATTTGCCGTTATTAATTCAAAGGCATTTCCATATCCGCCGTTTATGCTTGCGGTGTTCAGCCTTCCGTATGTTTTCTTTGGATTGGCAGCTGTAAAAAGTATGACGATAACGATATTTTTGATTAAGCTTCCACTGCTCCTTGCGGACATCGGAGTGTTCTACATACTCTACAAGCTTTTTGAGAATAAAGAGAAATACATAACTTATCTGTACTGGTGCTCGCCGATAATATTCTACGTGAACTACATACACGGGCAGCTGGACATAGTGCCGATAGCTCTGCTCCTTGCCTCGATGTATTTCCTCACGAAAAACAAGTTTAGCCGCTCAGCTATTTTCTTAGGCCTTAGCATAGCAACAAAGTCCAATGTATTTGTTGTAATTCCAATAATATTCCTTTACCTGTTGAAGAAACGGAAGGGGGTTCTTGACTCAATTGATATAGCAAAGTATTTCCTGATTTCGCTTGGGATTTACGCTGTTTTTGTGCTGGCGTTCTTATCTCCTGGCTTCATAAAGATGGTTTTTCTCGCGCCGGACCAGGCAAGGTTCTTGTACCTCGGCGTGAACTTCCCAGAAGGTCTTGTGTTTTACGTGATACCTGCGCTATACCTCTACCTCATTTTCAAGACCTGGAGCTTTAAGCGAGTGACAAAGGACATACTGTTCATGGTGACTGGAGTCACGTTCACTCTGCTCGTGACTCTTCTTTATCCGCTTCAGGGGTGGTACGTATGGTGCATACCATTCATAGTTTATTTCTTCATAAAAGAAAAGAAACTTGATCCGTGGATATACATTTCATTCAACGCCGCGTACCTCCTTTACTTTGCACTCATACCTGCCTCTGACATATTCAACGTGTTCCAGAGGATTTCTCCTGCAATAGCTTCAATGCCAACGCCTTATGTGATTCTTCAAAGTTATGGAATAAATGCAGTTCTTGTGCAGGGTTTGGCGTTTACAGCATTGACATCTGCCTTGCTCTACACTGGGTATAAGATATACGTGTATGGAGTCAAGAACAGCCTCATATTCCAGGAGAAGAACGGCATACCTGCGATAGGAATTTGCGGAGACTCTGGAACAGGCAAGACTCTGCTTGCTGAGGATATTTCAAATTTCTTTGGAGTGGACAACACCACAGTAGTTCATGGAGATGATATTCATAAGTGGGAGCGGCACGACGAGAACTGGAAAAAATACACGCATCTAAATCCAATAAGCAATAAAATACGGTTCAATTATGAGCAGATGAACGCGCTCAAGCAGGGCGTTGAAGTGCAGCGCGCGAGTTATGACCACGACACAGGTTCTTTCACAGAGGGCCACGCGGTACTTCCAAAGAATCTTTTGATTTCAGAGGGGCTGCACACCTTCTTCCTTAATGATGAAAACCAGGTATATGAGCTCAAAATCTACTTGAAGCCGGACGAAACCATAAGGAGAAAATGGAAAGTAGAGAGAGACACAAAAAAGAGGGCGCACAGCAAGAAGAATGTGCTTGCACAGCTAAAGGCAAGGGAGCAGGATGCTGCGAAGTACATAACACCGCAGGAAGAAAAGGCTGATGTGATTATTTCTTACAAAAAGGATGGAGTTGAGGTTGATGTCAGGACAGATATACAAATGGATGTATTCATAGAGAGGATTAGGGACATAAGAAGTTTAAGCTGTGAACTTGAGTATCCGAATGACAAATTCCTGCGAATGCGGCTTGGCGGTGAAATAAGGAGAGGGGATGTTGAAAAACTTATTGAGGGCTTTGAGGTTGAGCAGGACGATTATGAGATAGACAGACAAAAAATAAAAGACGGCTATGATGGGCTTATGCAGGCACTAGTTTTGTACTTGCTTAACGAAAAGCTCAGGAAACTGGTGGGAAAAGACTCTAATGGACGAAACATTTGAGGAGTTCGTGGAACTCTGCGACATTGTAGGCAATGATGCTCAGCTCACTCAGGGCTCTGGCGGCAACATCTCTGTAAAGGATGGGGGTGAGATGTACATCAAGGCATCAGGTTTTCTTATAAAAGATGTTAACAAAGACACTGGTTTTGTAAAGGTTGACTACAAAAAGCTTGTCAGCTTGCTTGAAGCAGGAAAAGAGGTTGGCAGCAGGGAAGTTTTGGATGCAAAGATTAGCGAGGGTGAACTGCGGCCTTCAATGGAAACTAATTTTCACGCATTTTTAAAAAAGTATGTTGTACATCATCACTCTGTGAATGTCAATGTGCTTGGATGTTTGAAGAATGCAGAGAAGCATTTGGATGCGGCGCTTGGTGATGATTTTGCGTTTGTAGGGTATGAAACTCCAGGCGGCGCTCTTGCGAGGAAAGTTTGGGAGAGTGATTATGAAAAAGAAATTATTGTGCTACAGAATCATGGAATAATATTGCACGGAGATGATTTTGGAGAAGTAAAGAAAAAAATAAAAAACGTTGAGTCAAGAGTGAAAAAATACCTGAGAGAGAATATTGAAGGTTTTGAAGAGTATTCGTACAAATCGCTTGAGAAGATTGTGGGCGGGTTTGTAGGAGCCCCTGAAGAACTGCTTGAAGAGGTAAAGAAAGGATACATATTTCCGGATGATGTTGTTTTTCTGCACGGGAAAAAGATTGAGGTAGAGAACGGCCGGGTAAAATATGAAGGTGATTTAAAAGAGGCGACAAATGTGGATGAGACCCTGCAGGCGAATCATTTTGTACTCTCCAATGCTGAGAAGCTTGGTGAGGTCAGGTATTTGACTGAGGCTGAAGTTAATATAATTGTAAATCTTGACGAGGAAAAGTACAGGAGAAAAAATTGAAAATAGTAATACCGATGTCAGGAGCAGGGACAAGATTTGTTAAGGCCGGGTATGAGGAGCCGAAGTCGCTGCTCATGGTAGACGGCAAGCCGATAATAGAGCACATAGTTGATATGTTTCCAGGCGAGGACGATTTCATATTTATTTGCAATCCAGAGCACTTGGAAAAGACAAATTTGAGAGAAGTTCTTGAAAGGATTAAACCGACTGGGAAAATAATTGAGGGCGAGAAGCACAAGAAAGGCCCGGTTTACACTGTGCTTCCGTTTTTGGACGAGATAGGTGATGATGAACAGGTTATTGTTAATTACTGCGACTTTGGATGGGACTGGGATTATGAGGATTTCAAGAGGAAAATGGAGGAGACCAAGTGCGACGGATGCGTTGTGGCTTACAAGGGATACCACCCGCATCACTTTGGAGACACTTATTATGGATATATGAGATGGGACGAGAATAATTACATGCTTGAAATCCGAGAAAAAGAGCCCTTCACAAACAATAGACAAGAAGAGTATGCGTCTTCAGGGACTTATTATTTCAGAAAAGGGGAATTTTTGAAAAAATACTTCAAGGAAGTTGTGGACAAGGACATAAACAAGTATGGAGAGTACTTCGCGAGCCTTCCATACAATCCAATGGTGCGAGATGGTTTGAAAGTTTACATTTATGAGATTCCGGTTTTCCTGCAGTGGGGCACCCCGCAGGATTTGGAAGAGTACGAAGCGTGGTCCAGGCATTTCTTGGGAGAGGATAAAGGAAAGACTAGCGAGCCAAAGGGAAGAAAAGTTGATTATGAAATAAAACTTGAGCCAGGGTCAGAAGAGTACAAAGAAGCAGAAGCATACTGGGCGAAATATTTTGAGGGTAAAAAATAATGGCAGTTGGAAGCTTCCAAAAATATATCAGCTCCCAACTACATTTAACTCACAAAAGGCAGGGAAGTTAAATGGCAAATATAATTCCAATGGCAGGAGAAGGAACAAGATTTGTTGAGGCAGGGTACGACTTGCCCAAGCCACTTATTCCGGTTTCTGGAAAACCCATGATACTCCGGGTTGTTGAAAACCTTCCTGAAACTGATAAATGGATTTTTCTTGTGCGAAAGGAGCATATTGATGAGCACGAAATTGACAAAATTTTAAAAGATAATGTTCCGGGCGCGATTATTGTTCCAGTTGAGGAAACTACAGAGGGGCAGGCAAGCACGTGCATGCTCGCGATGCCGCACCTTGAGCCCGATGAGCCCATGTTCATTGCTTCGTGTGATAATTCTTTCTTGTACGACAAGAAGAAGTATGTTGAACTTACGCAAGATGAAAGCGTGGATGCAATTATTTGGACATTCACGCAGAGCGAATTGCTCAGGGAAAAGCCGGAGAGCTGGGGGTGGGTTGTTCTTGGAGAAAAGAATGAGGTGAAGGACATGTCAGTAAAGACCCCAGTTTCTGACAACCCTTTTAATGACCATGCGGTTGTGGGGACGTTTTACTTTAAGCGCGCTGGAGACTTTGAAGCAGCGTACAACATGATGGTTGAAGAGAAGTTCAGGGTAAATAACGAGTTTTATGTTGACTCCATCCCAAAGTTCTACAATAAGATGGGCAAGAAGAGCATTATTTTTGATGTTGAGCTGTATGTTGGCTGGGGGAAGCCTAAGGATTTGAAAGAGTATGAAAAAATAGAATTAGAGAAAGACAAACCTTTAATATGGAAGAGGTACTTTGAACAATTGGAGGATTTGAATGGCTAAACAAAAAAAAGATGTGTTAAAACTGGCCAAGTCAGTTTTTATATTTCAGGACGTGTTGTCGTGGCTAGACACGAAAGTGCCAGTTGTGCTTGAACACAACCTGCAAAAGTATTCAGCGATAAAAAAGACATTTTACATGACCGCACTTGAGGAATTGGACGGTGATTATTATGAATTCGGTGTGTTTACAGGTAGCTCGTTTGTGTGCGCAATGAGGGCGCACAGAAAACTGAAGAATTTAGGAGAGATAAAAACAAAATTCTTTGGCTTTGACTCGTTCACCGGCTTTGGAGATATTGCAAAAGAGGATGAACACGGATTTTATCAGAGCAATATATTTACAATAAATGAAAAAAAAGTGTTAAGGTATATCAGAAAACGGGCAAAGGGACTGAAGTACAGTATAATCAAAGGGTATTTTGAAGATACCTTGAAGGGAAAAACCTGTGTAGCACTTAGCAAAGATAAGGCGCGAATTGTGTTTATTGACTGTGATTTGAAAAAGCCAACTGAGCTCGCGCTCAACTATGTAAAGCCTGCTTTGCAACAAGGAACTATGGTAATTATGGATGATTTCTACTCATATAAAGGAAGTTCGAAGAAAGGCGTTGCAGGGGCTTTCTTTGAGTTCTGTGACAGAAACACGAAGATAAAGTTCAGGCGAGTGTTTGACTATGGAATGGGGGGAGTTGGCTACGTAGTTTCTGAGATTAAAAAATGAAACCAAAACTTTCAATCGTCGTGCCATGCTACGATGAAGAAAAGAACATACCGCTCATTTTGGATAGATTCAAGAGTGTCATAAAGACAAAGGATGTTGAACTTATTTTGGTTGACAATGGTTCGAATGATAATACTCCACAGGTCTTGAAAAAGCTTCTGCCAAAGTATAAATTCGCGCGGTCTGTTAGGGTTAAGAAAAATATTGGATATGGCTGGGGTATATTTTCAGGATTGAAATCTGCAAAGGGTGAGTTCCTTGCGTGGACTCATGCAGATATGCAGACAGATCCAAAAGATGTTATTACTGCATTCACATTCATCAAGAAGCAGGAGAACCCTGAAATGACTTATGTCAAGGGTAGAAGAAGAGAACGTCCGCTGTTTGATGGGGCGTTTACCTTGGGAATGAGCATAGCAACAACTTTGCTCCTTGGAAAGTTTATGAGCGATATAAATGCTCAGCCAAATGTATTCCACAGAGAATTCTTTAATCTGCTTAGAAAAAAGCCTCCAACGGATTTCTCATTTGATACTTATGCGTATTATCTTGCAAAGAAGAATGGGTATAAAGTTGTGAAAATTCCAGTTTATTTCAAAAAAAGAATTCATGGAGAGTCACACTGGAATGTGAGCTTCGGCGCGAAGTGGAAGTTCATCAAGCGCACAGGGAAATTCATAATGATGCTTAGGAGAGAATACAAATGATGCTCATAATGCACCGCGTGAACACAATTGAAGGGCTTAAGAACGTTTCGGCCGAGTACGGGGTTGAAGTGGATGTAAGAACTGATGGGAACAAGCTGATTTTAAACCACGAGCCAATGGAAGGCGGTGACGAGCTTGAGGAATACTTGAAAGAGTACAAACACAAATTCATAATATTCAATATAAAAGAAGCTGGGATTGAGGATAAGGTTAGGGCGCTTGCTGAAAAATATAAGGTAAAAGATTACTTTCTGCTTGATGTGGAATTCCCATATATCTACAAGGCGGCGCGGAGTGGTGTGAAAAACATTGCAATACGATTCTCAGAGGATGAGCCTATTGAGGCTGCGCTCGAGTACAGGGGGAAAGTTGATTGGGTGTGGATTGATACTAACACTAAATTGCCGCTTGATGCTGATGTTGTTGAAAAGCTTAAAGGGTTTAAAACATGCCTTGTTTGCCCGAGCAGGTGGGGAAGGCCAGAAGATATAAAGGAGTATAAAGAGAAAATAAGCGAGCTTGGGATTAAACTTGATGCTGTTATGACTGAAGAAAAATATGTAGGAGATTGGAAATGAAGATAAAAGCAGTTTTAATGGATTTGGATCATACCCTTTATGATTATCACGCATGCAATGACGCCGGGATGGATGCGGTTTTTGGATTTATAGAGAAGGAATACAGCAAAAAGCGCGATGATGTTGAGAAGATTTTCTACGCAGCGCGGAAAAAGGTCAAGATGGATTTATTGGGGGCAGGGGCTTCGCACTCGCGGCTCTTGTATTTCCAAAAAATGCTTGAGGAGATTGAAGGGACTACAAATCCAAAAACAATACTTGAGGTTTATAACTTGTTCTGGGACACTTATTTTGAAAAAATGAAGGTTCCGGATGGTATCAGGAAACTGCTTGAGCACATCAAGACAAAAAAGGTCAAGATTGTGCTGGTCACTGATTTGACTGCGAGGGTTCAGATGCAGAAGCTTGAGAAAATGGACCTTGGCAACTTGATTGACTTTGTGGTAACTTCAGAGGAAGCAGGAAGGGAGAAGCCAGCCCCGTATATTTATTATCTCGCGCTTGAAAAGGCAAAGTGTGATATTGACGAAGCCATCTTCATAGGGGACGACTATGACAAGGACATTGCAGGCGCAGAGAATCTTGGGATTAAAAATTTTAACTTGAGCCACAACTCGGACTGGAAAGAGATTTGGGCTCTGTTTGAATGATACTGGAGCACTAATTCACCACATATTTAAATGGAAAAATGTTCCAATCGCTAAAATGATAAAAGTAGATTTGATAAACGGCATAAAAACCGAGAACCCCTATGGGTTTAAAGTGTATGTTGATGAAATAAACCAGCTGCTAAAGGAGGAGGTTGAGATAAACGAGATACTTTATACTCCGAGCAAGAGCCAGATTGTCCACTTTTTCCAGAGGTTTGTGGAGTATCCGCTTAGGATAATGGCGGGAAAGCAAAGAGGTGCAATAAAGCACATAACCACACCGGATCTCGCATATCTTTTAAACATGTTCAGGTTTAGAAACTGCCTGATAAATGTCTACGACGTCACGTTTCTGGAGAGGATAAAAGACTACAATATAGTGGTTAGGTTCCTGCTGAGGCTCAATGTTATGGGCATAAAGAAGGCAAAACATATTGTAACGCTTAGTGAGTACTCGAAAAGAGATATACACGAAAAAATTGGAGTGCCTCTGAATGACATAACCATTATAGTGCCATCTCTGAATCACAAAGTGCATAAAAAAAATAGGAGCAAGGAGATACTGAAAAAGTATGGAGTAGAGAAAAAAACTGTTGTTATGTACGTTGGGTCAGAAGAGCTCAGGCAGAACATGGACAAGACACTTAGAATGCTCAAGGAAATAAAAAAGGATGTCAAGGATGTGGTTCTTGTAAAAGTTGGAAACCCCCAGTGGAGCGGGGGCAGGGAGAATACCTTGAGAATTATCAAAGAACTCGGGCTTGAGAAGGATGTGATTATTGTTCCGATTGAAGATTCGCAAAGTGCAGAAAGCCTGAGTAAGTTTTACAACGCAGCGGATGTGCTTGTGTATCCATGTGCGTACACTGGATGGGGGCTCCCCCCTCTCGAGGCAATGGCGTGTGGAACGCCTGTTGTTACTTCTAATACAACCTCGCTGCCAGAGGTTGTTGGAGATGCAGGGATTATGATAAAGCCAGATGACATCAAAGCGTATGCGTCAGCAGTAATCAAAGTACTTAAGGACAAAAAAACTAGGGAAAAAATGATAAAAAAAGGATTGGCAAGGGCGAAAAAGTTTACATGGGATGCATCAAGTAAAAAAATGCTTGCTGTATACAAGAGATTGGATAGCTGATACAGACTTCCATTTGTATGTGGTTACAATGGTCAATGAGAAAATTAATAAAAATAGGATAATTACGAAATAAGTTAATGAGATGGCGAAACTAAAAGTAAAAGAGATAAAGTGTGAAATTTGCGGCTCTAGTGAACACACTTTGTACAGGAAAAATTCTAATTTGGACATCGTGAAGTGCAAAAGCTGTGGTCTTATATATGTAAACCCACAGCCAACTCTGGAATACTTGAAGGATTTTTACAATGAGGGGGAATATCGGCAGGAGCGATGGGATTATGTTCCGCCTTACATTGGACTTGTCAAAGAAGGGTATAAGAAAGTTACCAAGTTTTTGAATGAAAACATAAAGGCAAAGAAGCCAAAGCTTCTTGACATAGGAAGCGGGTTTACACATGAATATAATGTTTTAGAGACGCAGGGCTGGTCCGTCTTGGGCACAGAGCTTTCAAAAACATTCGTCAACGCGGCAAAGAAGAAGGGCTTAAACGTTGTGTATGGCGACATGCTGAAAATGAAATTGAAGGCTAGGGACTTCAGTGCGATAATAATGATGGCTGTTTTTGAGCATTTGACAAATCCACGCGAGTACCTGAACGAGTGCAAGAGGATTTTGAAAGATGATGGTATTATTGTGATAAAGATACCAAACCTTAATTACACGCTTATGAATTCAACAAAGCTTTCGCTGGCCGAGCAGATGCACCTATTCCATTTCACTCCGAAGACCATCAAAATGCTCTTAGAGGATTGTGGTTTTGAGGTTATAAAGAATGAACCAGTGCTTGAATGTGGTTCTGAGCACAAAGCAAAACATTTTGCCATGGTCGCTTGGGATAAGGCGTCCTGGGCAATATACAAAATGACTGGGATTCACACTAATCTACAGATGACTGTTTACGCGAGGAAAAATAAAGAATTTAACAGTTAGGACGGTAATGCAGATATCGGTTTCGGCAATTAATTATTCATAAATTATATAAATGCTATTTTTAAGTACTTGAGCTAATGATAAGTGCAACTACTGTGTTATGCATATCTATAGCGGAGAAACCCGGGACTTTTGGCTCTCTATTCCACAACAGGGCCTACGAAATGCTCGGATTGGACCAGGTTTATATCCCAAGGAAGGTTGAGGCAAAGAAGCTTGAATCAACCATTGCTTCAGTTAGGGCTTTGGGAATAAAGGGGTGCAGCGTCTCCATGCCACACAAGGTTGAAGTTATGCAATACCTGGACAGTTTTGATAGTTCTGCATCAAACGTGGGTGCTGTGAACACAATCGTGAGACAGGGTGATGGGACGCTTAAGGGTTATAATACGGATTACTACGGAGCGAAAAAAGCGCTTGAAGAAAATGCAGATGTTGCGGGGAAAGATGTTCTTATGATAGGCGCTGGCGGAGCTGCGAATGCAATTGGTCAGGCAGTAAAGGACCTTGGAGGCAATTTGAGCATTGCGAACAGGACTGAGGAGAAGGCAAAGGAGCTGGCGGATAAGCTGGGTGCAAAAACAATTGCCTGGGGTGACTTGACGAGTTCAAAAGGATACCTTTTGATAAATGCAACTTCAATTGGTATGAAGGATTCAGATACAATGGTCGTTTCCAAGGAAACGCTTAGTAATTTTGAAGTTGTAATGGACGTAGTTATATCACCACCTAAACCGAAGCTGATTCAAGAGAGTGAGGCTCTTGGAAAGAAGACTATCCCTGGTACATATATGTGCACTTATCAAGCTGCTGAGCAAGTAAAACTTTACACCGGGCAGGATGCTCCTGAGGAATTGATAAAAAAGACATTGGAGGAATTTGCATGACCAAAAAATACAATTTTGTTCTTGATGTTGACGGGGTTTTGACAACCGGGCAGTTTTTGTACTCACCCAATGGGAAGGAGTACAAAGTTTTCGGCCCACACGACGCGGATGGGCTTGAGCTGATAAAAGATGAGGTTGAGATATTGTTCATAAGCGCGGACAAGCGCGGCTACCCGATTTCTGAGAAAAGGGTGAAGGATATGGGATACCCTATAGAGCTTGTCACTGCTGCAGAGCGTTATGAGTATATTGAGAAGAAATATGGATTTGAGAACACAATTTTCATGGGCGATGGCATAAATGACGTTTCGCTCTTGAAAGCGTGCAAGCTTGGAATTGCTCCTGCAAATGCAAGGGTTGAAGCAAAAGAAGCGGCAGACTTTGTTACAGAGTCAAATGCGGCAGAGGGTGCGGTTTGCGACGCGTGCATTGAAATAAAGAAGAGATTTTTGGAGGAAAAATGAGTGATTACAAGGTTTGTATTCTGGCTGCAGGTGTAGGAAGCAGGATTGGAGCAATGTCAAATCATATTAACAAGGCTATTCTGCCTGTCAATTTTAAGGCAGCAATCTCATACATAATTGAGAAGTTTAAGGAGGATGTGGAAATTGTGGTTGCAGTTGGGCACAAAAAAGAAACTGTTATTGATTATCTTAGCATAGCGCACCCTGAGAGGAAATTCACTTTTGTTGAAATAGATAAATATGTCGGTCCAGGTACAGGACCGGGGTACTCGCTTTTGCAGTGTAAGAAAGAATTGAACAGCCCATTTGTGTTTTTTGCAGCAGACACTATAGTGCTTGAAGATATTCCACCTGTTGACGAAAACTGGTTCGGCATAGCTCCGGTGAAGGACACAGATAAGTACTGCACGGCAAAGATAAAGAACAATCTGGTTGTTCAGCTTGACGATAAGATAAAGTGCAGTAATAAATTCGCTTTTATTGGACTGGCCGGCGTTAAAGACCATGAGGTTTTCTTTTCCGCTCTGGAGAAAAACAAGGACGTGATAAGTGGGGAGATACAGGTGTCAAACGGGTTTAAAAAGCTGATTGAGAAAAAATTAGTTCCGGTTGGCTTCACATGGTTTGATACTGGCTCTGAGAAGAATTATGCTGAAACCTGCAGGAATTTTGCAGGAGAGGACGCAAAATTCGACTTCAGCAAGGGAGATGAGTTCCTGTACTTTGTAAATGGTCGGGTGATAAAATATTTTGCAGACCCGGAGATTGTAAAGAAGAGGGTTGAACGTGCGAATAGGCTGAAAGGCCTATGCCCTGAGATAGATACCCATAAGAATAATTTTTACGCTTACAAGAAAATTGAAGGACAAACATTGTATTCCGTTCTGAACAACCAGGTGTTTGCAGAATTTCTTGAGTGGGCCAAATCCAATCTTTGGAAAAAGCAAGAGCTGTCCGGAGAAAAGTTGAAAGAATTCAAAGAGGCCTGCAACAAGTTTTACAGAGACAAGACAGAAAAGCGACTGAAGATGTTCTATGAAAAAACCGAGATTGAAGATTCCAAGAGTGTGATAAACGGGATAAATGTTCCGCCGCTCAAGGAACTTATTGATAAATTAGATTGGGATTCAATCTGCGACGGTACACCATCCAATTTCCACGGTGACCTTCAGTTTGACAATATTTTGATAAGTGAAAATCCTAAGGATGAGCTAGATAAATTCGTGCTTCTGGACTGGCGGCAGGACTTTGGTGGCTTGACAAAGGTTGGGGATTTGTATTATGACCTTGCAAAGATGTATGGAGGTATGATAATTTCATACAAACTCATAAAGGAAGGTATGTTCTCAGTGGATGTGAGCGGGGCTAGTGTGCATTACAATTTCCACATAAAGAACGACTTGATAGAAGCAAAAGAGATGTATGAGAAATTTGTGGAAGCGAATGGGTTTGATTTGAGGAAGATACAGATAATCACTGCGCTCATATTCCTCAATATGTCCCCATTGCACACGGATCCGTTTGACATTCTGCTATACAACCTTGGAAAGAATATGCTGAATCGGTGCCTAAATGGAGTTAAGACAAAATGAAAGCTGATCTGGGCCTTGGCCCTATGAGTACTGAGATAATTGAAGCAGTTTTCAAGTATTCACATTACTACAGAACCGAACTTATGCTCATAGCTTCAAAGAATCAAATCGATCACGCTGGGGGGTATGTGAACAATTGGAACACCAAGCAATATATGGAGTTCATTAAAGAAATGCGCAAGAAGTATGCAAATAGTTTTGTTAAGATATGTAGAGATCATTGTGGTCCTGGGTTTAATGGCAACTATGAGCTGGATGATACTTATAAAACAATAAAAGCAGACATAGCTGCTGGGTTTGATTTGATACACATAGACTTCTGTAAGTTTAAAGGCAGCCAAGATGAAATGTTTGAAGAGTCAAAGAAAGCAATTGAATACTGCAAAGAATTGAATAAAAATATACTCATAGAAGTTGGAACAGATGAAAATGAGGGAATGGAGTTTACTGTAAATGAACTAGGCGTAATTGAAAGGGACGTAGAATTTTTCAAGGATTTTTGTGAACCAGAGTTTTACGTTGTTCAGACTGGCTCATTGGTTAAGGAAATAACCCAAGCAGGAACTTTCAACAAGAAATTTGTTGAGAAAATTTCAAAATTTCTGCATGACAATAATATCAAGTTGAAGGAGCATAATGCAGATTATCTTTCAAAGCAGGAAATATTGGACAGACGGGGCGTAGTGGATGCGATGAATATTGCGCCACAACTAGGGGTTGTGCAGACCTCGCTTGTACTTAACAAGTGCTTGATGTACGGGATAGATTTTGATGATTTTGTGAATGTTGTTTATGAGGGGAAGAAGTGGGAGAAGTGGCTTGATAAGAATTCTCCTGAAAACAAGTTTCTTTGTGCAGTCACAGCAGGACACTATCATTTTGCTTCAGATGAATACAAAACAATAATTGAAAAACTGAGTGAGTGTGAGGATATTAATGAAAGTATCATAAATGCAATCATGGAGGTGATTGATTATTATGAAAGTGGTAACTAAACCATGGGGGAAGGAGATTTGGATTGAGCTAAACGACAAATACTGTTACAAACGCATTTACATCAATGCCGGAACCAAAACGAGTTTCCAGTACCATGACAAGAAACTGGAAACCAATTACATAATTGAGGGTGAGGCAGAGGTCTGGCTTGAGAACGATAAGGGCGTTGTTGAAAAAAAGAAAATGGGAAAAGATGATGTCTTCACAGTACAGCCGCCAAAGAAGCACCGCGTAATTGCAATCACAGACATAATTCTGCAGGAGGTTTCGACTCCGGAAGTTGATGATGTGATTAGGATAGAGGATGATGCTGATCGGCCTGATGGGCGCATTGAATCGGAGCACGAAAGTGCAGAATAGATGAAAATTGATAAGAGATATATATTCAAACAGACGTTTTGGATGTATACATTTGCATATCTTGCAGCACCTCTTGGATATCTAATACGAGTTATATATGCGCGGAGCTTTGCGGTTGAGGAGTTCGGACTGATTTATTCAATAATTGGATTAATCAGCTTAATTAGTATATTCAACGACTTTGGGTTTACGGAAACCCTGAATTACCATGCGACGCGGTTTTATGAAAAAAAGGAATACAGCAAAGTAAAGGGCTCATTGATATTTGCGTTTCTAATGCAGTGTAGTACTGCTTTAATTTTGGCATTGCTGTTTTATTTCCTAAGCCCATATCTTGCGGAGCACTACTTTAGAACAGAGATAGCAGTATCCACATTCAGATGGTTTCTGCTTTACCTGATATTCTTCAATATTTCAAGGCCAATCATTCAAATATTTGTTGCCACACACAATTACTATTATGGAAACCTCGCAGAGTTTTTGAGAAATGTAATGGTTCTAGTGCTTTCAGGGTTGATGATTTTTTATGCCCCACTGAAGACTACTGATTATGTTGGAGCGGTTTGGGGTATAAGCGTTTTTAGTTTAGTAGCTTTATTTTATTTTTTAAGCAAGAAGAAATTCCCTGAGATTTATAAGTCAAAGGCAGATTTGAGCCGAGGGCTTTACAGAAAATTGTTTAACTATGCTATCATCGTTATAGTCGGAAATGGCGCCATGATTTTCTTGTCTACGATGGATGTGGTGCTGTTAACTTACTTACGAAATTTGTATGAGGTTGGGCTTTACAGCATTGCCCTTGCTCTTGCCCTTGTATTGACAACGCTGACTGGCCCAATGGTTGGAATTGTATTTCCGTTGGTTTCAAAACTTAATGTAAATAAGGACAATGAGGGGATAAAGAAGATTATAGGAATTGTGTACAATACTGGACTATACTTAATACTACCTGCCTTGGTGATTTTTGTGGTGTATCCAAGTGAGATTATCAGTCTGCTCTTTGGAGGGAAGTACACTCTAGCGGCTAATGCCCTAATTGTACTGTCTTTTGCTTACTTCTTAAACGTGTTTGGCTCATTTAATTTTCAAATGATGGCAGGTCTGGGTTTGATAAAAGAGCGGATGAAGATATTTTATATTTCAGCATTTGTTAATTTCGTTGCAGATGTCGTATTGATACTGAGTTATGGCATGATCGGGGCAGCATTAGGCACATTGATAACTATGGTTGTTTTGTTTTCACTAAGCTATCATTTAATTGCCAGGAGGTTTGCGGTAATACTTAACAAAAAAGCCATTGGAAAGACTGTAGCAAGCAGCATTTTGATATTCTTTATAATATATTTCTTAAAAGGCGCCATAACTACCAATATTTTTATAGAGATTGGGATTATATTGGCAATTTCAGGAAGCATTTATGCTAGTATAGGTCACTTTTGGGGGATACTTGATTATAGAGAACTATTGAAAATGATTAAGGAGGGTCGCACGAAAAAGAGTGGATAAACCATTAAGTTTATAATCCACTATAAAGTAGAGGAGTATAATGGACGTGTTGTTAGTAATTCCAAAGTATCTTAATCAGATAGAACCACTCTATGATTATCCTACTGCAATTGGACTGAGTTATATATCCGCTGCTTTGAAGGGCGCTAAGCATAATGTAAAATGCCTAAACCTCAACCAGGAAAAGGGTTACCCAAGGGATATATTGACAAAAGCTCTTGATGAGAAGAAATATGATATTGTAGCCACTGGCGGAGTGGCAACGCTTTACAACATGCTTGAAATAATTCTAGATACTGCCAAAAATCACAAGTCAGAACCAAAGACTGTGCTTGGCGGATTGATTATAACAACAGAACCTGATTTGATATTTGACGCCCTAAAACCAGATATTGGAGTTTTGGGAGAGGGTGAAAAAACAATTGTTGAGTTGCTGGACTACCTTGAAAAAAAGAAGGACCTGAAAAAAGTTAATGGCATAATGTATCAGACGGAAAATGGAACAGTTAGAATAAATGAAAAACGAGAAGTGATACAGGATTTAGACACAATACCGTTTCCAGACATGGAAGGAATCGGATTTCAGGAACAATTAGACCACATGCACACCAACTTTGGCTACCAAACGTCTATAATGGACAAGCCAAGTGTGTATCACATTTTAACCAGCAGGTCGTGCCCGTTTCAGTGCACATTCTGCTACCATGACAGCCACTACAGGACACGAAGCATAAAGAACGTGATGGAAGAGCTTAACCAGGTTATTAAGAAATATAAGATTAACATTTTAATAATATATGATGATTGTTTCGCAATTAACAAGGAAAGGATAAAAGAATTCTGCATAGGAATCAAAAAGATACAAAGCGAGATAGATTGGGAGCTAAAGTGGCACTGCCAGTTAATGGTTAGCACTGTTGACAAAGAGCTGTTAAAAACTTTA
Source organism: archaeon (assembly GCA_043814055.1). GTDB lineage: Archaea > Undinarchaeota > Undinarchaeia > Undinarchaeales > JBDRKL01 > JBDRKL01. Next base: position 101,275 of record JBDRKL010000007.1, read on the forward strand.
AAAGACGCTGGCTGCTACATGATTAGCTATGGGTTTGAGAGTTATAGCCCGATAGTTCTTAAGAGCATGAGAAAGAACATAACTCCCGAGAAGATAGATTTTGCCCTAAAGGAAACCATAAAAGCTGGGATAAATTTGCAGGCGCACTTTATTTTTGGAGACATAGCAGAAACAATGGAAACTGCAAAAGAAACGCTTGACTATTGGAAGGAGAATTGTGAGGGCCAGGTATACCTGAATTTAATCGGCGCCTACCCAGGCAGTTACATATATAATTACTGTGTTGAGAAGGGATTGATAAAAGATAAGCTTGATTATATCAAGAACCGAGTTGCATTGGATCCAACATTTAATATGACGGAAAAAATGACGAATGGAGAATACAATAAGCTGAAGCGGGAGGTTAGATCCATGAAAAAATATCTATACCCAACAGTTCCAAAAAGCATGAAAAAAGAAGGGTTCCAAACGTACTCATTAAAAGTTGTTTGCCCCTTCTGCAAAAAAATAAACGAATACAAAAATTCGCTCATATTCAAGCCATGGAATTTTAATATGGATATTTTGTGTAGGCACTGCTACAAGAAGTATTTAATAACATGCCGCTTGCATAAAATAGCGTTCCAGCACTATTCATTTTTCAAGCCTATAATACAGGTGTACAACTACATTTTAATGAATATTGGGAAGAGAAAGATGAACAAGACCTAGTCTTTCGGCTTTCCAAGGAAGTTTACTTTTATTGAATTCGGAATCAATGCAGCAATAGCATGGAGCAGTTTTTTCTCTAGCAACAACAGATTAGTTGAAGTTTTTAGATTCGCACTGCAATACTTATTGTAAAGTTTAATCCATTCCATTGAAGTATATCCAGAATAGTCCACTATCTGAAGAAAGTTGGCTGGAGGATATTTGAGCATTTTGATTGCTAACTTGTTCATACTAACCGGGACAACATTGTTCGCAACAAAATCTTCGAAGAGTTTAATCTGCTCTTCGGTTGGTTTTTTATCAACCTCGTATTCTAACTTATGATGTTTCCTAAAGAAGGTCAGCCATAGGTATTGCTCTGAAACATATCGGTACAGAAATCCTTTTGGATTCAAATTGCCGGGCTTTCCTTTGTACCAGGTTGAGAATCCAGGTTCTTTTGTTAGAGGAATATCCCAGATGTCTATTAAGTCCGTTCTGTATCCAAACAGAAATATATCACTTAAGTGGAATATTGTGCCGTGCCGCTGGGGAACTAAAGAGCCTGCGAGCGAAATTATAACCCGATTTTTAAGTATTTTTGATTTTGAGTACTTTTCAAACGTACCAAAGTAATCCAAAAATCCTTTGCTAAGGAGGATAGTATCAGCGCGTAGCTTGACAGCGTACTTACCCTTGGCTTTTTTAAGACCGTTCTTGGTTGAAACTATCTGGCGATTTGTGTTGTTATACAGTTTCTTGCTCTCGTGCCAGATTGTTGCTCCAGGATCTTTGTTTAGGACTAATGTGTCGTAGTCTAAACCGGAAACATCCACCCCCTTCCAGGTTGAGAGGACTATTTCAGAAGTTGGGAAAAATTTTCTTATTGACTCCAGACATCTGCGCGTATACTGCTCGTTTGGATTCTCTGATTTTGCACCATATATCGGCCCTTGCACAACAAAGGATATTTCGTTTTCTTGAATTTTTTCAGTCATTTTGCTTTTGTTTTATTAAGCTCCCACATTTTTAAGAAACAAACGTGGTTTTATCAACCTTTCTCGTTTTTAAGAAGTAAACCTCGTAATATTTCGCGTAAATCGAGAACTCATAAAACGCATTGCATGCTGCCCAGATTATTGCATGCATCCCCTTGAACAAGAAACCCTTGTAGAGCAGGAGGCCGAAAAAATGCACCATGGGATTTATGAACATTCCATAATAGAGCTTTGCCCTGCTTATCCTTCCCTTGCCAAATCTTGCAGAAGATACTATCTCCCTCTCTGTTTCAACATCCCACCGATTAACCATTTGGAAGAGAGCGTCTGTGTCATTGGCATAATGGTAGCAATGCCCTTTGAGCATTCCTATCTTTACTCCCTTGTCAAAACCCGCAACCTCGTGTGTTGCCCCCTCATAATGCAGAATGCCTTTTTTGTAGAGCCGAATTAATTTTAGGGTTACAAGAGGCCTTTTTAAAAAATAATCATTTCTTTTCAGGTAATATGCGTCGTATCTTGGATTTTTCAAAGTTTCCTGAATGTTTTTCTGTATTTGTTTGTCCAGTACTTCATCGCTGTCTAGTTCAAAAATCCACTCGTATGAGCACTTGCTTATTGCAAAGTTTTTCTCTTTGTCAAATCCTTCAAATTTTCTCTGATAAATTTTACAACCATATTTTTTACATAGATTTAGGGTGCCATCCTTGCTGAACCCATCTACGATTACGATTTCATCCGCCCATTTTACACTTTCAAGGGCTTTTCTTAATCCTTTTTCACTGTTTCTTGTTAGGATAAACGCAGAGATTCCTTTTTTCATTTTAAAGTTCCACTGTTTCACTTATGTGTTCTCGTCTTGGATTTCTGAGTGAAGTTATGAAGATATTATATAAATAATACATATTCAGGAAGAAGCCTTTTGAAAAAACAAGCTTGGTAAATAATTTTGTGTAGAATATTTTATTTTTAATTTTTCCAGCATCATGGAATTTTTTCTTATACATATCAAACTCCTTGGGAGTTACATTATCACATAGTATAGTCTCATTTGTAACCGGCATGCTTCCGCCAAAACTCAACTTTATCTTTTCCAAATGGATTTTTGAATAATCCTTCCCAGTCTTCTGTTTTAGCTCTTCGCATAAAGCTGTTTTTGGAAAGACCATAAGCATGTTAGGAGTATCCATTAGATCGCTGTATTTTTTGAAAAAGTTAAAGGAGTTCATGATAGTCTCGTGAGTGTCTTGCGGGAAGCCCATCATCGCATAACCCTGCACAAGTATGCCATATTTTCTGCACAGGTCTGATGCCTTTTTATTTTGTTCCACTGAAATGGCTTTGCTGTTTTTTGCGTATTGCAGTATTTCATTGTCTCCTGTCTCAAATCCAAAGTGTATAACTAAAACATTTAGCTCTTTAAGCAATTTTATCATTTCTTCATCTATCAAATTGCTTCGCCCTAGTGCAATAAAACTTATTTTCCCCAGCAATTTTTCCTTTTTCATAAGCTGGATTAAATCTCTAATTCGCTGTTTGTTGCATATGAATAAGTCGTCACCAAACCACTGCACACTGTGCTTTAGGCTGTATAATCTCTTTATGTCTTCCAATATGTACTCTACGCTGTGCATCCTAAATGTTCTCCGCCAAATTATTGGTGAAGAACAATATATACAATTATAAGGACATCCCCGGCTGGTAAATAAAGTGTTGTTGGTTGGATTTAACAAAGCTCTTTCCGGGAGACCCACTGAGTCTAGGTCTTTTATGAACTCGCGGGGTTTGTTTATATGCAATTTTTTGTTTTCCCAGAATATCAATCCATCAATTTCCTTTTTGGTTTTTGGCGGTTTACCTATGGAAATTTTTGGGTACAAATATTTTAACAATTCGTGGAAGGTTTGTTCTCCTTCTCCGGCTACTGCATAATCTATTTCAGGGATAATGGCATCTGGGAATAGAGTTATGTGGGCGCCGCCTGCTACAATTACTACCTTTTTATCTAGTTTCCGTATAGATTTTGAGAGTTCTTTTGCGTAATCATAACCAGGCGTTGTAACAGTTAAACCAACAATATCGGGTTTGTATTCTTTTACGATTTGCAAAAGCTTGTCTTTATCAGCTATGGAAACTGCTTTTACATATAGCTTTTCTTTAAACTTGCCTTTTAGATAACTTGCTAGGTAGCCTGTTGCCAAGGGCACACTGTAAGTAAAATCTGTTTTTGATACACAATTAATGAATAATATTCTCATTTTTCACCAATCAATCCGCATTCCTTTTAAGTATATGGACTACAAGAAAGGGGTTAATAAAACTTATGATACTGGAATACAGTCCAAGGATTAAAAAGGAGATTATTCAAGTATCGCCCTAAGAAGAATTGTTGCATACGCACCTTTTTCTAAATCAAATTTAAGAGTTATTGTTGAATCTTCCACTTTGTGCTCAAGATTTTTCATCTCCGCAAGGTATTTGCGCGGCTGACCCTTGCACGAAGCCTCTGGGAAGCTCTTGACCTTGAACTCTGGCCTGCCGTTATCGTAGCCAGGTAAGGTTCCAGCACCTTCCAAGGATTCATTGTTCTTGATTTTTTCAGAGAGTTCCTGGTTGAAGATGTAAGACTGGTAAGAGTGCGTGAAAATTTTGTACATATTCTTTGAGAGCTTCTTGAACGCGCCTACGTAGTCGCTCGGGTGCTGGACCAGGTGGTTGAGAAGTGCTTTTTCAAAGCGCATATAGTTTGGAAATTTCACAAGCGCCTCGTTGAAAGAGCCCCAGTTTTCTTTTAGTAATTTGCGGGCTTCGTTTCCTTCAGGCAGGGTATCCTCGCCTTCGGTAAGGAATATTTTGATTGCAGTTTCAATGTCGTTGTCTATGATTGCTTTGCCAACCTCGTGGTTGTTCTGGCGGTTTCCGAAGCGCTGCTCGCCGAAGAAATTTGGAATACCACCAATTTTTTTTATCTCCTTAAGTTTTGACCCAAGGTTCTCTGGGTGCTCTGCGTTTTTTATGTTTATTGTGAATCGGTTGCCCCACAGGTCGCCAAGGTCAAGCTTCTTGACGCCAGGCGCGAAGTCGCCGAGTGTGGTGTCCTTGATTCTTACCTGTGCAAGCTGTTCAGGCAAGAGTTTCCAGGCTGCGATTCGCTGGGATGTCAGCGCGAACTTGTCCTTTGTGCCTGCATAGGTCAATCTTTTACGGGACTGGCCGCATAGCCGGGCGATGTTCTTAAGAACTGTGTCCTGGTTCCAGTCGCGCTTGACTAATGTGAAATGGGTGTATTCAGATGTGTGTGGGGTGTGTGAGGTTTCAGGTTCAAGGGAACAAACTGTGCCATCAATCAAAATCTCCTGCACTATGAAATCACTAGGCTCATGCTTGATAACCCCGCCAGTGCCTGGCGATTTTGTAAAAGAAGTTGTTATGCCAGGAATCATTTTACCAGAGGCAGCTCCCCAGTAATCTTGTCAATCGCGTTTTCCTTGTTCGGGCCGATTGCAATTGCGGTTATTGTGCCTGGTGGAATTTCAGTGAGCCCGGCATCCTTGATGAGAGCTACGGCGAGCCCGGCATCCTTCGCAGCCTGGAAAAGTTTTTGCAAATCCTCAAGGGTTTTTGCCTCCAGAACCACTTTCTTGCTGCCCTCAGAGTGCCACGCCTCACGGTCTCCTGGCTCTGCTTTTGAGCTCGCCTCAATGCTCGCGTGGCAGGCCTGCGCTATTGCTTTGCCCAGGCTAAGTTTGAGATCTTTGCGGAGCACAATTGCCTGCTTATACATAATGTATTTATGAGCGCGAAGCTTTAAATGGGTTATGAAAACTGTTCTTGCAGGTGGAGTGTTTGATTTGTGGCACGAAGGCCACAGGTACTTCCTGCAGGAGGCGAAGAAGCTCGGCGACGAGCTTGTTGTGGTTGTGGCGAATGACGCCAGCGTCAAGAAAAAGATTAATAACAAGCAGGCTGCGAGGGCAAACATTGTGCGGCAGCAGGGCATTGCGGACAGGGTTGTGATTGGGGACGCTAAGGATTTTATGAAAACTGTGCGGAAGATTAGGCCGAACGTGATTGCGCTTGGCTATGACCAGAAGAATCCGGTGCTGGAGAGTGGGATAAAAGTTGTGAGAATTAAAAAGTTTGGAGATTATAGCAGTTCAAAACTGAGAAAGAAGTGAGTTTTACTTGCAGAAGCAGAGGTAATCAAAGCTACCATACCCAATTCTTGAATATTCAAGACCTTTCGTCTGGCACCAGCTATTACAGCACTCCGCGTCGGTTATACAGGAGAAACCCATATTTTCCTTGCAGAATTTGAAAGAAGTTGGTGTAACAGGATATCTGCTATTGCATCCTTGTGAATTAGAATTGAGAGCACCCCCTACTTTTCCAACTATTGCAGTGCCGTAATAGTTGCTTCTGCAGCAGGAGTAACGGGTTTCTTCGTAGTGCGGATTAGAACCTTTAATCTCGTCTGGAAGCGTGAAGAAACCAAAAGTTGTAACAGCTATTATGATAAATACAAAAATTATCATCACAAGGAGGTTTTTTGAAATCATTTTATCAATCCCTGCAGAAGCACATATAAGCGTACAGATTAGCACCTGGCCTTGAAAATTCCTGTTCCTGTTCAAGGCACCAGTTATGACAGCAGAGAACTTCGTCATCAGATTTGGAACAGTATTCCCCGCCAGAAACGCTGCATAATTTGAAGTTATTACTTGGCATCCAATACTTTTCGTTGCAGCCAGTTCTTAGTGTGCCGTCCGTTACTATTGCAGTTCCAGATCCAGTACAGCATGAATATCTGATTTCATCTTCAATCGGGTTTGGATTGGTCCGCTCCAATGAGGTGTCAAATACAAGTTCTATGGTTTCAGCCTGTTTTATTTGCTCTTTAGTCAATGACTCACAGCTGTTGTAGGTTTTTTTAATGCCCTCTACTATGAGGAGTTCATTCCAGGATAGTGCGTCGCTGTTTAATATGAGATTCGTGGAGTGACCTGAATATGAATAGAGGTTATTTGTATTGAGTTTTAAATACACGGTTGCTTCGCCTTTTCTTGGCACTTCAATGTAACCCTGATATAACGGCGAAGCGTCTGCGCTCTTGGACTTTGAAAATGAAACAGTATATGAGTTCATTACATAGCCGGTCGTGCTGTCGCGGAAACAGATGAGAGGCGCTTCGGGCGCGTAATTTTTTGAAAAGTAAAAATCATTCCTGAGTGTTACAGTTTGTAAAGTCAGGAGGGAGACGTGGTCTTGACTATAGATTGTTACAAACTCAGGGGTTTCCGTTTCAACACTAAGCGGAACAGAGTACAGATCAAAAAACACCATAACTGCCATAATAAAAACAATTGCTATTATGATGATTATGTTCTTTGAAAGCATTCTATGTCCTCAGTGCTTGGGCGACTTTCTGACCCCTAGCTTCACGTCCCTTCCGAAGATTACCATTACTCCTGAAGATGCCAACAATACCAGAAAGATTAGCCCACTGTTCAAATCAAATTTGACCAGTATGTAGGCAATCAATATCAGATATATTGAAGCCGAGAGGCCGTACATCACGTTGGAGTACTTCTTGGTTGTGGCGTAGATGAAAATGGTCAAGAGAACCATTCCGGTTATACCGTAAACCGCTACACTTAGTGCTGCTTGTTCGTACATCACAAACCACGCTCCTTAAAGTATCTGGCACCGAAAAAGAATATCACTACAAGGCATGCCAGAATTATTGTTTTTACCTCTCTAGACAGGTTCAGAATTACTTCCCATGCAAAGTATATAATTGCAATTATGAACAGGAGAATTGCAATCATATAGAAGATTTTTTGCAGGTCCATAGGTGAGGTAGAGAATTAGTTTATAAATAGGTTTCCCTAAAGCTCAAAATCTATGATTAAAATAATCGGTACTTCGCACGTGTCCCCGCAGAGCCTGAAAGAGATTGATAGGGTTATTGCAGAGGTCAAGCCGGACTGCGTTGCGCTGGAGCTGGACAGGAACCGATTTGAGGCGCTGAAGCGCGGCGACCACGTGAACCTCTCAGCAATTAGATACATCGGACTCAAGAGCTACTTTGTCGCGAAGATTCTTTCAATAATCCAGGAGCATCTTGGGAAAAAGACAGGGGTAATGCCTGGAGAAGAGATGATGGAGGCGTTCAAGGCAGGAGCGCGGAGCAAGGCGGATATCGCGCTGATTGACAGAGATATTCGAGTGACGCTGGAGAGGATGAAAACGATTCCGCTGAGAGAGAAATTAAAGATTATTCTTGGGGTTTTCAAGAAAGTTCCAGTTGGGGAAAAGTTTGACCTTAAGAAAGTTCCTTCTGATAAATTAGTTGAGAATATGGTTGAGCACGTCAAGGAGGTTAGCCCGACGCTTTACAAGGTTTTGATTGAGGAGAGGGATATTCACATGGCGCGGGTCCTTGTTGAGTTGAGCAAGAAATATCCAAAGATTGTTGCAGTGGTTGGAATGGGACACAAGAGAGGAATGGAGAAGGAGCTGGCTAAGATAAAAACTGCAAAGCAAACCAGCGAATGATTACTTAATCCCCAAGCTCTTGTCTGTCTTCTTAATACTCTCTTCCTTGCTCGCTGTGTCCATCATTGCGCGGATGCAGTCCACGTTTTCCGGGATTACTATTGATTCCTGTGGCACTGCCTGGAACATAAACAGTTCCTTGTCTTTCACGCCGATTGAGTCTTCCCACACGAGGTTCTCGTACATGTCATAGCGCGGCCTGCCGAAGTCGCGGGCGTATTCAACCATCTCTGCAGTTGAGAGTATTCCGTCAGAGGACTTGAGCATCTTTATGCGCGGAAGCTTGTTGAACAATTCAACAACATCGTCTGCCTTCGCGTCCTTCTTGAGCTGGACCATCAGGGAGTGCGCGTGCATAAAGGTTGTTGAAACCTTGAATGCGCTCGTGATTATGTTCAGGTTTGGAAGCACTGTGAGCACATCTGGGCCGTGGTGGCTCGGCACTGTGATTGGGTTTGGCATTATCGCGTCTATTGGCCCGCTCTTTGAGCCCCCGGGGTCTGACGCTCTGCGCACCAGGACTACGCGGGCTTTTTCAACACCGAACTCTGCGTCAACTGCTCCGAGCACTCTTGAGAGCCCTGTGGTATTGCAGCTCACAACTCTTACGTGGTCCTTTCCCTGTGCCTCGTCATAATTTGAGTATGCGTTGAATGATGTTCCTGTTAGCTCGTGCTTCTCAGCGCCCTGGTAAATTGCCTTGATGCCTTTTGGAACATAGTATTTTTCCTTGTTCTCAGCACCCATCTTTTTTGGAGAGCAGTCAACTATGATGTCGCACTTTTCAAGAAGGTCGTCTATTGTTCCAGCGAGCTTAATGCCTGCATCGTCAAAAGATTTTGTATTGTCAGGGATGCCGCAGTAAAGGTCAAAGCCCTTCTCAACTGCCATTTTGCTTTCCCAAGTTGGGCGGGTTTTCGTGACTCCGACAACTTCCATGTCGTCCTGGAGCTTTACCGCGTCCGCAACGCGCTTTCCGATTGTTCCGTAACCGTTAATGCCTACTTTAATTGTCATTTTATTCCTCCTTTGATCTGTTTAGCCCACTTCGCGAGCGAAGCGAGTGAATGTGGGCTCATGCAGAGGTGCCACCCTCCGCGGCAAGGCGGAGTGCCGGAGCCATTTATTCCTACTTTAATTGTCATCTTAGTCCTCCTTTGGTTTGTTTTTCCCGCCTTTGAATTTCTTCGCTGAGTTTCTCAGTGTCTGGAACGCGATGAGGTCCTCGCCCGCGAGGAACGAGAGGCACGCACCACCGCCCGTGCTTATGTGGGTTATCTTGTCCTCAAGCCCGAGGTGCACAACCGCGGTTGCGATGTGCCCGCCGCCGACCACTGTGAACGCCTTTGACTCCGCGACCGCTTTCACGATTTCGTGCGTGCCCTTGGCAAAGTTCTTCTCCTCAAATATGCCCATCGGGCCGTTCGCAACTATCGTGCCAGCAGTTTCAAGAATATACTTGTACCTGCCGATTGTTCCAGTGCCAATGTCTGCAATCCTGTAGGGCAAAGGTAGTTCTGAAAGCGAGACCTCAAGGCGCTGGCCGTGCTTGTCAACCGCGACATCCATCGGCACTTCAATCTGAGTTCCGTACTTGTTGAGAAGATTCTTTGCCTGCTCCACAAGTTTTGGGTAGTCCTCCATGTACTCTAAGCCGCGGATTTCATAGCCCTTTGCAATCAGGAAAATGTTTGCAACCAGACCACCTGTTAGTATCTTGTCCGCAATTTTTTTCTCAAGGTACTGCTCAACGGATTTCAGCGAAGTTTTTACCTTTGACCCGCCGACCACGAAAACGCTCGGCTTTTTCTTTGACGTTATGACCTTGGTGAGCATTTCAAACTCGTTCTGCATAACTCGGCCTGCTGTAGAGGGTAGGAGCTCTGTGAAGCCAACCATTGAAGGCTGGGAGCGATGCGCTGCAGCGAAAGCGTCGCTCACGAAAATGTCGCCGAGCGGGGCGAGCGCGCGGATGAAATACGAGTTGGACTGAACGTCCGGCGGGCGCTTTAGGAGCTCTTCTGAAAGGAAGCGCACGTTTTCAAGAAGGATTATTTCGCCGTCCTTCATCCCCTTTATTTTTTCGCAGGCGGTCGGACCGATTATGTCCGGAACATGCTCAACCTTGAGGCCGAGTTCGTTGAGGCGGGCGGCGTGCTTTTTTAGGGAGGTGAAGTCGTAGTCATTGCCTGGCCTGCCCTGGTGAGCAAGCACAACAACCTTGGCGCCTTTCTTTGAGAGCTCCTTGAGGGTTTCCGCGTGCTTTATTATTCTGCGGTCGTCAAGGAACTTGTCAGTTTCAATGTCTATCGGGCAGTTCAAGTCCACTCGAACAAAAGTTGTCTTGCCCTTGAAGTCCAGGTCGTCAATTGTCATAATTCCGTCAATCATTTCTTTTCACCTCTTTCATCAACAAAGACAGGAACTCGAATGCTGTCAGATTTCTCAGGGCATTTGAGTCTCATTTGTATCCTCCACAGATGTCCTCAAGAACTGCCTTGGGGTCTTCCGCTTTTGTGAAAGCCGACGCGAGCAGGACACCTGAGACACCGAGCTCTACGGCTTTTTTAACATCAACTCCGTTTGAAATTCCAGCACCGCAGAGGACTATTGTTTCCTGATTTACCTCGCGGATTTTTGCAATCGTGTCTGTGATAATTTCAGGATTCGCGGTTGAGACCGAAACGCCGCTCCCTATTAGCGCAGGGGGCTCAACTGCTATGAAATCTGGATTGAACGCTGCGTATGCTTTGCTTGAGTCTGCGTTATGGGAACAAACCAGGGCTTTCATTCCGAGCTCGTGGAGTTTCTTTATTGATTTTTCAATTTGCTCCAGCTCAATGCGCTTTTCCGAGTGGTTGATTAGGCTGCCTGTTGCGCCTGCGAGTTTTGTAGCCTCTGTGAGCTGAGCGCCAGTACCTGAGCCAGGGCTGATAGGATCAATATGCTGAGCATAAGTTTCAATTATTTTAGAAACAGCTTTGAGATCCGCAGACTGCGGGGCGATTATGACTCGGACTCCTGTTGCCTCAGAAACGCCCTTTGCAATTTTCGCGAGTTTTAGAGCGTTTTGACCGATTGCTTGTGTGTATGCTTTAAAATTAAGCACTACTAAAGGTTCCAATGCCGTTCCTATCTCCGGCTTTAATTATCAAGCTAGGTTTAAAAAGGTTGTGAATGGGGGCTTCAGCGCAACTAAAAGTATATAAAAGCGCTATCAGATAGATACGCGTTATGAGTAATTGCATAAGTTGTGGAATGAGTTTAGAAAACGAAGATGCCAAGGCGGAGTTCAAATGCCCAAGCTGTGGTAAAACCGTTGTAGCCAGGTGTGGCACTTGCAGAAAGCTCTGCAGAGAGTACACTTGCAAGGACTGTGGCTACGTGGGACCCTAGGATGAGCTCGGTCATTGTTGTATATGACATCATACCAAACGCTGAACAGGCAACACCTGAACAGATAGTTGAGAAACTGCCTGGGATTAATTTTGAGGGAAAAGGAACAGACTCCAAGGGCAAGGAGCAGGAATACTATTTCAAGCTCGGCGAGACCAAGGTTGAGGATTTTGTTTTTGGCTTGAAGAAGGTTGTCGCGACTTTTGAGATTCCGGACGCCGAGGGCGCGCTTGACGCTTTTCAGGAAAAATTAGAGGGAATAGAAGGTGTTGAGAACGTGAACCTCGTTAATATGGGCCGACCGATTTAGTGCAAGCCGGATACACAGTGCTGGCACACATCGCTTTTCTTGCCAAGGCAATTGCTACATGTTGGCTTACCGCACTGCCTGCAGGTTTTTATAGCAATTGAGCCACAAATGTGGCACAATCCAAGGTGTTCCATAATTTAAATAAGGATGGCGTCTATATATGTTTTCTAAAACGCGGGGGTAGCAAAGCCTGGTCAAATGTGCTAGGTTCAGGGCCTAGTCTCTTAGTGAGTTCGAGGGTTCAAAACAGCGTCGCTACGCTGGCAAGCACGAGGGGTGCATCGCTCCCTTCGTCGCGAGCACCCCAACTAATACAAGTTGGGAAAAAAATGTAGCAACGCCTGAGAAAATCCCTTCCCCCGCATCATAATAAAAATGAGAATAAAAAAAGTAATCAAAGCACCAGATAATTATGAAGGCTTAGGTAGAGCTGAAACTCAAACTTTTTTATCAACAGTTGCAACATTAAGCGCCACTTTGTTAGGGCTGTATATGTTAACAATAACATTTGCAATAGGCCAGGGAATTAAATTCACACCAGGAGGAGTCACTAATATAAAAGTAACTGTAATAATCTATGTTCTTTCCTTAGTGTTAACTCTTGTGTCTATGATAATTGTTGCAGATACCGCAACAGGTCGGAAGGCACGTCTTGTTACTGCAATAATTGTTTCTGCGATATTTTTTGTAGGGGTAATCCTTATGACCACAGGAATAATGTACCCATTAATTGCAGCAATGTTATAACCAAATTAAATGAACTCAAAACTCAAACACCTCCTTGAAGAAAAAAAACTGGATGCCTTGCTTCTGGTTAATGGTTCGCATCCGAGGTTTGACCCGAATTTTACATACTTCACCGGCTTGGATGATTACTCCGGCTCAATCGCGCTTGTTGGAGACAAGACAGAAGTTTATGTACCGGAGTTTGAAGTGCTGAGAGCGAAGATTGAATCAAAAAAAAGCTGCAAGGTTTTTGAAAGACCCATAAAGTTCAGCGAGCTCACGAAGAGATTGAAGAGCATGAAGCTCGGCGTGAACGGCAGCGCGCTGACCATTGAGCAGAGCAGGGAATTGAAGAAGAGCAAGATAAAAATGCTTGACGTTGGGCGGGACTTGAGAAATATGAGAATGATAAAGTCCGCGGACGAGATTGAAAAGCTCCGGAAGGCTGTGCGGATTTCAAAAGGGTTTCATAACCAGACTTATAGGGATAAAACAGAGCGGGAGATTGCAGCTGATTTCTATCATTATATTACAGAGAAGGGCTGCAAGGCGAGCTATGACCCTGTTATTGCCTATGACGCGCGGGCTGCGCTTCCGCATTCAAAGTTCACAGAAGGCAGGGGCAGTAAATGTTTGCTGATTGACGCGGGAGCGGCCTGGAAAGGCTACAAGGGGGATATCACGAGGACGTATATGCTCAAGAGCGACAAGAAATTAAAAGAGATTTATGATATTGTAAAGACTGCGCAGGGAATGGGAATTGACGCGGTTGCATCTGGAGTTAAAGCCGCAGAGGTTGACAAGGTTGTGCGGGATTATTTGAAGAAGCACGGCTATGATTTGATTCACGCGACAGGGCATGGGATTGGATTGAATGTGCACGAGAAGCCTTACATAAGCGACAAGGCTGTTGAAGTTCTTGAGCCAGGAATGGTGTTCAGCATTGAGCCTGGGATTTATATTAAGGGAAAATACGGAGTTAGGATTGAGGATGATGTTTTGGTTACTAAGACTGGCAGGAAAGTGTTATGAAGTATCAGGAAGAGTGCTGGGATTGCGCTTATAATCAGATAAAACGGGCGGCGAAGCACGGTATCAAAGATGAGGAGAAGCGGAAGAAAGTGATTGAAAAGGCGAACAAGATTGCAGAGAAAAGCGTTCCAGTAGACACGCCAGCAGAGTTTGGCACTAAGATTCACGCCTACATAAATGAGAATTCAGATACTTACCCGTTTGAAGAGTTCCGAGTGAAAGGATTGGAAGCTGCAGAGAAAGCGCTTGAGATTTTGAAACCGGAGATAAAGACACTCAAGGACGCGTGCGTTGCCGCAATAATTGGAAATTACATTGACTCAACCCCGATGGGCGATGATATGGGCAAACTGGACGAGTTCAGGAATATGATTCACGAGGAGCTTGCTGTTGATGATTTTGAAAAGTTTGAAAAGCTTTTGGAAAGCGCGAAGACTGTTGTTTATTTGACTGATAATTACGGGGAGCACTTGTTTGACCTTGAAGTTGTGCGGATGCTAAGCGAGCTGGAAAAGGACGTTACCTGCGTTGGGAAAGCAGGAAAGATTTTGAATGATGCAACTGCGCAGGATTTGAAGGATGCCGGGTTTGAGAAGTATGCGAAAGTTGAATCGCTCGGAGCTGCGTGCATCGGAGTAGTTTGGGAAGCGGTTTCAGAGGATTTCAAAAAGCTTTTTGAAGAGGGGGATTTAATAATTGCAAAAGGCATGGGCAATTACGAGAGCTTGGAGGACAATCCGCGGGAAATTGTGTTTATGCTCAGGGCGAAGTGCTGGCCGGTTGCGCGAAATTTGGGAGTGCAGAAGGGGGATAATGTGCTTAAGGTGAAAGAGAAGAAGGATTAACGTAGTTTTACAGTGAGTGGAACTTATACTAAATATTGTTTTGTTATTTGCCACTGCCAGAAATTTAAAAGATCAACCGCGGATTCTTCTCTTGTGAGTTCTCCTGCTTTTTCTACATATTCAAGTCGTTTAAGTTTAGAATTAATTTCGTATTTATGATGCTCTGTTGTTCTGACGTCGCCAGTGGCGAATTTTGTATACTGCCCACTTTCAAATTCATTGGAAAGAGCCATCAAGCCGAGCAGATTGTGCAGATATATACCACCGTAAATGCTGGCTGTACTACCGCATAAAAGTATTGTACTTGCTATTTCATTTCTTTTTGAACTTTGATCTTTTAATTCTTCTAAAAGTTTTTTGGTTTCTTTTAGACGAATAGAAAATAATTTGAGGCAAGAAAGCAATTCCATCTGCTCTTTGTCATATCCCTTAAAAGCAAAGAGGTCTCGTTTTTCATAAAACTGCCAGAGCTCATTGAATCCTTTATAAGATCCCTTAGGGTGTTTCCCCTCAAGTATACTGAAGTATAGCCCTTGAAAACAATTTATTGGACCAGAGGTATGTTTTCCGCTATGGAAAAAGAATTTCTCATACCAATCAATCCAATCACTAAGCGTTTTCATAAGTTATCTCCATAGTTAGTTCGTTCTTTGAATTCTTTAACTTTTCTACAAATTCTCTGTTTAAATCTGCACAGGCTTTGTCCGCGTTGATGCAGAGTGTTCTGTCATCAATGAAATCGCTTTTGCGGATTACAATGTCTTGGGTGTTTGTTAAAATCAGGTTAGGAGAGCCGCGAGCCTTGATTATCTCAACCAAACCATCAACTTTTAAAATGATTTGAACTTCGCAGTCGGTTTTGAGCTTTTGTTTTAAGTCTTCAGGAAGATCAGAGCAGGCTGCGGTTGCTGAAACCCCGATGATGCAATCACCCTGCAGGGTTAGGTCTGATTCTTTTGTTACTTCTATTGTGGTTTTGTGCGTGGCTTGGATGTTGGAATGGCCGCGGGCTGTGAGAATCATTCTATTTTCTTCCCTGCATTCTCGCCAGGCATCAAGTTGTAAACTTCTTCAACCACGAATTCAACAAGGCCTTTTGGGTTTTTGGCAGGGTTGATTGACTGGAGCCACTTGATGCATTCCAAGTGCTTTTCATCTCCGCTGTGGTAAGTTGCTGTGCCAACGAGCTTGTAAGACTCCTCGGTTTTGGCGTCCCAGAATGAGACGCAGCATTTCGGATTTGCCTGGACATTTTCCGCTGTTTTCTTCATAAAGTTGTCTGCGAACCAGATTGTTTTTTCATCAACAATCTTTTTCCAGTAGATTGGAACTGCGTTCGGCGTTCCATCTGCAGAGGTTGTTGCAACCACTACAAGGTCCTGAGACTCAAAGAGATTTTTTATTGCTTCGGTTATCATTCTACCACCTATAAAATAGTAGGTGGGCTGATATAAATAATTATTAGATAACCCGGCTCAGCCTGTCCTTCAACGCTTCTTTCTCTGAGATTGACGTGTATCCTGCTATGTGGTCTATTTGTTTTCCATCTTTGAATACCAGAATTGCTGGGAGCGTATGTACTCCGAACTTGTCCATCAGGTGCGGTGCCTCTCTTGCATTGAGCTTGTGGACTGGAACGTCCTTGAGCATTTTTGGCAGGATGTCTGAGTAGAGCGCTGCGTTCAACCGGCATCTTGAGGCAAAGTTTTCACTCCAGAACTCCACAAGTACTATTCCTTTTTGATTTATTTTTTCTTCAAAGTCTTTGTTGGTTATGACTGATTCGTTCTCGCTTGGGTCTGCGTTGAACCTTGGCTCTTTTATTTCAGCATCGCCCTTTGAGTATTTTGAGACTTCCTCGTCAAGCTTTTTCAATCCTTCATTGTTTATTGCGCCGAGCACTGCCCGGGCTGGGCAGGTCTTGATGCACTGGAAACAGTCGTTGCATTTTGAATTGTCCACTTCAGGCCGCTTGGTTTTCTCGTTAAAGCTCCACGCTTTCTGCGGGCAAGCTGTGATGCACGGGCATCCTTTCCCCTTGTCGCAGATGTTGTGGTTTATTTTGATAGGCATGGACAGTAACCGTGCCAAATACTATTTAAAAAGATTTTCGTAAGATTTACGTAGCAGAACCTTTAAATAGTTTGAATTTCGTAAATAATACGAAATGAAAGGATTTGACTCTTTGAAGAAGGATGATAAGAAGCTCTTGGATTTGCTTCAGAATAAGGATGCGTGTACTCCGCGCATAACGTTTTTGGCTAGGAAAATGGGCCTGCCGACCTCTACTGTGCAGGCGAAATTGGACAAGTTTGAGAAAGAGGGGTATATTCAAGGTTACTCTGCTGAGCTTGACCCTGAGAAAGTTGAGAAGTCGCTTGTTGCTTTCAAATTTGTGAGAAAGAAGTTTCAGAAGCCAGAGGATATGCATAAGTTTGGGGAGTATCTGGCGAAGCTGCCTGGGGTGCAGGAGGTCTATTTCACAGTCGGGGAATGGGGCTTTGTGACCAAGTGGAGATTCAGGGATCACAGGGATTATGTAAAGACCATACCACAGATTGGGGTGTGGTCAGACGCGTGCCAGGGTATGATGGCTCCGAAGACTTTCAAGGATAGTAGGAAAGTTATAATAGATTAAAAGAAATCCGCCAGGCTCTTCTGGTCCTTCGCGTGCGCTGCTTTTCCAAGTTTTTCTAGCGCGTTTGTGATTCTTTCTTTTGAAAAGTCGTGGCGCTCGTGCAGAATTTCCGTGAGCTTTTCCTCATTTGGAGCGCCCCATTTGAGCGAGTAGTCCTTTGTGATTTCCGGCTCTGTAAAGATTTTCTTGACCTCGAGAGGATCTACGCCGAAATCAAGCTCTTTTGCCCAAGCTGAGATTGGTTTTTGCCTTATGTGCTGCAGGGCTTTCTTTGGACCGATACCTTTTATGCCGGGGTTGAAGTCAGTGCCGACCATAATGCCGATTTCAATTAATTGCTCCTGGCTTAGTTTAAGTTCAGCAAGGGCTTTGTCCAACTCCAGCATTTCAGGGTTTACGTCAATGTACACATTTCTACGCGGCAGTTTGCGCTTTCCAGTGATGTTCACGTTGCGTACGAGCTTTGGAGCTCCGAAGAGGAGTGAGTCAAAGTCCTGCGAAGCAGCAGCGAATACGTCCCGCTCCTTGCACAAGTGAGCTGCCTGAGCCTCGCCTTCGCCAGGGGATTGCACCCAAGGGAGTCCAAGCGCGTCAAGGAGCTCCTTGCACTCATTGAGCATATCCTCGGTCAGTTTGGATGTGGCCTGGGCGTATTTACGGGCGCCTTCCATGTCGCCGCGGTCTTTTGCAGCTGTCCACTCGCGCTGGGCTTTTTCCTTGGTTGCCTTGCGTTTTTTAAGGGTATCTGCCTTGAGCTGAGGCGGCTTGCCATCAAACACGTAGCAAGGGAGCACACCAATTTCCATTAAGCGCATATTCCTGTAGAAAATTCCTGACAAGTGCGAGGTAATCTTACCCCTGGAATCCATCAATGGTGTTCCGTCGTGCTGGCGGATTATGCTGAGGAACTGGTAGATTGTGTTGAAAGCGTCAACTGCGATTTTCTTCCCAGCCAAGCTATTCAAGTCCAGTTCTTCTGCTTTGATTAAATCGCCCAAGTCAACGCCCATCTTCTATATAGTTTCTATAGGCAAGGTTTATTTTTAAAGATTGGTAAGGAAGCGTAATGGGAATTATAATAGAAAAAGCCTCAATATTGTGCAGTGCTTTTACAATCGGGGCGCTGATTTTTGGGCTGGATCCGATGAAGGCTTTTGCCGTCGGGATAATCGCGTTTATGCCGATTAGGATGTTTCTTGGCGGCAAGATAATGTCACAGAGCGGGACCGCGGCGAGCCTGGGCGCAGTTGTTGGGTTCCTGTACGGGCTTGAGCCAATGACAGCATTCTTCTGCGGGGTTGGGGCAGGATATTTTTACTTGTACTGGTGGTTGTTCATCTTTCCAAAAATAGTCGGGGATTAATTATTCTTTTGGTAAAACCCGCTTGTATAAATCATCCGTCAGCTTGCGACCGTTCTGTTTCTCCCATTCCTCAATTGACACGCTGAATTCCTTTTGTATCTTGTCCCTGTAGAGTTCGGGCATCACGTTGAAGGTGCAGAATGGGATTACGCGGCCGTCGGGCACTGCGTAGTGGATGCAGCACTGCTGGACTCGCTGGATGTCATAGTTGTAGCCATCCATGAAGTGCATCATTCCGATGAAGAGTGTTTTCTTGTTGAACTCGCCGAGCGCATCGTAGTCGTGCTTTATTAGGACATTGTAGAGTAGTTTGCCGAGTTTTAGGTCTGCAGGAGCTTTCTTCTTGTCTATGAAACTATTGAGCTTGTAGAGTGCTTTCGCGCTGACGGCTGCCTTATTTTTACCAGACCTAAGCTCTTCCGTAGCCTCGTCAAGATATTCAAAGAATCCTACGTGGTCAAAGAAGCGCGGCATTGGGATGTACTTTGTGCCGTCGTTGACAGCGTAGGTTGCCATTCCGCAGGCAAAGTGCGAACCGAATTCGTACTGCGGCTTTCCAGTCATTGCTTCAACAAATTGGGATATAGGAAGTGCCACCGGTATTGGATAGAAGTCCTCGCGGGCGAACTCGCCATTGGTCTGTTCCTCTATCTTTTTGATTGTGTCAGGAATTGTGATTCTGGACTTGTCACGCTCTTTCTTTGGCATTCGCCCCACAAGGGAAACCGGCTGGAAGTTCACTGCGCGGATTGTGTCGTTGTTTTGGCCGGCGAAGCGGAGTATGTTCCCGAGATCGTGGTCGTTTACGCCCTTAATTACGGTTGGGACTAGGACAACGTGCATATCTGCCTTGCGGCAGTTCTCAATCACATTTGGGATTTCCCAGTGGTTCTTTGGATTAGTTTGAGGGGTTGTGCCGTCATAGCTCAGGTAAAACACATTTGCTCCGGCATTCTTCAGATTTTGCACAAGTTCCGCGCTCTGGGATATCTTGATTCCATCTGTGTTTACTTGAATGTGGTTAAACCCGAGTTCTTTTGCCATCTTGACAATATCAATCAGGTCTTCACGTACAGTTGGCTCGCCCCCGGTTATTTGGAGCCCATTGCATTGTATTGGTTTTTCATTTCGCACGGTTTCCATCATTTTTCTTATCTGCTCCATTGTCGGCTCGTAGACGTAGCCGGTTTTTTGGGCGAAGAAGAAGCAATACCAGCAACTCAGGTCGCAACGATTGGTTACTGCAATGTTAGTGAGTGTTGAGAAGGACTTGTGATTTTTGCAGAGCCCGCAATCCTTTGGACAGTTCGGATTTTCCTTGGTTACTTGGGGATTTTCAATAGCCCGTGCCTTGCGGTCAAAGCTCTCCGCCTTTTTGTACATTTCATAGTCGCTCCAGTAGATCTCCTCAAAATCGCCGTGCTTAGGGCAGGTCTTTTTTATCCAGACCTTGTTGTCCCGCTCAAATACCTCGGCTGGGAGGACTTCGTAACATTCTGGGCATATGCTCTGGGTGTCTCTTAGTTTGTTCATTTTAAAGTTTTAAAACTTTTAAAAAGTATTAAATACTAATATATTTAAATGTTGTTATGGACCAAATAGACAAAATAGAATCTGAAATAATAAACGATTTTACAGTTGCAGCCTCGCTATTTGGGTATTCTGAAGTGCACGGAAGAATACTTGCTGCCCTATTGGTTGAGGGGGGCGACCTTTCTTTGGAGGACCTTGCAAAGAAGACTTCTTATTCCACAAGCATGATATCACTAAGCCTGGACCTTCTTGCAGTAATTGGAATGATAACGAAGGTTAAGAAACCAGGGGACAGAAAATTATATGTTTCGCTCCAGGGAGAGATACTGCCAGCGTTGAAAATTGCCATTGTGTTAAAGATACAACAAGGCGTAGTAAAAGGCCGGGCCAATTTTGAGGAGTACCGGAAAGAAGTTCGGATGTTAAAAGACAGCAAGAAGAAAAAAGTGTTGGTCACGCTGGACAAGCTAGACCACGAGCTTGAGCGAATTGAAAAATATATAAACAGATTAGCTGAAGTTGAGCTGCCAGAATAGGTGTGACTAATGCTTGAACTAATTTACATCGCGGTGGTATGGATACTGCCTGCGTGCTTTGCAAACGCGACCCCTGTACTTTTGGGAGGAGGGGCGCCTATTGATTTCAAAAAAAAGTTGAAGGGAAAGCGGATTTTGGGGGACAATAAGACCATTCGTGGAACCCTTTCAGGAATTGTTGTTGGAACGCTCACTGGGCTTGCATTTGGCAAGCCAGAGCTTGGAATGCTTCTTGGCATGGGGGCGATACTTGGTGATTTGGCAGGGAGTTTTTTAAAAAGAAGGGTGGACATAAAGCCAGGGAAATCGTTTCCACTGCTGGACCAATATGATTTTTTACTTGGAGCGCTTTTATTTGCGTCATTTTTGGAATTTCCTTCCTGGGAAACACTGGTAATCATGCTGATTGTAGTGCCGCTGCTGCATCTTGCAGCTAATTTTGGAGCATATCTGCTCGGTTTGAAGAAAGTTTGGTGGTAGGATTTTTAGGCGTAGCGTGACCACATCTGAAGGAAGTGCACAACAAGGAATACTACAACTGCAACAAGCAAGCCGAGAGTTAAGTAGAATATGAGTGTGCTTTCTGCATCAGTTGTTTCCTCATCTGTTTGAGTGGTTGTATCTTCTGTGTCAGTGGTTGCATCCTCTGTGTCAGTAGTAGTATTCGTAGCATCTGAAATGACTTCAAACTCAACTGAGCTTGTGAAAGACTCCTCAAATTTCCAGTCACAGTCCTCATAATCAACCGTAAGTGTAAGGCTGTACATTCCTGATGCTATGGTGTCCGCGGTGTTTATCGCAAAAGTTTCAAGCGGGTCTGCTGGATAGTAGGCGGTTGGCTCTATCTTGTTGTTGAGCGGAGTTATGGTTTGAATTGGAATTGATACCTTGCCATCTGATGAGCCCAGGGATAATTTGACATTGCAGGCAGAGTGACCGCCGGTGTTGCTGTTGTAAAGGTAGACCTTCACATCTGCACTCTCGCCTTGCTTGAGAGTTTTCGGCATATCAAGCTTTGCGTTCATTTTTGGAGGCTCTGTTCCCTTGACCTTGTCTTCGTTCATTACAATAACGCTTTCATTGAATCGCTGGGTTGACGCCAAGCCGTCAACATATTTGTAGGAGACAAATATTGGGATGTAAACTGTTGTGTATATTATTGTGTCTGGCATGCTTTTTTGTGGCTTGAATGTGATTGTGAAATCGCGCTCGTCGCCCTTGTTCATCTTGTTCGGGGCGGATTTTGTTTCGTATATGAAATATTGAGGATTGTCCAAGACGTCAACATCTATTGAACTAATGTCAGTTTCGCCGTCTGCCTTCATTGAAAAAGTCACAAAAAGTGTATCGTTGGAGTACTGTCTACCGGTTCCGCTTGAAAAGCTCTTAAGCGTTAATCCATTGCTTGCAAATACAGGGTAGGTTTCTGGGGGGTATGAAACGCCATCGGTTTCGTAATATATAATTGAAATGTTTATGTAGCCGGACGTTGGCAAGGCCTTGTCAAGCACAACGGTTCCGGTTCGCTCTGGCCTTATGCGCAACACCGAACTGCTGAGAACTGAAATGTTCTCCCCATCATACTGGAAGACCAAATAACCACCATGGGCACCTTCTGCATCAGGGATTATGTCCGAACCAAAGTCATTTCGCAGGTCAAATGCAATGGAGCCATTAACATCTTTGGTGTCCATAACTGTGAAAAAACTTCCGGCAAAAGCGCTCGGAACCAGCATCAGTAATAAAAAAGCAACTGCAAAGATTAATATTGATTTTCTCATAGGACTCTAGTTAGAGTAAACGGTTTTGGTTTATTAGCTTTTCCCTTTTTTATCAATATGTCGGCTGCGAAGCAAGACTCGGTTGGGGAGTAGGTTTTCACGTTTCTTATTTCCAGAAGCTCAAATTGGGTGTTTGGCAGAAAGTCGCTTATTCTTTGCCGAACGCTTTCTTCAGAGTCCGTGAAGGTGTAGAAATTAATAATCCCTTTTTGCTTTAGCGCTTTCACCGCCTGGGGCAGGAAATTCTTGTCGGTTTTTGGCAGGTTCATTATGACGCGGTCTGCTTTTTCAGGAATTTTGGGCTGGAGCTTGGCAAAGTCTCCGCATAGGGGGGTTATTTTTTCACTAACCTTGTTGAGCGCAAGGTTTGTTTTAAGTGAGGAGATTGCATCCGGGTTTATGTCTATGGCATAGATGTGTTTTGGCTGGGATTTTTTCGCAATAAGGATGGAGAATGGGCCTGCGCCGCAGAATGCGTCAACTATTGTTTCGTTTGGTTTGACTTGGTTTGATATAATCAGGCGCTCGGTTGAGAGGCGGGGGGTGAAAAATACCTTGGAGAGGTCAAATTTGTATGTGCAGCCGTGCTCCTTGTATGTGGTTTCGGAGGTTCCTGTGCCGGCAATTTGCTGGAGTGAGCGGACGCGGTAATCCCCGGCAACCGCGCTGGTTTTCTTGAAGACTGCGCGGAGCTTTGGGTATAGAACTAGAAATGCTGAGGCGATTTCCCTTTCCTTTTGTTTTAGTTCAGCGGGTATTTCAACAACTGCGATTTCGCCGTAGAGGTCAAAGGATGTTCTTAATTGTTTAAGCTCTGTTTTTGAAAGTTTCTTGCTTAGAATTTCAGTAATTGAGTGAGGTCTTGCGGTTTTTGGCTTGAACTTCTTGTTCAGTACTGTGCCCAATTTTTCTGCAGTTTCTTTTTTGATGCCTTTCAGCGGGAAATAAATAAAAGTTTTTTCAGGAATTACTTCCCTTGAAATGTCTAGGAGCCCCTGGGCGAGCAGTTTCTTTCTAAGCGGCTCGGCTTTTTCTTTTTTTACTTTAATACAAAGGGTCATTTTGTATGCTGCAGGAGTAGAACGTGTCAAGAATTAGCACTGCGATGCGGCAAGCTGCTGCGTCCATTGCCTTCTGGCTTTCTGCTGTTACTGTCACGACTGGGCCTGAAACTTCTATGGAAGTTTGGCCTGCGTCTGACCTAAAGAGGATAACTGGGGTTTTTGTGGTTGCGTTAGCGGTTGTCATTACTGGAACTGTTGGCTTTTTTGCCCACGGCTCTGTGAAAGCTATTTTGTGAGGTATTCCTTGACTTATGAGTGTTTTCTGCACTTCATAGACTGAGCTGCCGTAGGCAGCAGTGCCATTCGGGTCCATTAATAGTATTATATAAGATACTTTTGAATTGAGTAGAGCGGTCCAAGCCTCGTCCTCGTGCGGATATATTGGAATAGCAGAGCAGGCGGTTGCGTTTGCCCTAAATGGGACAATCTGGTTGTTGCACACGAAGTAATCAGAAGTTTCTCGCGGAGTTGTGTCTGGCCACACCGCCCAGACAAGGAATATGGCGAATGCGAGAAGTGTGAGTAGTATGAAGAGATTTACTGGGGAAAATTTTATTTTCATACGCTCTGCTAAGTTGTTTTGAGTTTATATTTTTAATCCAAAAAAAAGGAAAAAAGAAGAGGGGTGCAAACCCGCAAAAAATGCGGGTTGCACAACGCGCTTACGCGCGTTTGTGCGTTACCCCTCTTCTTACAGTATGTTTTAGCCTACGTATGCGGTTTTGCCGTCAAGCGTTGCCAGGTTTGCGTCGAATGCAGCCAGCATTGATCCAGCATCTCTGCTGTCATCTGCTGTGTATCCTGCAGCGACAATTGCGTATTTGCCCTCGGCAAATGCGTCAGCAACAAGTTCAATGCTGAACTCGCCATCCTGGTCAATTACACCGGTTGCGTCTCCACCAAAGTACTTGAAGGTGTTCACGAGCTTTCCTTCGGTCTGGAGCTCATTGACCAGCGTGTTAACTGCTGGTCCACCAACAAGAACCAATGTGTAGGTGTTCTTGTCTGACTGTGTAACCTCAGAGTCGAGCCTTGCCAGAGTGTTTGGCAGAGTGACTGGGGTCTTGCCGGATACTGATCCTGCAACCTCAATCTCTATGCCGCCAATCTTTGTGGTCTCGCCTGCTGCCACAGTTACAGGGGTTCCCTTGCCTTCAGACAGAGTCCCAAGCACAATTTCACCGAAGAGCTGCTCACGTGGCATCTCAAGGGTTACCAAATTGTTTCCTGCGGTTATTTCAGTTCCCCATGGGGTTATGTAGTCTCTGGTCAGTGGCTCTGTGGTGCCTTCCCTTGCAATGAAGTTCGCGGTTGCAGATGCAGTTGGGAAAGCTGCAAAGTACACGTATGCGCTTGTGCTGTCCGTGTTGTTTACGTCCTCAAAGCGACCGTTGTTGCTGCTGTAGGAGCTGTTGTACTCAATAGTTATGTTGCTCGTTGCTCCAGCGCCACCTCCGCCGTTTGTGAACAATGCTGGTTCAGCAATGTTTACATAGCCATGTCCAAGACTGCCTACCGCCTCACCTGACACGTTGCTGAAGTACCTGATTACTGCAGAGTTTGCAGTTGTCAGTTTCACAGCAGCGGTTGTGCTTGCGGTGTATGTCAGAGTTGACGTGGTTGGGTCTTTGTAGTAGAACTTGTCTGTTCCTTCTGTGGTGTTTATCCATATTTCGTTGGTCAGCTTAGTTCCACTGTACACAATGTAATCCCCGCCAGGTGTCCTAACTCGAATTACCGGCTGTGCAGTTCCGCTCTTGTCAAGGTCGCGTGTGGTTGGCTGTACGTCAACCTTCACATAGTCTGGGGCGTTGCCGTACTTGTCAGTTAGACCGTTGTAGGTCAGAGCAAACAAGCCGTTTGGTGATGGATTGCTGTCGCCTGGGTACAGGACTGGGTCAGATGTTCCTGTGGTCAAGTGCGACTGGATGTCCTTCACCGTTATGTTTGTGTTGGTTGTGGTGTTGGCCAAGTCGACCTGCCAGGATGTCTCAGTTCCGTCGCCGAGTGTCAGGTATCCG
>JBDRKL010000008.1:0-52194 GCA_043814055.1 archaeon
TGGAAAATAATTATATATATAATAATAAACTAAAAATTTGAACTTCATATGGAAAAAACCCAGAACCCCTCTATTTCCTCTGGAAAACCCCTTTATTTCCTCTGGAAACCAAAAAAACCCCAATTTAGCGTTTTTTAGTAAAATACTCTAAAAATTAAACCCTTTATTAGAGTGGAAAAGACCTCAATTCTCTAATACAACCCACGTTCCCCTTAAAAAAACCCAAATTGGCGTGCTTTTACCAAAAAGAGCCCAAATAAAAAGAACTCCATAGGAAACGAAGGGGCGGGGGCTCTGAAAGCCGTACACAATATTTAAATACCCCTACTTCCTATGCAGATTAAAATAGATTTTAAGGGATATAAATGGCACAAAAAACACTTAACGAACTCTTTGACTCCTTCCTAAGCCAACAACCACATTTCTCGCGGAAGGACGCCCTCCAGGAAACATACACCCCTGAGAGCCTCCCCCACCGCGAGGAGCAGATGAACCAACTCGCTTCCATTCTTGCTCCTGCACTTCGGGGAGAAAAGCCCTCCAACATCTTCCTCTACGGGAAGACAGGAACTGGAAAAACCGCGGCCAGCAAGTATGTTGGACAAGAGCTGGAGAAGAAGGCGGCTGAACGCGGCACAATACTTCGAACCAGCTACATAAACTGCAAGATGGAGAAAGTCAACACAACCTATCGTGTGCTTTCCCGATTCTTCATGGACATGAACTTTAAAGGGGAGGCAGAACTCCCAGTAACCGGCCTCCCAACTGATGTAATCTATCGAAAGTTAGTGAGTGCACTGGATAAAAATGCCGGGGTTTACCTATTACTCCTTGATGAGATTGATGCAATAACAGACCCCGATGTGCTCTACGACCTAACCAGAATAAACACCGACCTGAAAAATGCAAAGATAAGCATCATCGGCATCTCCAACGACCTGTCCTTCACGAACACGCTTGACCCCCGAATCAAGTCCAGCCTCTCTGAGGAGGAACTAGTATTCCCCCCCTACAACGCGATACAGCTCCAGGACATCTTAACTCAGCGCGCGCAAATCGCGCTCCAGGCAGGAGTCCTTGAGGGTGCAACCATCCCCAAATGCGCCGCTCTTGCTGCGCAGGAGCACGGCGACGCCCGCCGCGCGCTTGACCTCCTCCGCGTCGCGTGCGAAATAGCCGAGCGGAACGGGGAGACCAAAACAACCGAGGCGCACGTGTCAATGGCCCAGAAAAAACTGGACATAGACCGTGTGATTGAGGTTGCAAAAACCCAGCCGCGCCAATCCCAGCTAGTGCTCTACAGTATAGTATATCTTCATGACCTAAACAAAGAAGACATTGGAACCGGCGAGGTGTATGAGGTTTACCAAAACTTTTGCAAGCAGAGCGGGCTTGACTCCCTCACCCAACGCCGCGTTTCCGACCTCATATCTGAATTGGATATGTTAAGCCTCATAAGCACCTCGGTAATTTCAAAAGGCCGCTATGGCCGAACCCGCAAGATAAAGCTGGAGATAAACGGAACCGCACTTGACCGCTGCCGAGAAGTGCTAAACCGAGAATTGTTATAATGAACCCCAAAAAGGAAATCCTCCTAAAATTCTTGGGACACAACATACAGGTTTCCAAGGACGCTCTAGATGCGCTACTAGCTGACAAAAACCCAACCGAGAAGGCAGACGAGGTTCTTACGCGCATCAAAGGCAAGGAAAAACTCCTCCTCGTAGCCCACCTAAAAAAATCAACCCGCCAATGCCAAGCAGAAGTAAAAGTCCTAAAAACCTACTCCGGCAACACTCCAATCTCAAACGCCCAGGATATCTCAGCATTCTTCACGTCCCGCTACAATCACTTCAAAAAAGTTTTTCATGGCCGCCTTAACAACCTAGTTTCTCTCAGCCATCTGAAAAAATTAAACAATGAAAAAGCCAGCACCATCGCGATGGTTTCAAGCAAAACCACAACTCCAAAGGGTAACATAATACTGGAGTTAGAGGACCCAACCGGGGTATTCAAGGCAATAGCAACCTCTGAAGACGCAATAAAAAAGGCAACAGCGGTCATCCGGGACGAGGTCATTGGGGTTTCTGGTAGCACAGGCACTGACATTCTATTCATAGATGACATAGTCTGGCCGGAGGTTCCCATTAAAAATGTGCGCAAGGAAACAAGCGAAACCATCTATGCAGCTTTCCTCTCTGACACGCATATCGGAAGCAAGAAATTCATGCGCCAGGAATTCAAGAAACTCCTCCAGTGGTTCAACAGCGACAACGAAATCGCGAAAAACACGCGGTATGTTTTCCTTGCCGGGGACATTGTGGAGGGAGTTGGGGTGTACCCAAAACAGGAGGCGGAACTTGAATACACAGACATCCGCGAACAATACAAACAAGCAGCAATGCTCCTCTCAAAACTCCCTGAACATATGCATCTCATAATCAGCCCGGGCAACCACGATTTTGTCCGTTTGGCGCAACCACAACCCGCGCTCTGCCCGGAAATTTGCGCCCCCCTCTACGCATTAAAAAACACAACAATGGTTAGCAATCCCTCGCTTGTGAACATACACGGCTTTGACAACGGAGGCATAAACGTGTTGATGTATCATGGGGTCAGCATAGACGCAATGGTCTCTGCAACTCCGCTCTTAAAAGACGGCTATGCCCACCCGGAAAAAGTGATGCTCTCCCTGCTCAAGCGAAGGCACCTATCCCCCCCCTATGAATCCGGTCTAATTGCCGGCGGGATAGATTCTCTAGTGATAGATGAAACCCCGGACGTGTTCCACGTTGGCCACGTTCACTCAAACGGCGCAGCAGAGTACCGCGGAATTACATTAATAAATTCAGGAACCTGGCAGGCACAAACAGACTTCCAGAAACTTGTCGGCCACGACCCAACCCCTGCGCAACTCCCCGTGCTTAACCTGAAAACGCGCGAACTCAGCCTGATAAATTTCATATCAAAATGAACCCGGAAACCTATTTCACAACCCTGGAAAAAAAGGTCAAGAAAGAATTTGACCTGGCAGCGCAAGCTCGTGAAAAAGGATTGGACCCCGCCACAAAACCTGAAATATACCTTGCAAAAGACCTTGCTGAAAAAGTGGAGGGGCTCATAGAGATGGAGGGGCTTGCAAACACCATCCGAGAAATATCCAAGAAATTTGACAACGAACTTGAAATTGCTTTCCATCTGGCCAAGGACATAGTCTCAAAAGAAGCTGACCGCGAGAAAGCCGCCGACCTCGCCCTCCGGGCTTCGCTTGCGTTCCTTACCCAGGGCGCGGTTTCAGCACCACTTGAAGGAATTGCAAAACTCAAGATAAAAAAGAACCCCGACGACACAGAATACCTCTCGGTTTATTACTCTGGACCAATCCGCGCAGCCGGAGGCACAGCAGAAGCGCTCTCAGTCCTAATGGCCGACTACATTAGAAAACAGCTCGGCCTTGACTGTTACAAGGCAACGCTTGATGAAATAGGCCGCTACATAGAGGAAGTACAATGGTACCACAGGCACGTCCACTTGCAGTACTTCCCCTCTGAGAAAGAGATACAAACAATCGCAATGAATGTTCCAATCTGCATAGACGGTGAGCCAACAGAGGAGTTTGAAGTTGCCAACTACCGCGACCTCGGCCGAGTTGAAACAAACCGCGTTCGCGGCGGGATGTGCCTGGTGCTCGCAGAAGGAATAGCCCAAAAAGCCCCCAAGCTCCTAAAGCGCCTCAACCCGCTCCAAAAAGAATATGGCTTGGACTGGTCCTGGCTCAACGAGCTAATACATTTAAAAGCCCAAACTGCTCCAACAAAACAAGAGCATCAAGCAATTCCCGACCTTGAATTCGCAGCAGGCATTGTTGATAGTTCCCCCCTCGCTGCTGAACAACTAATAGAGCTGGCAAAGGAGCACTCGCAATGGGATTGGATGGATGAGGAAACCGAAACCGCGCCAGAAACTGGGGGGAGTACAAAGTACATTCAAGAAATCCCAGCGGGTCGCCCAGTATTTTCTCACCCAAGCAGAAAAGGCGGATTCTCCCTGCGCTATGGCCGCTCAAGAGCCGGCGGGCACTCCGCAGTATCACTACATCCTGCAACAATGAGCGTGCTTGACAACTTCATAGCAATCGGAACCCAAATTCGTCTGGAATTCCCTGGGAAAGCTGCAATCACAACTCCTTGCGACACAATTGACGGCCCAATTGTCCTGCTGGAGGACGGCGAAGTCTTGCAGCTCACCACGCTGGAGCAAGCAGATGAAATCAAGCCAAAAGTTAAAAAAATACTTCGGCTCGGAGACATACTCATCTCCGGTGGAGACTTCCTGGAGAACAACCACAAATTACGCCCGGGGGCATATGCAGAGGAGTGGTGGGCCAAGGAAGTATTAGCAGATGCAAAAACCGCACCAAAAGAATTTGCAAAATACCTCAGGCCTCCATACCCAACCCCTAATATAGAAACCGCTCTTAAAATCTCAAAAAAATATAACACCCCCCTGCACCCTCAGCACACATTTTTCTGGGGTGACCTTAATTTTGAACAGTTAAAAAACCTAATATCCGCACTTAAAAAGGCCAAATCCACACAAGACCACATTGAATTTGAAAACGAAAAATCACTAAAAAACACCCTTGAAACCCTCTGTATTTTTCACAAACTGGAACACAACAAGATACTCATCACAGAGCACGCGCAAACGCTTCTAAAAACAATCAACCCAACGAAAACCCCTGCAGAACTTGACAAACTCAAAAATTCCTCAAAGAACATGCTTGAGCTCATTTCAACACTCACTGGCGTTAAAGTAATGGACCGAAAACCAACGCCAATTGGGGCAAGGATGGGCCGCCCTGAAAAGGCAAAGCCTCGCAAGATGTCCCCAGCCCCCCACTCCCTCTTCCCAACCGGCGCGAATCAGGGTCGCGTTCGAGATTTGATAAAAGCATCTGAGATGGAAACCTCGCCAGATATCGCAAAGTTCACCTGCCTAAAATGCAATACGACTGAAATATTTCCACGTTGCAGCACGTGCGGCACGCGCACAATACTGAGCAGGGCATGCACAAACTGCAAGCGATCAACAAGCGCAGAACGCTGCCCAGCATGCGGTTCCCTCACCACCTCTTCTGAGCGCCGCAGCGTAGACATCAAGAAATATCTCGCAGATGCTGCGAAAAAAATCAACACCCCGCTTCCAAAATCCATCAAGGGGGTCATTGGCATGACCAGCAGGAACAAGATACCAGAGGCTCTGGAAAAAGGAATCCTTCGCGCAACCGAGAACATTTATGCATTCAAGGACGGAACAATCCGTTTTGACAGCACAAACGCTCCACTAACCCACTTCCGCCCGGCAGAAATTGGCACAAGCGTTGAGAATTTAAAAAAACTTGGCTACATAACAGACATTAAAGGCAAGGAACTTACCAACAATAACCAACTCCTTGAGCTTAAACCTCAGGACATAGTGCTTTCAAGCTTTGGTGAGGATTCTGCGCCAAATTACCTGCTTAGAAACGCCAGCTTTGTTGATAATCTGCTCCAAAAATATTATGGCCTTGACCCTTACTACAAACTAAAGACCGGGTCCGACCTTATCGGCCATCTAGTCATAGCGCTCGCACCACACACATCAACTGGCATAATCGGCCGCATAATTGGATTTACAAAAGCGCGCGTCGGTTTTGCGCATCCAGCATTCCACGCGGCAAAAAGGCGCGATTGTGACGGGGACGAAGATGCAGTAATGCTGCTCTTGGACGCTTTCCTGAATTTCTCCCGGTCTTTCCTCCCTGCAAAACGCGGCGGCAGGATGGACGCTCCGCTGGTTATCACAACTAAACTGGAGCTAAACGAGGTTGACGACGAAGTATACGACTTTGACATCAATTCCGAGTACGACTTGCAATTCTACAAAAACGCCCAAGCCGGCGCAGACCCAAATGAAATTGGATTGAAGACAGTAAGCAGTGTCCTTGGTTCAACAGAGCCCTTTGCAAACTGGATGTTCACGCACGACACGAGTGACATCAATCTCGGCCCAATCGTAAACTCCTACACAGAGGGTGAAATGATTGACAAGCTTGAGCGCCAGCTAACTTTGGCCGAGAAGATAAACGCGGTCAATGAAAAGGATGTTGCCGAGCGCATCATAGATACACATTTCCTCCCGGATATGAAAGGGAATTTGCGAACTTTCTCGCGCCAAAAAGTCCGCTGCACAAAGTGCAATGCAAAGTACCGCCGCGCCCCGCTGAAAGGGGTTTGTCTGCGCTGCGGCGGAAACCTAACACTAACCGTTCACAAAGGGACAATAGAAAAATACCTCGGCGCCTCAAAGAAAATGGCAAAGAAGTACAATATTTCACCCTACCTAAACCAGCAAATAGAAATGGTTGAGCTCAGCCTGGAGTCAATCTTTGGCAAGCCGACCCAGTCCACGCTTGAGGCCTTCTCTGAAAAAGCATAAACACTTAAATATCTACTCACAATTTCTTACTATGGACCAAGAAAAGAAAAAGAACGCGGATGCCAAAGTTGCAAAGGACGAAGCAAAAACTGCTGCACAGGAAGCAAAAACCAAAAAGGGCATTGCCGCCCACACGGCAACCGAATCTCCAAAAAGAAAAAGCAACCGCGGTCTTGCGCTTGGATTATTGCTGGCGGTTATCATCATTCTCTTTGTTATATACACAACACTCTAATGGGCAAAAAAGACAAGATAGAACCAGCGGAACCAGAGCTGAAAGAAGAAAAGGCACCAAAATCAAAAAAAGCCCCAGAACCCGAAGAAGACCTATCTTTTGAAAAGGAGTTTGCGTCAGGCTCGCCAAGCTCCCTCCCTTGGTGGGTGTTCCCGCTCGCTATTATAGGCCTGATAGCAACCAGTATAACTATAATTTATTTGCAACTATCCGGCTATGGCGTGTTTTAGGAACTCCTACCCCCCAGGTTTTTTTGTGAATTTTTCTATTGAGCCGCCGAGCGGGTACGAGTAGTGTGGCATTGCTTTCCTCTGTTTGTGCCCGCACTTGGTGCATTTCAATTCCCCGCCTTGCTCTTCAAGCTCTTCACAATCACAAACTTTACATTTCATTTTTCCCCCTTTTCCTTCTTCTTTTTAACCCGTTTTAACCTAAATAAGTTCTCTCTCTCCAACTCTTCAAGCCGCAGGCGTATGAAATTTGCAGCACTTTTCATATTTGGTATGACTATATCCTCTAGTGCGCTCACACGCCTCTTGGTCTTCTCCACCTCAAGCAGAACCTTCTTCAATGTCGCTTCCTTCTCAGCGCTCTTGAGCACGTTGTCAAGAAACTCCCTATAAGTGGAAACAACATCGTCAATATACGTGTCACTCCCTATCACTCCATACCCAAGCCCCCCTGAAGTATCTACCCCAAAGTCGCCTTTTATTTTCGGGACAACAACGCCCATAATATTTCCAGGTTCAAGCCAAATGTTTGGCAATGGTTTTGACGCGAGCGCGATTGATTCCAAGGCAACCCGCCCGTCCATTGCTAGCGCAAGGTTGAGCTTTTTATCCGCCCCCTTGTACGAACCCGCCATGGCGCACCTGAACTCGTGCACATCCTCCCATATTCTAAAAAACTCCTGGATAAGCCCGTCCTTCTTCCTCTTGAGAAGGTTGTGCCCGCGCTCAGCTAGCTTTATGCGTTCCTTGAGCACGATTAGCTCTGAGCGCGTTGGCTTT
Source organism: archaeon (assembly GCA_043814055.1). Classification (GTDB taxonomy): domain Archaea; phylum Undinarchaeota; class Undinarchaeia; order Undinarchaeales; family JBDRKL01; genus JBDRKL01. Next base: position 7,726 of record JBDRKL010000008.1, read on the forward strand.
ATATCCTGCATTTATGCCTCCTTTTTTGGCTCTTCCTTCTTAAACTTCTTCAAGTACTTCTTGGCAAGGCTTGCTTCTATTCTGGTGAGTTCTGACTCTGGGAGCATTGACAGTATGTCCCAGCCCAAGTCCAGCGTTTCCTGAATTGAGCGGTCATCATCATATCCCTGGCTCACAAATTCATTCTCAAACCTCTCTGCAACCTTGAGGAATTTCCTGTCCCGCTCGTTCAGCGCTTCTTCCCCAACAATCGCAACAAGGCCTCGCAAGTCACGGCCCTCGGCATATCCAGCATACAACTGGTCGGACAGTGCCTTGTGGTCTTCTCTGGTTTGCTCCTTGCCTATTCCAGCGTTCATCAGCCGGGACAAGCACGGCAGCACGTCAATTGGAGGATATATGCCCCTTCTGTGCAAGCTGCGGTCAAGCACAATCTGCCCCTCTGTAATATACCCAGTAAGGTCAGGGATTGGGTGCGTTATGTCGTCTCCCGGCATGGTTAAAATCGGGACTTGCGTAACCGACCCCTTCTTCCCGCGAATCAAACCAGCGCGCTCATAAATAGTCGCCAGGTCCGTGTACATATACCCCGGATAACCCCGCCGCCCTGGGACGTCCTCACGAGCTGCTCCAATTTCACGAAGCGCCTCGCAGTAGTTTGTCATGTCAGTCAATATGACCAGCACGTGGTAGTCATGCTCAAACGCAAGGTACTCAGCAGTTGTGAGTGCCATCCTCGGCGTAATCAGCCGCTCAACAGCAGGGTCGTCCGCAAGGTTCAGGAAAACCACAGACCTCTCCAAAGCCCCGGTGCGCTCAAAGTCAGCTATGAAGTGCTGAGCCTCCTCGTTCGTAATTCCCATTGCGCCGAACACAACAGCAAAGTCTTCCTCCTTGCCTGGAACTTTTGCCTGCCTTGCAATCTGCAGTGCAATGTCATTGTGCGGCAAGCCAGCTCCTGAAAATATCGGAAGTTTCTGACCCCTGACCAGCGTATTCATTCCATCAATAGTGGAAATTCCGGTCTGGATAAAGTCAGCAGGCGGTTCCCTTGAGTACGGATTTATCGCAGCGCCGTAAACATCCAGCCTGTCCTCTGGCACAATCTCAGGCCCGTCGTCCAGTGGAGTTCCAAGTCCTGAGAAAATCCTTCCCAGCATCTCAGAAGACACCGGCAGCTTGATAGTCTCGCCTGTGAACCTCACCTTGGACTTCCGGTCTATCCCCATTGAAGCGCCAAATACCTGCACAACCACAACATCCTTTGACGTGTCAAGCACCTGTCCCCTTCGCACTTCTCCATTCCCAAGCTCTATGTCAACCAGCTCGCCGTATGATATCGGCTCGGTCTTCTCTACAAAGACTAGCGGCCCGCTAATCTGGCTAATTGTTCTATACTCTTTAATCGGACTCACCTCCTTTCTCTCCTGTCTTTTCATCTTTCTTACGGTCCGCGCTCCTGCTCATTTTCTTGAAGTCATCATTCATCTTGTTCTGTATCCTCTTGAGCTCCTTCTCAAATTCAGAGTCCTTCACGAACCTCAACTGCATCAAATCATCTCTGCAGTCCGCGTTAACTATACTCTCAATCGGCACGCCGGATTCCAGCGATGCCATTGCAAGTTCGTAGTATTTCAGGAACGCGCTAATCATTCCATTCTGCTTTGTGTGGTTGCAGAAAGTGTCAACTGCGTGGTACGCGTTCTGCTGCAGGAACCCTTCTCTAATAATTCTTGCAACCTCCAGCACGAGGCGGTCTTTCTCAGGCAGGGCATCCGAGCCAACCAGCTGAACAATCGCCTGAAGCCGGGATTCCTCCTGCAGGAGTGACATCGCGGTTGCCGCGTTCTCGCTGTAGTTCGGCGCAACCTCTTTCGTAAACCAGCCACCGAGCACTTTCTGGTACAAGCTGTAGCTGTTCAGCCAGTTTATGCTCGGGAAGTGCCTTCTGTTTGCCAGCCTTGAATCAAGCGCCCAGAACACTTTTGTAACGCGCAGAGTGTTCTGCGTAACCGGCTCTGAAAAGTCCCCGCCCGGCGGAGAAACCGCGCCAATAGCAGTTATCGAGCCTATGCGTTTCTTGTCCGTGCCGAGGCAAATACCCCTGCCCGCTCTTTCATAAAACTCAGCGAGCCTTGTGGCAAGATAAGCAGGGTACCCTTCCTCCCCTGGCATTTCCTCAAGCCTTGAAGAAACCTCACGCATCGCTTCCGCCCACCGTGAAGTGGAGTCAGCAAGCAGTGAAACATCGTATCCCTGGTCCCGGTAGTACTCAGCAATTGTCATTCCTGTGTACACAGACGCTTCTCGCGCAGCCACTGGCATGTTTGAAGTGTTCACAATCATCACGGTTCGTTCCATCAATGGCTTTCCCGACTTAGGGTCTATGAGTTTTGGGAATTCTTTAAGAACATCAGTCATCTCGTTCCCGCGCTCCCCGCACCCAATAAACACAATAACATCTGCATCAGCCCACTTTGCCAGCTGGTGCTGCGTCACGGTCTTCCCGGTTCCGAACCCTCCGGGGATGGCAGCGGTCCCCCCCTTTGCAAGTGGGAAGAAAGTATCAAGAATTCTCTGCCCTGTGATGAGCGGAACATCCGGCCTCAGTTTCTTCCCAACTGGCCGTGACTTTCTTACAGGCCACCACTGCGCCATTGCAATCTCGGTCCCATCTTCAAGCGTTGCTATTGTGTCCCGTACAGTGAAAGAACCCGACTTAATGTCCTTTATTCTACTCGCCTTTGCAGTAGGTGGAATCATCACTCGGTTAGTTATCATCGCGCTTTCCTTAACTTCGCCAATAATATCCCCAGGCGCAACCTTGTCGCCCTTCTTTGCAATCGCCTTGAAGTCCCACTTCTTTTTCAGGTCAAGCCCGTCCGCTGTTGCGCCGCGCTCTATAAAACTGCCCATCTGCTTTTCAAGCAGGTCCAGCGGTCTCTGGATGCCGTCGTAAATACTGGTCAGCAATCCTGGCCCAAGCTCAACTGACAGTGGCATGCCAGTGTTCTCAACAGGCTCGCCAGGCCGCATGCCTTGCGTTTCCTCATAAACCTGAATAATCGTATTATCCCCAACAATTCTGATTACTTCCCCCAGAAGCTTTTCCTTCCCCACCTTAACCAGGTCATACATCTTCGCGTCCAGCCCGGTGGCTGTAACCACAGGCCCGGACACTCTGCTTATTTCAGCTTTGCTGCTCATCTTTACTTCCTCCTTTTTGAATATCTTTGTCTTTCCAAAGGTCAATCCCGAGGCACCTCTTTATGAGCTTCCTCAGGTCCCCCCCGCTCCCTGCGTCGGATATTGGCACTACCATCGGCGTCATCTCCTGCTCTGCTTTCTTTTTCATATGCATTGGCAGGCAGTTCGCATAATGCTCTTCCATTATGAGAACTCCAACATCCGCGTCATTAACAAGTTCTTCGTACTTCTGCACAAAGTTGTTATCATTAACAATAGCGTATTTCTTCACGCCGCACAGCTTGAACCCAAGCACAAACTCACTGCTGCCAAGCGCGCAAATTTCCATCGCTACCTCCAGTACAGGTTGGAAATAAATCCTTCCTGTTCCTCCTGGTTTTCAACTTTTTTGCTCCTAAGTATTATCCGTATGTTGTTCACTTCTCTCTCTTTTGCCCTAATGTACCCGAGCATGGTATTGACTGACGGCTCATAGTCCCGAAGCAGCTTGTACCCGAGCAGCATATAGTATCTCCTCAACCCAGATTCCACCTCGCTGGGCTCTGCGGCATCAATCGGAATATGTTTTCCGAAACCTTTCTTGTTCAAAGCGAGTGTTATTTCCCTTTTCTCAGCGCCTAGTAATCCTATAAAGAAAGCAGGTCTCAAATTTCCGCCTGCAATGAAAATTCCCTTGGGATTCTCAAGCCCGAGCCCATTTGCCCTGAGGAGGTTCACTGCATTTTTCAGGTCTATCTCTGCCTTTACAATTTTCATCAGGCTTTTGCACCCGCCCCCTCTCTCCAAAACCCTCTCATAATAAACCTTGTCCAGGGCATCCTCAATTTCCCGCAGGGTTTTTCCTTTGTGCTCTGCCGCAACTTTGTAATATGTTGTTCCTCTCAGTCCCTCTATAACTGCATCAGGGGTCTCAGCTTTCACAAGCCTATCCAAAAGCGCCCCACTGAGCTCACCAACCGGAACTAGGTTATCAAGTAGGATCTCCTGGGCATTCCGTGATTCTTTACTCCTCAGCAAGGTCTTTATGTTGAATATGTCCCATCTCTTGAGGTACTCTTCCAGAGCCGACCCTTTTGGAAGGAAGCCCACGACCCTTTTCATTTCCTTCACAAAACTAATGTTTATTGCCTTTTCAACAAGGTCTGCATCCGAGTATTTTGTGCTGAGCTCATCAATGTCTTTCTTGTACTCCCCCTCTTCCAGCACCCGTATAATTTCCTTAATATCCATCTTGATAAATCTATGATAGTCCGCCTCTGTAAGGAGCCGCCCTGCGGAAACCCTGACTCGCGTTGCAGCATATTCAAAATTAACCGGAGGCCCTTTCATCCTCCCTGCGATGTCTGAAACATATTTCAAGTTCATTTAAACACGCGCTTCGCAGTCTCCTGAAGCGTTTCTTTTCTCACCTCTTTAAGTATGGTTTCAAATCTATAATCCACCGCAATGTCCTTCTTACTGTTCTCAAGTACAATCCCTCCAATGCATTCAATGTTCTCGGCATACTCCAATCCCTTCCCAAGCTTTTTCACCTCTTCAGCATCTCCTTCATTTGAACGAACATACTTTGCATCAAGCTCTTTTTTCGCCTTCTCCAATAGCGCGCCAAGCATCTTTCGCCTCTCAACGCCTTTCATTTCACGCAAGGTTCCTTCAACCTCTCCATAAATGCCATCTAGTATCTCCTTCTTCTTTCTTAGAACAACCCTGCGCCCCTCCAACCTAGCCTGGGCTAGCCGCTTATTCCTAAGCTCAAGCTTCATTCGGCTCAGCTTCTCAGCCCGCTTAGCCTCAAGCTCCTTCACTCTCCTCTTGGCATCCTTTAAGATGGAGTCGCATTCTTCACTGCTTTGCACAGCTATCTTGTTGCATTGTGACTCCACCCTGTTCTGGATGTCCTTCTCTACGTTCTCTATTGCCATTTCTGTACTAGCCCATCTTCCCTAGCATCAGTATTGCTATTACCAGACCGAAAATAACAATTGTTTCCGGTATAACAGTCAGGATGAGTACCTTACTGAAGGTCTCTTCCGGCTTTTCAGCTATAGCTCCAACAGCTGCACTACCAATGCCCTTCTCTGCCCAAGCGGCAGCGAACGAAGAGCCAATCATGGTAAGTGCTACGCTGAGTGCTATCATTCCTGTGGATTCTACCATTTCTTCACCTCCTTATTGAAATTATGCACCAAAGGGTTCATACTTCTTTCCCCCCCCTTTATAAAACTTCGTGAAAAACTCCACATAGTGGAGCCGAAGCGACTGCAAAAAGCCACCAAGCAACCCGATGGCTATGTTCAAAGCGTGCCCAAGCACAAGAATAATCCCTGCGAGCGGCCACCACATCCAGCCCATCTGTATCATATTTCCAACGGAATCATTTATTATGACTGCAAGAATAACAGACGCGAGCCCAATGGCAAACAACCTCGCATACGAAAGTATGTTGCTCAAGACCGACGGCAATTCAATTAAACCAGCAACCCCATGGCCCATATATATCATTATAATTGACAGCACTATCACCCCTGCGCCTGCCTCAAACAAGTACGGCGCCGCAAACCAACCCTGATTCTGGACAATCAGCATAATTGCTCCAAGCTCAAGAAGCAGCCAGCTTCCCCCTTCAAGCACCGCGCCCTTTACTCCGTGAGCTTTGAACCCATTTACAGCATTTAGGACAAACCCGCTCGTGATATGCAGCGCTCCAATAAGGACTGAAATCATTATCATCAGCATTATCTGGTCTTGGTGTTCGCCAGCCCTGTGCAGCAATGGAGTGTACCCCATTGAAGCGCCAAAGAATTCCCCAAACACAAACCCAAATATTATCGCACCCACAGAAGCTATCATCATGGCATTGACAAACCCTTTAGATGCTCCGCTCATTTTTCTCCCTGCCAAATAGAACGCAATGAACGTGGCAATCCCATATCCAACATCCCCCAGCATAAACCCAAAGAATAAAGGGAAAGTTATGAACACGAACATTGTTGGGTCCAGCTCCTTGTAGCTTGGAAGTGAGTATAGCTTTAGGAAGAATTCAAAAGATTCTATTCCCCCTGGGTTCTGCAACTCAGTCGGGGGCGCGTCAATGCAATCCTCAAGCTGCTCCATGTGCACCTTGCCCCCTGTCCTGTCCTCTAGTATTTTTTCAACCTTCTTGTAATCCTTCTCCGGAACCCATCCATCAACTATGAAAGCATTGGTGCTTACTGCAAATCTGAGCGGAGCCTCGGCTTTTTCAGTTTCCGCTTTTAGCTCCTTTTCATAATTGTAAAGGAAAGCACCATAGGTGTCAACAACTTTTTTCATGCTTTTGTTAACTCCTTCAAGATTGGTTTTCTCTTTCTTCTCCCCTCTCTTGCTATTGTTAGCTTTCACTGCAGCTTCAAGGCCCTTCTTTTTCTCGTGCAACCCAAGAACTGCCTTTTCAATTGCCTTGAATCTTTCCCAGGAATTACTCCCCAGCACATCCTTCTTAAATTCCTTTTTCCCAATCCCCAAAAAGTTGATAACCACTCTCACCTTGACTAATTTTTCAGAAGTCGTAGACGCTTTTCCAAACGGAGCACCTATATCAAAGCAATCTTCATCATATTTCCCAGCTGAATACTCCTCCAAATGCAGAAGTTTCATTGAGTGCAGGTCTTCAATAACACCCTGCAGAACCCCTTTTGAGCCTACTATTTGCACCCTGCACATTCGCATTGGCTCAAAACTCACAGCACTCGCCTCTTAAACTCTTTAAGCAAAAAATCAACCACAGTCTCTTTCTTCTTTCCTGCTGCTTTGCCAAGTTTTTCCGCATCGCCCTCAGCAATTCCAATTATCTCAGAAACCTCTTTGCCAAGCTTTTTTTCCTCTTTTTCCAACTCACCGCGCAAATATGCGTCTTCAGCTGCTCCGAACTCCTCAATCATAGAAATAGAATCCTTTTGCGCGTTCCTTACCTGCGTTTCCCCCTGATTTTTTGCATAATCTACCCTCTTTTTGCTGTCTTTCTCCAGCTCTTTTATGCGCTCTACAACGTTTTGTTCCATGCGAGATGTCATCTCTATACTCATGCCTTTTTATAGCTTTCGTAATCACTAGACAATGCCCAAAAAAACAGCAAAAATCGCATATAAGCCAGTGTAAAAAAGCACAACAGGAAAGAGCAAAAATCCCATGCACTCCGCCCGCCGAACGCTTAAAAGCGGCGGCAAAAGTCCGAGCGCAGTTCCAACTAACAAAACAACCAGCCCAATCCCCCCGGTCAGCGCAAAAACAGAAGCAGTGATAACCAATATGATGCACACATTTATCTTGCCGTAATTGCTCCCGCCCCCGCTCAATTTAAGCGCGAAAAACATTCCCAATTTAATGTGCAGGAACAGCGCAACCCCCCCAGCAAGCAAAATAACCCCTAGAAACAGCAGCAACTGCCCAAAAATCATTTCTCCTAGCATATCATCAATAACCACCATTATTCCAGACCTCATTTTTCCAAGTGAGTAAAGCACAACCATTGTAAATATCATGTTCGCTGTGTTGACTCCTGAAACCGCGACCAAGAACTCCTGCACACTGCTCTTCCTCGTGACCTGCTGCGCCACAAAAGTCGCCTGCGCAGCTCCAATTCCTGGGAGCATTCCCACGAGCATGCCTGCAACTGAACCCACAACAGACCCTCTAACAATTTCTCCCAATTTCAGGTTAATGTTCGCTCTTGCCTGAATTGGGATTCTCACTTTTTCCCTTAAACTGAGCAGCATTGTTGAAACTCCAAACATCCCGCTCAGCGCAGGGAATATCATTCCTTCTGGAAAAGCACTTCCGAGCACAAAGAATCCAAAAAATCCTGCGGCAAGAAACACAAACACGGCGCGCCAGGTATTTTTCTCAGCTGCAAAACCCAGCAATATCATAAAAAGGAGCACGAAGTGCAGGTTCGGTTTTATGAATTCATAAACAGGCCCAACCCATTTCACCATAACCAGGAACAATCCTGCTGCAATCAAAAGTGCCATCAGGCTTCCAAGCCCAGTCAGTTTTATCGCTTCAATCGCCCGCCCCTCAAGAAGCATCGTGTGCCCCGGCAAAACCGCAAGCGCGGTTTCCCCGTCCGGCGCGCCGAGCAAAATGCTGGGTATGAAATCCAAAAAAGTGTGCGTGACTGCCATTGCCATTATCATCGCCGCAACTGACAGTGTCTCAAACCCTGCAAAAAAAGGCAGGCCTGCAAGCACAAGCGCTGAAACCATGTTTATGTGAATCCCCGGCACCAACCCTGTGATTATTCCAAGCCCGCACCCGGCGAGCGTGAACAGCAGAATCTCAGTGAACATAAATCAAGCGACAGCAACCACTTTTATAAGATTTCCTTAACTCCGCAGAGTTTGTACCTCAACAGCAAACTATATAGTCCTCTATATTTACTATGCCTCTATGGAGCTTAGAAAAATCCAGAAAACCGGAGGCTCAACCTACATAATCTCCTTGCCAAAGAGCTGGGCGCAGAAAGAAAACCTAACCCAGGGCAGCGTGCTCTCAATTGAGGAGCAGCGCGACGGCTCCCTGCGCCTTAGCCCGAAAATCTCCGGCGAAAAGGAAACACAGGAAATTGAAATAATTGCGGATGAGAACCTGCGGCGTAGAATGCTCAGCAAATACCTGCTTGGCTATGATGTCCTCCTAATAAAATCCGAAACAAAACTCACCAAAAATCAAAAATCTGAGATAAAAAAGAATGTTCAGCATATGATTGGTTTTGAAATCCTTGAAGAGTCCGCGAACGAGATGCGCATCAAGTCCCTTCTGGATCCGAACGAGGTTTCAATTCACAAATCCCTCCGCAGAATGTACTCAATAGTTTCAGTAATGCACCGCGACCTGATAATAGCGATAGAAACCACAGACCAAAAACTCCTCAGGGACATAATTCAAAGGGACGTTGAGGTCAACAAGCTCTACTTCCTTCTTGTCCGCCAAATCCGCACAGTAATCCAGAACGCCCGGCTTCAGGAAAAAGAAAACATTACTGCAGTTGACTGCGTTGATTACCGCCTGGTAGCCAGCGTGATGGAGCGCCTCGGAGACTCATTGGAGAGCATAGCAACCACCCTGCTCAAGGAAACCCCCGAGCCTCGGCTGAAAAAAATGATAGAATCAACCTATGAAATCCACAACACTGCCGCAACCGCAATATTCAAGCGCGATGAGAAGCTCGCAAAAGAAGCGCACCTCAAGTGGCAAAAATTCTCCCCAACCGGCCTCAGGAATCAAAACATCTCAAACGAGCTGGTAAAAATTGCAGATTTTGGAAACGACCTTGCGGACATAGTGGCCGGGGACTAATTAAGAAACAATTCCCTTCGTCAGGTCCTTCTTGTATTTTTTAACAGATTCTATCTGCTTGTCAACTACCTGTATTTGCCTGTCAAAGGCACCACGATCCACAGGAAATCCAAGCTCAACCTTGTGTTCTTTTGCCTTTTTCATGGTCTCTGTCAACCAATCACGTATTTCAATCCACTTCTCTTTTGAAAGTTTCAGGCTAGTTATAGCAGTATCAAGTGAGGTCCACTCCGCTCCTTTTATCTCTTCAGTTCTCCAGGCATCGTTTGGCATATGCGCCCACCGATCCAGTATGTTTCCACTCACAGTCTCATAATTCCGCATTCCATAATCATACAAAAGTTGCGCTTCCATCTTCCGAATACCATAAACAAACTTTGCTGCCTTTGGTATTATCGTTGGCCTCTGCTCTATAAAATTTAGCCACTTTGCCACATACCGCTCCTCAACACTCTTTACAATGTCTGGAGCGCCTGACAAGTATTGGTTTGCCCTAGTACTATCAAGTGCATTTTGTGCCTGTTCATATACTGTAGCTCCTTCTGCCATACTCTTACTCCTGTCTCATCTTTTATTTAAACTTATTGAAGCCAAATCGCTATAGACCGGGCTATCAGCTGCTAGCTCGCTCTTCCTTATCTTAACCTCTTTAACCTCAACTTCTCCAAAATCAGAATTCTCAAACTTCCTCAGCGCGGAAAGAAGCTTTTCCATCTCCCCAATGCTTTTAACCCTCCCAATGGTAACGTGCGGACTGAACTTCATCGCACCAATCTTCCCCACATTAACTTGCGCGTCAATCTCCTCTTGGAGCTCAATTAACTCTTCTGCCCCTTGCTCAACTCCTGCCCACAGAACCTTTGCATAATCCCAGTTCGGGAAAGCACCAACGCCTTTCAAGGACATTTTGAATCCGGCAAATTTTTCAACAGCTTTTTCACACCCTTTTCTTGCAGTTTCCAGGGCATTTTCATCCACTTCGCCCAGAAACTTTAGTGTTAAATGCAAATTCTCCGGCTCAACAAACTTAACATCTGCCCCAATTTTCTTCAGGGTGCCAATAAGTTTGCCCAACTTCGCTCTCTGGTCCTCTCCAATCTCAACCGCAATGAAAGCTCTCATGCAAAATACTATATACATCTCAAATTTAAACCTGTGCATGAACAAAGAAACAAATCCCGCAGAAGATGCAGGTGCAGTAGTGCACGTCAATGACTCAAACTTTGAGGCAGAAGTTACCCAAGCAGACGGTCTCGTGATAGTTGACTTCTGGGCATCTTGGTGCGGGCCTTGCCAAATGATGAGCCTGATTTTTGAGGACGCAGCCAGCGAGTTCAAGGGACAGGCAAAATTCGTGAAGGTTCAGCTTGACGACCCTGCGAACCCAACCAACCAAAACCTCGCGCACGCCTTCGGCGTGATGAGCATTCCCTCAATACTCTTTTTCAAAAATGGCGAGGAAGTAGACAGAGTTTCAGGCGTGATGCAGAAAGAGCAAATCAAGGAAAAAATAGACGCGCTCTCTACCTAGACTTGAAATTCGCGCAGAACTGGAAAACAGTCAGCTCACGCTCACATTCTCCGCTGCAATCGTCAGCGTATCGCGCGCATTTTGCACAATCCATAGAACGTCCAGTATTCATCTTAACCAATGGGATTTAGCAGCGGCAATGCCCCAAAACTCCATCTTGTTACCCCCTTATATCAAAGCTTGCTCGCAGAGCATCTCTACTCTAAGAATAATGCCTATACAAACCAAACCTAAATTATATCTTGCTCATTCACCAAAAGAAAATCCCCGACTGCGGTAACTGCGCTGAACGGAAGCAAAAGCCTGCCCTGCTTGTCCCGAACAAGGTCTTCAAAATGAGCAACAATGTACTTTGTAGGCTCAACTATCATGTTGATAAGCTCGCCTGTTGAAACATCTGCGGTTATGTCCAGGACTTTACCAAACATCCTGCCGCCCTCTGAAACAACAGTCTTTGCCTGTATCTCTTTGAAAGGTACCTTTGCCATATGATTCTTTCCTTGTTACTACCCCTTTATAAATATTCTGTCCAACAGCCCGTTTACCCCTTCCTTAAACCCTTCCCTATCAAGCACCTCATTTAGTATGTAGTAGTCCCCCATTGCAACACTGCTCCCGTGGTCCAGCTTCTCAAGCTCTGCCTTGTCCCTGCTCCTAAATTCCTCTGGTGTTAAAGCGCGCTCATCCCTGATTCTAATCCGCTCCTGCCTAGTCTTTGGCGAAGCCACGATTGAAACCGCAATAAACCCCCCCTCATACTTTTCTTTCAAATACTCATACTCTTTAAAACTCCTAACCCCATCAAGCACAACATCTTCCCCAAGCGCATCAATCTTCTCTGCAACTTTTTGAGCGTAAACATCCATTCCAAATTCATCCCGCAATGACTCCCGAATTATCCTTTCATTTTCCTCATTCCGCTCTAGTCCGCGCTTCTCTAATTCCTTGTCTGTCAAATCCCCGAGCCGAAGTACCCCCAGCCCGCGCTCCTTGGCGTATTCCCCTGCCAAGCTCTTTCCAGCGCCGGGCATCCCGACAAAAGCAACTATTTTCATTTGAGTCCTTTAATCTCCTCTTGCAGCCTCTTCAGATAGAGCTCTATGTAAAAATGCCTGTCCTGTGCAACTTTCTTCGCAGACTCAGTGTACATCAGGTCTTTCAACTTCAAGATTTTCTCGTCAAAATGAGCAAGGCTCCCCTTCACGTCCCTTTGATGTCTGCCCCCATAAGTAAAAACCCGCGCAATCCCGACCGCGCCGAGCGCGTCAAGCTTGTCCGCATCAGAAAGAACTTTTGACTCAAGGCTGCTTGGCAATATCCCTGAGCTGTACCTGTGCTCCTTGATCGCGTCAATGACCATTTTTATCTTTTCCTTTGGAAAATCAATGCTATTCAAAAATTCCTCAGCCAGATATGCGCTGGTCTCTGCGTGGTCTATCCCCAAATAATCCTCCAAATCACGCCCAATGTCGTGAAGCAGCGCGGCAGTGAGAACAACCTTAAGGTCAGCTTTCTCCCGCTGCCCAATTCTCATCGCCATATTATAAACCCGGCGAGTGTGGTCAAAGCCATGCGACATTGAGCGAAGCTTCTCTCTAGCAAATAATTCAATCTCTCTAAGCACGCCCCACTCTCGCTCTACCTTTTCCTTTTCCCTTTCAAACTGGTCTTTACTCGTTTCCAATTCCTTGGTCCTCCTTTAATTGTGTCCGCAGAGCGGCCCTAACATACTCGCTAACAGAGGCATACCCAGTCTTCCCGCTCTTCACATAGTCCTGGATTTGCTTGTAGTACTCCTCTGGTATCTGCACGCTCTTCCAGCTTGTTGCCCACTTTTTAGTCATTATACTCTCATTTCCAAATTTAAGTTATCCCTAACTGACATATATGTTATAATTCCCCTATATATAACTTTCTATGAAACTTTTATATACACCTTTGTCTTATTTCCCCTCGTGGAGAATGGCGTTGCGTATTAAGAGGCGGTTTCCTCTATTTCTCTCTCCACGTTTACCCGTGTAATTTCCACTCCACGCAGCCGCTGGAGGCGGTCGCGTGTGCGTAAAACCGCTTGCGGCGGTTTCACGTTTTTTGGGTGGGTGGGTCAGTCTCTCTTTTTTAGAGGCGGCCCGCCCAGTTCCTTTACACTAAAATGAAAAGCTTCTTTGACCTGCTGAAAGAGAAAAATTTCCTCCTGCCTTTCCTAATCTTGGTTATAATCCTAATCTTCAACTTCATTGACGGCTTCCGCTGGTACACAATAATGTTCGCGGCAATCCTTGCAGCTGCAATCGGTCTGAATCTTTACAAGACAAAAATATAAAAACCGCAGGTTACACTACTTCCCTATGGTTGCAATAAAAATCTCTTCAAAAAAGCCGCTTGACATGATTAAAATTCAGCAACTCCTCAGTTTGAATGGCGCTGAAATTACTCAAAAATTGTTGGGCCAGAACGCCCTAGTGGTGAATGCGCCAGACAAAACGGCGGCCAATAACCTAAAAAGATCTCCTATACTGCGCGGCTGTTGTGTTGAGCCGATTAACAAGTAACCCAATATTTTTATAGGCAGGCAACCAATAACACTTCCAAGTGGGAGCTTGACACAGGAGTAACATGTCCATATCCTATTGGCGCGCTTTACTCTAGATCCCTGTGTTTAGTTACTCCTGTGTTGGCAGCCGCACAACTGATTTTGTGATTTAACAATGAGCCTAGCGTATCAAGAAACCGAATACACCGACGAGCAGATCTTCGCGAAACTGGATCCCATAGTCCAGCGTTGGTTCCGCGCGAAATTCACTAAGTTCTCCAAGCCCCAGCGCTTTGGAATAATGCCAATCTTCAAGGGCGAAAACACGCTCATCTCAGCCCCCACTGGCTCAGGAAAAACACTCCTCGCTTTTCTCTCAATCCTCAACGAGCTCATCAAGCTCTCAAAAGCCGGCAAGCTTGAAGACAGGGTCTACTGCATCTACGCTTCCCCTCTCCGCGCCCTAACCCGGGATATTGACGTCAACCTCAAGCAACCGCTCAAGGAAATTGAAGAGCTTGCTGAAGAAAAATTTGGCATTCAAATCGCAACAAGAACCAGCGATACAACTCAATATCAACGTTCAACAATGTTAAAAAACCCGCCGCACATCCTCCTCACAACCCCAGAAACAGTTTCAATCCTTCTGGTGGCTCCAAAATTCCGCGAGCTCCTCCGCGATGTCCGCTGGGTTATTATTGACGAGGTTCACGCGCTCGCGCCGAACAAGCGCGGCGTCCACCTCTCACTCAGCCTGGAGCGCCTCCAAAACCTCGCCGGGCGATTTCAAAGAATTGGCCTCAGCGCAACAATCGCCCCGCTTGAGGACATTGCAAAATTCCTTGTTGGCTGCGAGAATGGCGAATACCGCTCGTGCCAAATCATAGATGTGCGCTATCTGAAAGAGCTGGACCTAAAGGTGCTCAGCCCGGTTGAGAACATAATAACCGCAACCCAGGATGACCTCCACGAATCGCTTTACAAAATGCTTGACGACCTAATCTCAGAGCACAGGACAACCCTTGTCTTCACAAACACCCGCTCTGCAACTGAGCGCGTGGTTCACCACCTCAAGACAAAATTCCCAAAGAAATACATTGAAAACATCGGTGCGCACCACAGCTCGCTCTCAAAAGAGCACCGCTTTGACGTTGAGGACAAGCTCCGCAGGGGTGAATTGAAAGTAGTAGTATCAAGCACTTCCCTTGAGCTCGGTATTGACATCGGCTACATTGACCTTGTGATAATGCTCGGCTCCCCCAAGTCTGTAGCCAGAGCGCTCCAGCGTGTCGGCCGCAGCGGTCACCAGCTCCATTCAAAAATAAAAGGCCGCTTCGTGGTGATGGACCGCGACGACCTTGTGGAGTGCGCAGTAATGCTCAAGCAGTCAGTGGAGGGAAAAATTGACCGCGTTGACATCCCGACCAACTGCCTTGACGTCCTCTCCCAGCACATTTACGGAATGGCAATTGAGGAGCGGCAGCACGTTGAAAATGCGCTCGCGCTAATAAAACGCTCATACTGCTTTGAAAATTTATCCGACGATGATTTCTACTCAGTCCTTGACTACCTCTCCGGGGAAAACGTCTCGCTTGAGCAGCGCAACGTGTACGCGAAAATCTGGCACGACAAGGAAACTAAAATGATGGGCAAGCGCGGCAAACTTGCGCGTGTACTCTACTCAACAAATATCGGAACAATCCCGGACGAAGCTTATGTAACTGTGAAGCAGGGTGAGCAGAAAATAGGCGCAATAGACGAGCACTTTCTTGAGCGGCTCAAGCCAGGCGACATCTTCGTGCTCGGCGGGAATACCTACAGGTTCGGCTTCGCCCGCGGAATGACAATTCAGGTCACCCCAGCGCCGGGTAAAGTGCCAACAGTTCCGTCCTGGTTCTCCCAAATGCTCCCGCTCAGTTTTGACCTTGCGCTGGAAATTCAAAAATTCCGCAGATTAATGGATGAAAAACTCCGCGCGAAAGAGCCAAAGAAAGAAACCCTCAAGTTCATCAATGAATACCTCTACGTTTCAGGCAATGCAGCGAACTCACTCTACGAATACTTCCGCGAGCAGCATCTCTATGCTGAAATTCCGCACGACAAGAAAATGGTGATTGAATTCTACAGCGGCTACTCTGACAAAAAATACGTGATATTCCACTCGCTCTACGGCCGCAGGACAAACGACGCGCTCTCCCGCGCAATCGCATACGAGCTCTCCAAGATAAAAAAGAAAAACGTGGCAATCACCCTGAGCGACAACGGCTTTTTCCTAACCTCTGACTCAGGAAAGCTTCAGGTCCTCCGCGCGTTCAAGCAGGTAACCCCAAAAAACATAGAAAGCATTTTGGAAAAAGCAATAGAAAAAACAGAAATTCTCAAGCGCAGGTTCCGCCACTGCGCAGGTCGCTCTCTTATGATACTGCGCTCCTACAAGGGCCGCCACAAGTCAGTTGGCAGGCAGCAAGTCTCTTCCCAAATCCTAATCAACGCTGCGCGCAGCATCTCAGAGGATTTCCCAATTCTCAAAGAAGCCCGCCGCGAGGTGCTTGAAGATTTAATGGACATTAAGTCAGCGCAAAAAGTAATGAAGTGGCTCCACGAAAACAAGGTTGAAGCGAAGATAATTGCAACAGACGTCCCGAGCCCCTTTGCGCTGAACCTAATCGCCCGCGGCTACATGGATGTGGTAAAAATGGAGGACAAGCTGGAATTCATCCGCAGAATGCACGCCAAGATACTTGAGAGGATTGATGAATATGAACCTTGACGAAAATCTCCAAATCAAAGACCTCGCGCTTTGGCTGAAAAAGCAAAAAACCCTAATCATAGCAGACCTGCACCTCGGTTACGAGAACTGTATGCAGAAGTCAGGGTATATGCTCCCTTGGTTCCAATATGCGGAAATCAAAGCCAAACTACAAAAAATAATTCCCGCGAATGTTGAAAAAATAATAATCAACGGTGACCTTAAGCACGAGTTCGGACAAATACCCCAGCAGGAGTGGGACGAAGTGAAAGGGATGATTGATTTTTTAAGAACCTACACTGAAGATTTAATTTTAATCAAGGGCAACCACGACAGCATCCTCAGCCCAATCGCCCGCCACAAGAAAGTTGAGCTCGAACCCAAAGGCCTTCTCATAGATTCATATTTCATAACCCACGGCCACAAGCTCTTTGAAATCCCAAAAGAAGCAAAAACAATCATAATCGGGCACGAGCACCCTGCGGTCTCAATAAGTGACGGCATCTCCCGCGAGCTGTGCAAGTGCTTCCTCAAGGGAACATACAACAAAAAAACCCTAATAGTCCAACCCTCCCTCTGCACAGCAAGCGAAGGCAGCGATATTTTAAGCGAAAAAACACTCTCTCCCTACCTGAAAAACATCAGCAATTTTGACGTGTTCGTGGCAGCTGACAAAACTCGCCACTTCGGCAAGGTCAGCGGCTTGAGAGAAACTTAAATACGCCAAGCACTTACTACAAACCATGCTAAGTCTAGAGTATCTTTTTGAAATTGTGCCAAACCCCTGGCTATATACAGTATTCACTATCGTTCTGACATACCTAATCATAAAAATCCTTCACAGGGCAATAGACGAAATAGCAAAGACAGCCGGAGCTACCAAACACATTCGCCTCACTCCAAAACAGACGACTCATTATGCCAGACCCATCAAGATAGGGGTAAATCTGGTGGCGTTCATAATTGTAATCCTCATGCTCCTCAACTTCTTTGGCCTTGAGGGCAGCTTCCTCGGCGTGCTTTCCGCAGCCGGTTTCATGGGGATAGTAATCGGTTTCGCAGCAAAGGACGTGCTTGGCAACCTTATGGCCGGCTTCATGATTTTCTTTGACCAGCCGTTCCTGCTAGGCGACTGGATTCAGGTCGGCGAGATAGAGGGCATAGTAATTGACACAAAAATCACCTCAACCAGGATAAAAACCTTTGGCGGAGAGATGGTTGCAATCCCTAATAGCCTAATCCAGAGCGAGAAAATCATAAACAAAACACACAACGGGAAATTGCGCGTGCGCGCGGATGTTAGCATTGACTACAACGCAGACCTTGAAAAGGCAGTAAAGCTCGCGAAGGATTACATGAAAAAGAGCCCCCTATTCCTCCAAGACCCAGAGCCGAGCGTTCTGCTGGACGAGCTCGGCGACAGCGCGGTGAAATTAACGCTCCGCGCATGGGTTGACCCGAACAAGCAGAGTGCAATCGCTGCGAAGGACGTTCTCCTAACTAACGTGAAGCTCATATTTGAAAAGAACAAGATTAAGATTCCATTCCCGCAGGTTGAGCTTAGCAACCGCAAGTAATCCTAAGGCGAAACCATTTTCAAAACATCAAGCGCTATAACTATTGGAATTATTGTGGTTAAATTATCAAAATAGAAGCTTCCCACCGGGTCAGCGTTCCCTACTGCGAATCTCAGCATAAATATTCCAACGAGCAGCATCAGCGCGCCCATTACTCCGCTTATCGGGGTGAGCCCGTGGTGAAACAGGTGCACAAGCGGCGAGATTATCACAAGCATTGAGAATATTAAAACTGCCGGCATCCAAATCTTGTCTCCAGCCAGCGCCCAGCTCAGGATAATGACACCCATTATAACGAGCAACGTGGTTGGAATAACACAAATTGGGTCAATATGCGCCTTGGTATTCCTAAGCATAATTCCCCTTCTTGGCAACTGGTATATTTAACCTTAATCCCCAAGCCCTTCTTCAGTAACCTTGAACACGGCTTCCCCTTCCGGCAGGTTCGGCGAGTCAATCAGGCGTGCAATCCTCTTCCCTGCCTTGCCCTTCCTCAAATACAATCTAAAGGTTGCGCTGTGCCCGAGTATGTGCCCGCCTATCGGCTTGGTCGGGTCTCCGAAGAACATGTCCGGCTTGGACATCACCTGGTTCGTGACATAAACAACCGCATTGTAATTGTCCGCGAGCTTGTGCAGGACGTTCAGGTGCCTGTTGAGCTTCTGCTGCCTTGCTGCAAGCGTTCCCCTACCAGAGTATTCAACCCTGAACAGCGAGGTCAGCGAGTCAACAACAACCAGCTTTATCTTCCCTTCCCTCAGCAGAGGGTCAGCCTGCTCAGCCATCAGCATCTGGTCATCAGAACTATAAGCACGCGCAATATGTATCCGCTTCAGTGCCTCTTCTGGGTCAAGCCCTATCTTCTTCGCCATCTGCATAGCCCTCTCCGGCCTGAACGTGTGCTCAGAATCAATGTACAGGCAGTCCCCATCCAACCCTCCTTTCTCAACCGGAAGCTGCACGTTCACAGCGAGCTGCATCGCAATCTGCGACTTGCCCGAGCCAAATTCTCCGAACGCCTCGGTGATTGCCTGGGTCTCAAGCCCCCCACCCAGGAGCGCATCAAAAGGTTCAGACGCGGTGGTTAAGCGTCCAATCTCCTTCCTTCGCTCCATGAGCTTGTCTGCTGTTTCAAAACCCATATCCAGGTTTTCTTTGGCCATTGCGATTATCTTCTTCGCCTTGGCTTCGCTGATATCCGCAATGGCTGAAATGTCCCCTGCGCTCGCGGTTGCAATTGATTTAGCATCCTTTAGTCCAGCTTCTTCCAGCTTCTTGGCTGTTGCTGGTCCTACACCTGCGATTGCTTCAAGCCCTTCGTTTGAAGCTTCCTCATCGTCTTCCTCAAGTTCTTCCTCTTCTTGAATCTCTTCAACCTTTTCCTCGGTTGGCTCTTCTTGTTCTTTCTCAACTTTTTCTTTTGTCATTTTTCAACACCTCTTTATTTTTTAAATTATCAATCAATTTGCCAGCTTCTTTAGCCGGATCCACATCTCTCATCTGGTATACGTTAAACTCTATCCTGTCGTACGCGTCGTTTTTCTTCACGCGCCCCTCGACTATGATTTCCTTCCCAAGCAGCCCCGCTTTCTTTTTCTGCACTTTCTCCGCTGACGCTTGCAGTTCCATCGCGTTCATTCCAAATAGTTTCTCCGCCTGCTCCCTGAAAAACGACGCGCGAATCATCCCGCTACCATCATCAATCATTGTGTTCACAACCACAAGCTTCTCCGGTGTTGCAATCTCCCCGCATTTCCCGCATTTCCCTTCAGTTATCTTCTTGTTGCAAGTTGGGCACATATCATACACAAAGTTGTCCCCGTAAACATCTACAACCGCGCCTCGGATTTCCTTGTAAGTGTCCCCATCATTCAAATCCGAAATCTTCACGCGCTGGCTCTGCCCCTCTGAAGCCGCAGCAACCACAACTCCTTCGGGGTTCTTCGCAATCTGAGTCTGCCAGTTAGCCTGCACCTCAACCCCTCTCATACCTTCCTTTGAATATGCATTTTGAATCTGCAGTATGTCCCCCACTTCAACCTCGTTCGCAAAGTCCGCCTGCTCGTTCCACAGCACAAGCCGAGCTCCTCCAGTCCCATCATTCACTACAAGGTTCGCAACCTTGCCTTTCTTGTCCTCTTTCTCAAACTCATTTATTCCAAAGTTGTGCGTCACCCGCCCTATTACTGAGACGGGCATGTTCGGTTGAAGTTCGCTTATCTTCATCATTCCTCCTACTGCCTCTACTTTCGGGAATTCATCCTCATCCACGTTCTCAGGGTTCATCATCAGTGTGCCCTTGCTACCAAGGTGCACCTCGTACCCTCCCTTGAAGCCATCGCGCACGTATCCGTTCTTGACCTGCACGATGTCCCCTGCATTTACCTCTTTTTTCTCAACTTTCTCTATGTCTGACATATTCCACAGCACAATCCTTGTTGTGCCGGTATTGTCCATTACCTCAAGGTTCGCCACTTTCCCCTTTGTCCCGGTTTTTGTGGTGAATTCGCGCGGCGGGAAAATCGCCTTGACGCGCGCGTTGAGCGTGACTGCCCGCATCTCGGGCATTATGTCCTTGACCTTGAGCATGTTTTCAACAACGCGGTTCTGCGTTTTTATGCCAAGCTCGTTTGCAACGAGGTAAGCTGCGCCGTCCTCTGAGACCAGGCCGGACAACTCCGCTTGCTTCCGCTTTATCTTGTCCCATACCTCTTCTCTTGTGAGACCTGCCTTGGACATTATGGTCTCTAGCAATTCTCCTACACGCTTCCCCGCCATATTGCACACTAAGTTCTCGTCGTATATATGTTTTCTCAGGCAAAACTGTTTATAAATCTTTTCAAACCGCGGCTGGTTAACCGAGCAGGCTCAAAAGGTATGGGAGCGCGGCAAAAGTGCCAATGCTTGACCCAAGATTCGCGAAAATAACAACGAGCAGCGTCCGAGTAACACGGTTTTTCCACCAGTCCCTCAGCCTGCCCATCTTGTTCAGGTCCTCAAAGTCCGCAACCTTTGGCTTCCTTACCTTTGCCTCAACATACCCCGCGACCCAGCCTGCGGCAATTGCCGGGTTCAGGGAGGTGAAGGGCGCTGCAAGGAACGCGCTTGCAATACTTACCGGATGCCCGCCAGCTGCTGCAGCTCCAATTGCTGAAAGAACCCCATTAATCAGGAACCAGTACATGAACATTTCAAGCCCTGTGCCGAGCCCCTTTGAGACTATGCCATAAATTATCATCGTTGCGAGCAAAACCGGAACGGCATAGCTTATGAGCTTTAGCTTGCTAATTTTCTTTGGAACATTTTCAAGTGCTTTAAGGTCAATGTTCCCTCCTAGTTTTTCCTTAACTCCTTTCAGGTGCCCTGCCCCAATAACCGCGAGTATCTTTTTACCCTCAAGCCCAGTCAATTTCCCTGCAAGATATTCATCCCGCTCATCAATCAAAACCCGCTTGACGCCAGGTGCACTCTCTGCCAGCGCGCCCATTGCCTCCTCAAGCACATCCTTCTCCTTTAGTTCTTCAATAGCCTCTTCATCAATTTCCGCGCTGAACGTTTCAAAAATCAAAGTCCCCATCAATTTAAGCTTCTCAAAAAAGCCCATGGCGCTGAGCGCCCGCTTCATCGTAACCTGTATATCGCGGTCAATCAATTCCACCTTTGAGCCAATTTTCTCAGTAGATTCAATCGCTGCCAGCATCTCTGCGCCGGGCTCAACTCCCAGTTTTTCTCCAATTTTGCGCTGAAAGTTGGAAAGAATCAGATTCGCCAAAAACAAGTGCGCTCGCCCCTCTTTGATAATCGTGCTCAGCTCTGTATCCCTCCACTTATCCTTATCTCTAAGAGTTTCATACCTCCGCTCACAGAGCTCTACTGCAACAACATCAGGCTTTTCCTCATCAATAATTTTCTTAACGTCTTGCACGCTTTGTTTTGAAACGTGCGCAGTCCCGACTAGCAAATACTCTTTCTTTCCAATGTTAACTGCCTCTAGACTCAATTAAAACATCTCCCTCTTTGTTAGGCAGTATTTCCAGCGCGCCCTTATATTCCTTTACATCTCCAATTACAGTAATAGCATCCCCCGCTTTTGCCCCAGCAAGAAGGTCTTTCATCCCAAACACAGTTACATTAGAATTTTCCAAGGAGAGCACTGCGGCTTGGTCATAGTCTTTCCGCTCTGAAACAACCCCGCGAACCTTAACAATCTCTCCTAAGTGCCCATCACTCAATTCGTCCAGCGCAATTTCCACTGGTCCAAAATTTACCTGGCCTTTAACCTCAATTATAACATCCTCTGGTTTGCCTGGCAATATCTCCAGTTCTCCATTATATTCTTTTATCTCCCCGCTCACAGTAATATTATCCCCTGCTTGCGCTCCAGCAAGAATATGATTCATACCAAAGACAACAACCTCGGAATCCTCAAGCATAAGCACAGCTGCCTTTTCATAATCCCTCCGCTCAGAAACAATTCCATTAATTGTCACAACCTGCCCAATCTGCTCATCGCTCAGCGCATCCAAGGAAACAACCTCGGGCTCAAAGCTCGCAGAAACAAACCAAAGCAGGGCAAGGCCTGCCAAAGAAGTAAACAGCGCGATTCCCAAGAGCGTAGAGTCCTCCATACAGCAACCGCGCTATTTTGAACTTATAAAGTTTTCACAACCAGCGCGGGTTAATAACTCAAATATTACGCAGTAAACAGCGTAAATTTGAATCCTCCCTTCGTGGCGATTCAAATATTTCCCAAGTGCACGTGCTCCAATAAACCGATTCAGCCGCCATTAGCTGATAGGATTAATTTTAATCTGCTCCCTCAACAGCCTCTGAACCTCGTTGTACAATTCGTCAACCCTCTTCTTTATCCTTCTGTTTTTGGGAGTCAGTTTTGGGAAAATATACGATTTGGGCTCTTTGCTTTTTGGAACTCTCTGTTTAACCCTGCGCGCCCTACCTTTTCTGAAGCATATTAATCTTGAGTTAAGAGTATCCAACCGCTCCTTTACCCGTCCTTGGACATGCTCTAGGTATCTTTTCGGATCCTTAGGCACATTATGGAGGCTCTCGGTGGCTCTTACAACTCCCTCGGGCCCCACTCCCCTCTGTTGGTATACTTCTGCATGTTTCAAGTGCCCTCCCAAATTTAGCTGGTCTATGCAAGCATCCAGCTCCCTACATTTTTTTAATATTGCCTCAGGAGTTGGTTTGGTGAGTTCGGTGCCCTTCCCATAGCTCATTTTTACTTTTGGCATTGTTATCTCTATCAATTCCTTAATTATCCCACCAAGACTCTCTATGTCCGCCTTAATGTATAGCAGAGCCCAGTCAAGATAAATATCCCTCTCCCCCTCTGCTTCTCTCTTCCTGCTCACGACATATCTTGGCGTCCTATCCTTCCACTTCTTCCTTAGTAGCTGACAACAAACCGCGCTTTTCCCATAATGCTCTGCTGCGTTTAAGTAGTGATTTAAATACAGCTTATGTTTACTACGCCCTGCCCCCCTCTCAACAATGTCGATGTACATGTCTGCAACTTTTAAATGGATCTCACTTAAGGCCAGCCACACAATGGGGTGATCCCCCAGCTCCCGAATCCTGTGTATTATGCCCTTCCTAGAGATAATAGCGAGGGCGTCCTCGGGGGTTTTTTCTGCAATTTCCTTTATTGCCTCCCAAGTAAGCGGCGGGGGCCTATAATCTCATTAATCTGGGCAGAAAGGGCAATGCCTTGCTGAAATCTGCGGGGGTTTCGCATAGCCTTGTCCAAAGCCTGCCGCGCGTAATCTTTTACCATTTTAAACAATTACTAGTGTATACTTCAATTTATTAAAGTTGCGCCTCCTAAAGTGGGAGGTTTCCCAAATGCACGCGCTCCATCCCCATCTCTTCCGCAATCTCCCCTGCCCGTTTCACAACCTCAACGCTCGTCGGTTCAACATCACTCATTTTATAATGCGGGAAAAACCTTGAGAAATGAATCGGCACATTTGTTCCAAGCTCATCTTTCACAAACTCAACAAGCTCTTTGATTTTTTCCTCAGAATCATTAAAGCCTGGAATAATCAAATTCGTAACCTCTAAATGAATCCCAAACTCCTTGCAGTTCCGCGCAGTCTGCTTAATCGGCTCCAGACCCATGCCGTGGCAAATCTTTTTGTAAAACGCATCATCCCACGCCTTCAAGTCCAAATTCATCGCGTCCAGGTAAGGCGAAATCTTCTTCAGCGGCTCAGTGTTTATCATCCCGTTTGAAACAAAAACATTGAACATTCCCTGCTCGTGCGCGAGCTTCGCAGTGTCGTAAGCATACTCGTAAAACACAGTTGGCTCTGTGTATGTGTATGAAATAATTTTCACATTCTGCGCCTTTGCCATTGCCACAATCTCCGCCGGGCTTACTTCTTTCACTTCCATTTCCTCCGGGTCTGCCTGCGAAATCTCCCAATTCTGGCAGAAGTCGCACGCAAGATTGCAGCCGCAAGTCGCAATTGAAAGCGTCAATTCTCCTGGATGAAAATGATACAGCGGCTTCTTTTCAATCGGGTCTACAGAAATCGAGCACGGCTTTCCGTAGGTGATTGCATAAAGCGTTCCGCCAATGTTTTTTCTTGTGCGGCAGAAGCCCTTCTTGCCCTCGGTGATTGTGCAGCCCCTCGGGCACAGCTCGCACTGGACTTTTTCAGAGCTGAGCTTTTTGTAAAACATTGCTTCGTGCATAGCAAGATTTAATAAGTTTAAGTTTAAGTAAATGGTGCTTGGTTGACAGGTTTCACCAAAGGCAAACAAATTGCTTGGCAAGGTGACTTCGCCGCAGGCGCAAATTCGCGACAGCGAATTGCGCAACACGCTTCGCGTGTTTGTGAATGTCGCCTAGCGTGTCAACTTCGCTAGAAGTTGCCTCGGTGGCTCAACGGTAGAGCGTCGCTCTCGTAAAGCGAAGGTTGGGAGTTCAATTCTCCTCCGGGGCTCCAATTCAAACTTTTTAGTAAAAAAGTTTGATCAAAAACACCCCGCCCACAGGGCTCCAATTCAAACTTTTTAGTAAAAAAGTTTGATCAAAAACACAACATCAATTCTCCTGCGCAGACCATTTTCACAAAAGGCACTTTACCTTATTTCCCTTAGAAAATCAACAACAGCTTTCTCGTTGTTCAGCTCCAGCATCCTGAACAGCGTGGTTCTGCTAGCTTCAAGATGCTGTTTTCCCTCGTCGTTTAGTGAATAAACAACACCAACCCCGTCCATTCTCTCCCTGTTTGAATACTCCTTTACGTGTTTGAAAAGCCTCGCTATGCTGTGCCCGGCAATGTCCGTGAACCCTGCAAGGTTTTTTTGGGACGTCCCGCCCTCTGCAAGAAGGTCCAGGAACGCCACAACCCTCCATCGTATGGCTGAGCGCGGGCTGTTCAAGCCGAACTCCCTCAGCCGGGAAAGAGGCTCCAAAAGGCCTAGCAGTATTCTGTGCTGTTCGGTGGCCTTGTCTGAAATCTCATATGCCATTTCTAAATCACCAGCCCAATAATCCCAACACTCGCCAGCATAACAATACTCCCTGCGATGAAAACTCCAAACGCGATTGAAGCAATCGCCTCTGCTCTTTTCATCTTAAGAACATACGCCCCAAACGACCCTGTCCAAGCACCGGTCAAAGGAAGTGGAATCGCAACAAAAAGTGCGAGCCCAACAAATCCATATTTCTTAACATAAGGTTCAGCTTTCTTGCGAGCCCGCTCCATTTGCTTTTCAATAACATTCCCAAGCCGTGGCATTTTGAAAACAACATGCTTGAATACAAGGTCAAGCAGTAAAAACAAGACCGGAATCAAAAGTATGTTCGGAACCACGCTCGCCATAAAAACCAACCCAGGGTCCAACCCTGCCGCTATTCCGAGGGGAATCGCCCCCCTAAGTTCTATGAACGGCGTCACTGATATCAGCGCAAGCCAAAATGGGTTCATCACAACCCCTATAAATGCAACCAGTATAAAACACTGTATGGTAAGAGTAAATGGCATTGACTGTGACTTCGCGGACACCACGTTCAAGCGATTTCGCGGCCTGATGCTCAAGCGAAATTTCAAACCGCTATTCTTTGACTTTGGCAAGGACTCAAGAAACTCGTGCTCGCTCCACACGTTCTTCATGCTTGAGCCCATTGACATCGTGTTTATCAATTCAAAAAAAGAAATAGTGGACATTCAAACAGCAAAACCCTGGCTGCCCCTGATTCGCCCAAAGAAAAAAGCCCGTTACGTGCTGGAACTCTCAGCAGGCAAAGGGAAAAAGTTCAGACTTTCGTCCAAGGCAACAATAAAATTTTAATTAATTAGACCAAGGATCTTTTACAGGGGCTTTCTTGTACGGGGTTGCTTGCGGCTTGTTAACATTCGCAGCCAGTTTCCCAACATTCGCCAGCTCTTTCTGAATGTCCCTCAGGCTTGTGCCCAAGTCCTTCATGTTCCCCTTGAGCTCCTCAACATCCTTCTTAACCTTATCATCCTTTGGGGGTATAGGCTTGGACGGCATTGCCGCGCTCTTCTTCTTGGCGGCTTCAATGTCTTTCTTGAGGTTCTCTATCTCGTCTTTTATCTTCTCAGATTCCTCTGCCTTTTTTTTCTTGCCGATTAATTCCTGTATCTTCCCGGTTTCTGGCATGTCCGCAAGAACCGTCCTCACCTGATTCTTTGTGGTCTCAAGGAGCATTCTCCACTTTCTAAGCGCCTCTTCCTCGTGCTTCTTTATCTCGTTCATTGTTTCAAGAGTTTCATCCATACCCAGGAGCGAGTCAACAATCACGTTAAGATTCTTTACAATATTATCATATTCCTCAACCTTCATAAAGAGCGGAAGTTTTGCCATCTGTGCCTCATTGAGCGCAGGTTCAATCCTCTGCATTGGTATTGGTCTTGGCTGGAACTGAACCGGCGGGGCTGGCGGTGCCATCGCTGATTCTGGCGGTCTCATTGCCGGTGGTCTTGGCAATGGCGGCCTGCCAGCGGGCGGGTTTAATGCAAATGGCTTTGGCGCGTCAAGTTGTGCAGTCTCTTTCTCAAGTTCTGCCAACAATTCGTCTTCGCCAAGCGTGTCTTCTTTTTTCTTTTTTAAGAGGGACATAATAAGTCTCCAGTGTATTATAAAAACCTATAACCAAATGCTCTTTATAAATATTGTCCTGCCCCGAGCCATTATGTTTTTAAGTAAGTAATCCAAGTTATACCTATGCGAAAAATACAGGTGTCCCGGAAACTTACTGATATTACCCACCATTTCCGGCTAAGAAACATCGCGCTTCTTTCTTTTGGCTTTCTCATCATGCTTGTAGTTGCGCAATGGGTTGGCTTTGACACGCTGATTCCAATTGTGCAGGAGATGAATCCTTTCTACTTCGCCCTTTTCCTTGCGCTGAAGGTGACCGCACTTCTTATCTGGAACGGCAAGTGGAAACTGCTCGTTGACGAGATACGAAAAGTGAAGTTTTGGGGCTTGTTCCCAATTACAATGACCTATATGCTGGTCAATAGCATCACGCCCGGCTACAATGTCGGCGGCGAGCCTGTAAGGGCGTACTACTTGTCCAAACGAACAGGTCTCAGCATATCAAGGTGCCTAAGCACTGCAGTAATGGACACCGGGGTTGCTTTTGTCATTTTCATGATGATAACCATGCTGTCCATGTTCTATGTCCTGGTGTTCTTTGACATCCCTGTTGTTGAAGGCCTGATTCAACTCCTGTTCCTAGTCGTAATCCTTATTTCAGGCATTCTGCTAGTTTTAATCAACAGAAAGAAAACGCCAACAGTGTTTCTTAAATTCTCGCGAAGGTTTATGCACTGGATTTACAGGCTGAAGTTCATAAAGAAGCACTACAAAACCTATGAGGATTTCAAAGCGGTTTTCCACGGCGGCCTGCTCAAGTTTGAAGACAGCTGGGACACGCTCGCAAGGAACAAGAAGCGTCTGGTCCTCGTTGCATTCCTCTCAATACTTCTCCAGATGATTGAGTACCTCAAGATTTACACACTCTTCCTGGCAGTAGGGGTGCACGTTAACTTCTGGGTAATAATCGTGGTTGTCACAGTTGCATGGGTGCTTGGCTACTTTGTGTTCCTGCCTGGTGGCATCGGCGTTGTGGAGGCTGTGATGATTGCAATTTTCATCGCGTTTGGAATAGATGCAGGAGCCGCAGGCGCAGTCACGATAGTCAATCGGTTAGTATTCTCATTCATTATATACGGCTTTGGCACAATTTCGTTTATACACGTGAATTCAAAATATCATAAAAAGTGATTATTTTCTCACAAAGTAAAGCATCAGGGCAATCCTAATTAAAACAAGCGCCATCAACATCCAAAGAATATTTATCAAATTCCCTGTCTGCGCTGCGTAGAGGAAAATTATTACAAAACCAACCCAAGTTACTGCACGAATCTTATTGTGCGGAAATTTCAGGAATTCCTTGAGTTCGTCGATGAGTTCCATTTTAAGATTAATGCGGGGGGCAGGATTTGAACCTGCGTATTCACTAAGAAACAAGGTCCTAAACCTTGCGCGATTGGCCAGGCTACGCGACCCCCGCAACTTCTAGCGAAGTTGACACGCTGTCCCGCACCACTTTGGTGATGCTGCGGGACTACCGAGCGAGTCCACCTCAGTCAGTAAATTGCCAAGCACAATTAAGTATCTAACTAGGTATTTATCTTTTCACTCCAACCCATCAAAAATATTTTTTGCAACTTTAACCCCAATCAGCTTTGAAACTCTCTCAAGCCCGGCCTTCTTGATGTCCTCAATGCCTTTAATCCCATTTGAGTGCAGCGTCCTCGCCCTAACTCTTCCAATATTCTTAATCCTAACCAGGGGCAAAAGTTCCATCTTAACACCATACTTCAGCCTCTTCCTAACTGTATTCGCCATCGGCACAATCTTCTCCCTCTCCGCAAGCCGCGCAATCTCTGAGCAGGCATAGAGCAGCCAATCCGCCACAGTCAGCTTCCCGTGCAAAACTCCCGGCGGCAGACCATACTTGTCATAAATCTTGTCATCAGTAACCTCGTTCATCCACTCAAAGAAAATGTAAGCATTTCTGAACGCGCGAAACTGCTCATCAACCAAGTCATATTTCTCAAACTGCTCATACAGCTCAACTTCCTCCGAACGCCGAACAGTTCCAATCGGCCGCATCTCCGCGGAGTCCGAAAGCACAGTCAACAAGACGACCTCATCCAATTTCTCCCTCTCAAACAACTGCAGAAAATCCCACGCAGTCAAAGGATCAAGATAAAGCTCAGCGACTCGTCTACCTAATTTAGTACATCCTAACATATTCTCATGGCGATTAACAAACCCCCAGTCAAACAATTGGTCAAGAACCCGGTCAATCAACTCCTCCAATTTTTCCATATCTCCAAACTGGTGAGCATAAAACGTTTTCTCAAAAAATTCGTAAAGATTCTCCTTGCTCCACGGCAGCTGCGCAAGCAGGCCGAGCACGTGCGTTCTCATAACCGGTTCAACCCCGAGCTTTGAGCTAATCGGCTCTGGGCTCCCTTCAACATAATGCTCCCACAGCATGTCAAATTCTTCCTCGTTCTTCGCAATCAAAATCGCTTCCCCCTCATTGTCATACTTCGGTCTTCCTGCCCTGCCGAACATCTGGTGCACTTCAAGAATTGGAATCGGTTCCATTCCAAAATTCCCATACCTCCTGTAATCGCGAACAATCACGCGCTTCCCAGGCAAGTTCACCCCTGCGGCAAGAGTCGGCGTAGCTGAGATGACTTTAATCAAATTATTCTTGTAATTCTTCTCAACAATCATTCTCTGTTTCTGGTGCAGTCCTGCGTGGTGGAACGCTGTGCCCTGCCTTACACAATCCGAAAGTCTCTTGCACTGCCTCGTTGGCGAGTCAAGAACATTCAAAACCTGCTCTGATAATTTTGACAATTCTTTTTTCTCTTTCGTGTCCAGAATCTCGTAAATCTTTTTCCCGGTTTCTTCTGCCTCTTTCTCAGCTCCTTTCCGTGTGTTAACAAAAACCAGGCTCTGCGCCCCGTTCTTCACAATGTCCAGGGCCAAAACTTTTGAAGGCTCCAGTCCGCCGCTAATCTTCAAGTCAGCCTTCCCGCTGAACGTAACCTCCCCGTCCAGATAAACTCCGCGCGAAAGTTTTATCGGTCTGAACTCTGACTCAACAAGCTCAGCTTCCAACCACTCCGCAATCTCGTCCGAGTTTTCAATTGTCGCTGACAGCGCCAACATCTGCACTTTCATACTTTTCAATCTTGTCGCAACCATCTCAATCGCCGGCCCCCTATTCACAGAATCAATAAGATGCACCTCGTCAAGCACGACAAGCCTGACGTCCCTGAGCCAATCCTGCCCGTGCCGCATTATTGAATCAAGTTTCTCATTTGTCAAAATCACAATATCAAACCCAGCGAGTTCTGCCCCGCTTGAGTCATAGTCCCCGGTTGAAATCCCAATCTTCGCAAACTCGCTGTACTTCTCCTTCATGTCCTCAAACTTCTCAAAAGCAAGAGCCCTGAGCGGCGCAGTGTAAAGCGCCTTACCCCCTTTCAAAACCTGATTAAGCATGGCGAGCTCTGCAATCAAAGTTTTCCCCGAGGCTGTCGGAATACTCAGCACAAGATTTTTCCCTTCAAAAACTCCGGACTCAATCGCTTCTTTCTGCGGCGGGAACAGCTCGTCAATTCTGTCAATTTCCTGAACTCTCTGCACCACATCCGCGAGCGCTGGGTATTTTTTTGAAATCTCCTCAAGTTTCATAGGGGTAAAATACTTAAACCGGATACTTCATATTTGTTTCTTGATAGCGATGGCTAGAAATGTTCCAAAAATAATAGTTCATGTGGTTAGTGCAGAAGAATTTAAAACCAAATTTGATGAGTGCACGCACGGCAAGAGAAAACCCCTGCTTATTGAGATACCCAACATGACCACGGAAACTGCCGAAATATATCTTACTCGCTACATATCTTTTCTGCAGAACAGCAAAAACTCCGGCCTACTCCTTAAATCGGAAACAAAGGTTTTGCAGGAAGACGGAAAACCAAAGTTCCTCCTGGAGGTGTATGAGTTTGAGCAAATTGACCAGACACAGGAAGTTGGGGGCGCCAAGGAACTGACAACAGTAAAACGCGAGAAACCGCACCACATCCTAATTGAGTCAGGCCCAGAAACGCCAGGAATGGCAAAGCTTGTGCTTTACCTCCACCCAAGCGACACGAATACGAGAATCATAATTGACGCATGGAAGTTTTTTAAGCAGAATGAGAAAAAGAAGCAAGCGGAATTCCATGCCTGGCTGGACGTGGTTGGCACAAGAATCCAGATACAAAAAATACAGGCTAAATAATATCCGCTGCGCACGCAAGCAGCACAGCCGGCAGCGCAACCAGCAGAGTTCTGTTTATCATAATGCTAACTGCAGTCACTCCAATAACATTTATCCCGAACAGCAGCATGAAGCAGAACACGACTGTCAGCGAAAGCATGTAAAAGAAAACGGCTCGCTTTGGTATTATCTTCTTCAAAACGTCAATGTCTGTAATCTTCTTGAATTGCGAGAAGTTCAAAACAAACGCAGCCCCGAGCAGCGAAACCACAACAATGAACAGCGCGCTCCAATAGGTCATTCCAGCAGCAACATCCCACAGCGTACTCTCCCAGACAACCGAAATCATTCCAACCATGGAGCCAACTAGCCCGCGCGCAATATCCCCCTTTGTTATTTTGTCCTCTATGCGCCGCGCAACCTTGAGTTTGTCCAGCTTTTGCTCGAACTGCGCAAACTCCTTAATCTCATTCGCTCCCTCTACCTCAACCTCCTCTTTGAGTTCATCCATCTCAGCCTTGCTCTCATCCACCTCTGCCTTAATCTCGTCAAGCTCGGATTTTATCGCCTTTAGCTGGTCAAGCTCTGACTTTTTCCTAGAAGTTTTTTTCGCACGCTTCTTCGCCATAATACGCTATAGAAAACAGGAGTATTTATTTTTAGTCCAAGCTGCCTTTACCGCTCGGAACAAATCTCTGAATCTCACTCACGCTTACTTTCGTGTCCAGTTTCTTTTTAATCTTCTTCGCGAGCTCCCCTGACTTCTCCTGCCCTGGCCCCACGAGAACATAATTCTTCGTCTTTGCTTTCACAGCATTTTCCGGCCCGGCAACAACCTCATCACCAAGAACTCCAATCGCCATCTTCAGCTCGGTATTCCTAAAATAAGTCTTCTTCCCTTTAATCATGAACGCGCCCTTCCCAATAAATTCACCAGAAGGCGCCTCTTTTGTAACCTGCTCCGGTTTGACATAATAAACATTAACAGTTCCAAAGCCGCGCTGCCACGCTTTTGAGTAGCTCGCCGCGAACTCCGCGGTCTCTTTCAAGGTATTCTCCGGAATCGCTTTGCCTCCGGCTTTCACAATGCAAAACGGAGCGCCTGTAATGTCAGCGTGGAACACCACATCATCCGGCTCCATATGCTTTTTCACAACTATCTCATTGCTCGTTGCGTCCTTCCCGCCTATAACTAAAAATCCGTCCGAGCTTTTGAACCACCTGAACTTCTCAAACCACTCCTGCTTCACCTTCTCTTTCTTCTCCGGCAGTTCTTCCTCAGCCTCAACCTTGACACTTTCAATAGCTTCCTTGGTCTTTGCAATCGCCGCGCGCAAACCCGGTATCTTCTTCCTGGCCTTCTTCGCTTTTTCATACGCCTTCCCAGCCTCTTCAAACTTCTGCTCGCCCGACAACTTGTCTCCTTCCTCTTTCAGCTCGTTCATTTCCCGCAGGAACCTGTCAAACGCTTCCTCCTGCTCTCTGAGCCGATACTCAAGCTCCCCTGTTTTCTCATCTTTCTTATCAGCAAGAACCACTGCCCGCTCCTCTGCGAAGAATCCATCGCACGCCCCGCTCAGTGTTTTGAACTTTTTGCTCTCTTTCAAATTGGATAATTTTATTGGCGAAAACTCAACAGGAACTCCTGCCTCTTCATACAAATAACCAGCTTTTCCAACTTCCTTGAAAATATTCTGAATCGCATTGTGCACCTTCTTCAGCTCTGCAGCAGAAACCTCTTTCAAATTCTTATCAACCCCTGCCCTCGCGCAAATCTCCTCAGCGTACATTCCTCCAAAGTTCAGCGCAGTCGCAAGAGCCCTTACCAAATCCTTCCCGGACTTTTCCAAAACCTCTTTCAGCCCTTCCTCATCCAGCTCTTTCGTGTTCGCGCCCTCGGGCGGGAAAACATACGGCTCTTTTGATTTTATCGTCCTGTGTTTCCACTTCTGGTTGTGCAGAGCCTGCATAATATTATTCTTGCTGTCAACCAGGATGATATTTCCATCTGAGAACATTTCAACAACAAGCGTTTTCTCCTCTTTTCCCTCAAACTTCAGCGCAAGAACCCTGTCAAAATTATGCTGCTCAACGCCAGTCAGGAAACAACCGCTCAAGTGCTTTCTCAAAAACATGCAGAACCCGTGCGGGCTCTGCGGAAACTTGAACGAATACTGAGTCAGGTAAGCCCGGTCTGGGCCGAGCACAAGCACGGTCTTTTCCCCCTTGTACAGGCTCAAAAAAACATTATTTCCTTTCTGGTAAACCTTCTGGACCCGCGCGCCGGTTAAACCCTGCAACTCTTTTTCAGCTACAAAAACCTCAAGCGACGTGAAGTCCCTTGATTCTTTTTTCACGGCTCAAACTCCTCGCCTTCTTCAGAATCGTCATAGTCCTTCTCAAGCTCTTTCTCAAACTTCTCCAATTTATCAAGAAGCTCCTGCTCCTTGTCCCCCTTCGCAACACCCATCCACTCATCTATTCCACGGTCCTTGGTCTTGAGTATCTTCATGATCTCGCGTTGCTTCTTCACTTTTTCCTTCAGCTTGTCTTCGGCCTGCATCTGTTCAAGCTCTTTCTTGGCTTTCGCAGCATCTAGCGCCTCCTTAATCCTGGTCGCCTCTGGCTCCCCAAGGAAAGTTAGCAGCTTCGTGGTCGTGGTGAGTTCCTTGCTGTGCCCTCTCGGCTCAGAATTTATCAGCCCGCGCTTTTCAAGCTCTTTTATGTAATCATAAACCCTGTTCCCAAACTTGTTCACAAGATTCGCCTGCCTCACAGGCTGCTTGTAAGCGATGTAAGAAAGTATGGTCAAAACCGCGCGGCTCATATCCATCTGCGGCGCCATATGCTGGACCTTGTCAAGGTACTTGTGCCGAACCTCCATCCTATACCGCCCATTCTCCTCCCCAATCTGAATAGCAGTATCCCTGTTCTTGTACTCCTCTGTGAGCTCGTCAAGCGCCTTCTTTACTTCCTCAACCGAGTCAATTCCCAGTATCTTGCAAATCTCCTCTGGAGTAACACGCCTCCCTGCCATGTACAATGCCGCCTCAACTTCGTGTTTCATTGCTATGCCTTAGGTTGGATAGTTTTATAAATTTAGGGGAGCTATCAAAATTGATGAAGAAAAACATAATCATCGCCACAAGGCAGACCGCGCTCATTTTCGCGACAATCGGAATCTTTGTTGCTCTCTTTAGCCAGGTCTTGGCTAGCCCTCTCATCTTCCTCTCGTTCGCCTCATCCATATTTGCAATATTTGCCCTGCCGAATACGCATACTTCTGAAACAAAAGTAGTGCTGGGCAGCCAGTTGCTCGCGGCGTTCGTTGGCTACGGATTAACTTTCATATTTCCTGAATTCTCCCCACTAGTAGCCGCGCTCTCTGTTGGAATTGCCTCTTTCTTCATGATAGTCCTGAACATGCGCCACGCCCCAGCTGCAGGAACTGCGCTCGCGTTCTCCTATAATCTCGGCGGTCTCGGCTCTGCAGAACTTTTCTTAACCTCACTTGTGATGGTATTTGCCCTTGGCGTAGTTAGTGGACTTTGGCACCTTATCAGAAAAGTATGGGTAGATATTGAGCACGGGCTGGACGAGCTTGAAGACCTTCTTGGTATCCACAAGAAAAAATAATCACTTCTTATAGCAGCCATACAATGCGTAAGCGCAAATCGTGCTGGACAAGAACAGGAGTAAAAGAAGGTTGCGCACAAAAACGTGGTAGATGCTCCACCCGGCGAACATTATTGCCACTCCAACAATTAGAAGCCAAATCATTGAAAATGCCATTGGCAGTCCAATAATCAACTCGTGGTGCCTGCCTTTGTGGGGATATTTGCTGTAGCTGAAACCAAGGAACAAGAACAGAACAAAAGCTGCCTCAAAAAACGGCCACTCCGGCCAAACGTACTCAAGCAGGAAAGAGAGAAAACCGAGTACTAAAAGAGGAACTGTCAGCGTTGTTATTTTTATCCCTTTCTTTACCATAATCTAAACTAGGGGGCAGTTTCTTATAAAGGTTATTCTCTCAACAAACTTGCCTTGGTTAACCAAACCTTATAATCCCTTCTGCGCTCGTTTCCTCCATGAACTATACAATCAGGAAACACCCGCACTACAGCCGGCGAATAAACAAGAAATACGTGGCAATGCTCTGCATCTTTTTTGCTCTGGTCCTTGTATACAAAACCAGCGGCCTGCAGCCAATCACCGGCTTCGCAGTTCTTGGCTCAGGCGAAGAAACCTCTGGGCACGAAGAGCTCCTAAAACTTACGGAAAACCAAACAAACTACACAGAGCAAAATCCCTGTGAAGAAGCAACAACCTCATCAGGCAGCGGCGCATCAATCTCAGGCACAACCCCTCCAACTTACAGACCCTCTATAAAAATCTCATTCCCGCTTGAGCTCAACCTGCCCCACAGCGCGGGATTCAACGTGACAATCATAAACCCAACTGGTCAAATCTTAACCAACCTTTCATTAACTTCAAATTCAACCAACATCCTGGTTCATTCTACCCTGCCAGACATCATCGGCGCTGAATCCACAGTAATAATTCCAGTCAACCTCTCAACCCAAAACTCGTCATGCTTTGTTGAAACTGCAATCTTCAATTTCAAATCAAACACTTACCAGGCAGTTTTCCAAATCAAAATCCACGCCAACGGGGTGTGGACAACTGGCGGAGTCTACTACAACCGCACAATGCCCAAGTCAGCCTCCTATGAAATAGTCCCGGTCCCAAACGCATTCCCAGAGCTCTCAGAAACCTGCGCCGGCTACGAGCAAAATCCAACAGATTCCCTCGGCACTTTCCAATCTTTCCGCCCTGCAGAACCAGTTAACATAACCATAATCGCTCCTGGCTTCCTCGCTTCAAGGCACGCACGTAAAGAGCTTGAGCACAATGAGCAAAACGCGCACTTCCTGCTCCTAATCGGAAAGTCCAAGCTTAGCCCTGCTGAAAACGCAAAACTCATCCTCGGCGAAAGCTCGGAAATAACCTACGCCGCGGTAACTGAATTCCCTGACACAATCCTACTTGGCTACGAATCTCTCAAAGATGTTAAACTTGAACTAACGCTCATCAAGGAATTCGGCGAGGAAACATACGAACTATCAGAGCCCACATATTCCTACCACAACCTCAGCGCAGGCACACAACTCATAACCGCAAACATAACAATTCCTGGCAGCCTCTCCTCCCGCGACTTGAACGCGCCAAAGCTCCGCGCCCGCCTCAAGACCTCAACCTCTGACATAATTTATGAAAAATCTGAAAAAGTCACGCTCGGCTTTATCCTAGCAGAACTCAACACGTCAACAATCAAAATCCGCAACCCAACCTCGCGAACAATTGAAGGAATAACTCTCGCCTCTGAAATCACCAACGAGCTCGGCAGCGGCGCAATAGTTGAATTCTCAAATAACCAATTTGCCCTTGAGCCAAACGCAACAGTCAACATACAATATAATATATTAAACACTGAGCAGGGTAATTACACAGGTCACATCTCAGTCTCAGGCACTCTCCCGCCGCTCGGCGATTGGGATGAACCAGCGTCTGATTTAATCTTTCTCCCAGTTGGCTTGAACCTTGAAGTTCACGACATCTCGCTTACACTTACCAGCCCCCTAGTAATCACTCCAAACACACCACTCAAATTCCTAATAACCAACAAGAAGAGCCACAATGAAACCACAAATTTCACGCTCGGCAGCTGCTCAGAGCTCATTGAGATCACCTCGGGCGAATCAAAAGTATACACACCAACCTGTGAAATCCAACTTGTCCCAGGCTCAAATAATCTCTCAGCCTCAGCCAAAATCCCAATGGACTACACGCCCTGGGACAACTCTCAAACTTTCCAAATTTTCGTAACCAACCAAACCGAAAACAAAAACGCAATCATCCTAATCTTTGACGGCCTCGGTTCTCAATACTTGAACCGCGCGGAAACCCCAACTTTCAAAGCTCTGCAACACCGCGGTTTGGACTTCACCAATGCGCGCGTGCGGATACCTAGCACTACTGAATCCCACTCAATTCTCTTCACATCTCAATACAAACTCGGCTACGACTACAAGGCATTCTCCCAAACAGTCGCGCTTCCGAACAACACAATATTTGACAGCGCCCGCGAACAGGGTTATATTATATTAGGGGTAATGGGTCAGGGCGATTCGCCCCAGGCAGTCTCCAAGATGGATGCAGCGCTCTGGGACGCAAATAACAACTGGGACTTGTTTGACTCAAATCTAAATTATAAAAACATCTCACCAAAACTCCTAAGCGTAATGCAGCAGCACAACAACCTCCCTGATTACAAAGATCTCAGCGATTGCGAGTTCTGCGACTACGACCAGTGGACAGCAGACGCAGTAACCTCGCTGATTGAAAACGCAGAAGAGCCCTTCATCCTTACAGTGAACTTCGCAGGCACAGACCACGCAGGCCACTCTGGTCCGGCAGATTACCTCAAAACCAAAGTCGCGGCAGACGCCCAACTAAACCAAATCCTCAACACGCTGATGCAAACTGGTCTCGCCCAAAATACAATATTAATAGTAACAGCTGACCACGGCATGTGCTTCCGCGAAGGCTCCTATGGCTGGTACGGCTATCACGCATCGTGCGCAGATGAGCCAGCTTACCAAATTCCATTAACAATAATAGTCCCTGGCAGGGAACTAACACAATCAAGCTCCCTCACATATCTCGAAGACACCACAGTAACTTTGGAAACCCTCCTCAACATGAACAAACAACAAAACCCAACCGGCATAACCCGCCCCGAGCTCTTTGGAGATTTCTCTGACATTGGAATCGAATCACTCTCTCAAACACAAGCAGTACTCAAAAACCACGGCACCTTTGAAGAAACTGTCAGCATTTGCTTTACCACTTCGCAAACCACTGAATGCAGACAAGCCGCACTGGCCCCAAAAGCTGAAGAAATAATATATTACAATTTCACACCACAGAACAGCGGAATCCACAAACTCACGGTACATCTCGAAAATCCAGACGCAAACCCGCACAACAACCAGCTCACAGAATCAGTAAGCGCTGGAGCCTTCACAGATCTTGGAATTGGCAAAATCTGGTACGACCTCACAGACCAGTACTACAACAACTCAACACAAAAAATCGAACTGGACATCGACATTTGCAACAACGGCAACCTTGACTTTGAGGGCAAAGTTGGCATGCACATTTGGATTGAGAATTGCACAGAGAGCTTCTGCAACAAGACATACAATCCAACGTTCAGCGCAAAAATCGGCAACTGCAACACTTACAAGAGCGACGCGCCTTTCGGCCTGCAAAGCGGATTCCAGACGATTTATTTTGAAATAAATACAACAGACGCTGATTTGAATAATAATGAGAAAACTTTAACCACTTTCACTTAAGCTGCAGCAGCCCAGCCACCATTTAAAACGAGGTGCACGAGCTTGAGGGGGTGTTCAAGAAAAAGTAATTAGCCTTTGTTTTTTAATCTTGTGGCTTTTTCGTAGAATGTTTTAGCTGAATCCTTTCGGCCAAGGCAGTTCAGTATATCGCCCTTCAGGTTCAAACTGTTGCAACTCGTTGGCCTCACTTTCAGCGCCTCATTTATAACCACCAGCGCTACGCCATACTTTTTCAGGTTATAGAAGGCCTCGGCTTTTGAGAACAATCCCTGATAAAAATCCGGCTTCTGCTTTAGGGCTGTGTTAAACTCCCTGATGGCTTCCTTATGTTTCCCTAATTGTTTCAGGGCCAACCCTTTTCCGTGGTATGACGCGTACAGTTCGCTTTTTTTGGTTGTGTTTAGTTCAATTGCCCTGTTAAAAGCAAGCGCCGCCTTTCTGTATTTCTTCAGGCTAAGCAACACGTTTCCCATATTATGCCAAACCACCCAGTCATTTGGGCTCTGCTTGTCTGCCTTTTTAATTGCCCTCAGAGCCGCTTTGGAATCTTTTTCATCGTGTTCAAGAGATAGTGCTGTGTAGTGCCAGTCCCTCCTATCCTTAGGCGTTTTAATCTTACCCATGTCTATCAGGCCTGTTTGAATCATCCTAATCTCAATGCCGATTTCTCCCAACTCGCCGCCTTCAAATAATCCAGGGGCATCCCTGACAATTTTTTTCCAGTTCTCGCCCCTAAGCACCATTTTAACGTGCTGAGCAATATCTTTTGGCGTTGGCTTGCCGCTCAACTGCTGATATGATTTTTTGATAAGCTCGTCTATCGCACTGTTCCCAAGAAAATCAGTTTTCTCCACTATCTGGTTCAGTTCTTTCCCAAACTTAGTGTATTCCTGCAGTGCCTCTTTCTTTAAATCTGCAAATGCGTTTTCCCCTATTTTTCCTCTTTGAAGAACAAGGCGTAGTCGGCTCGTCACCTCTGCTCTTATATTTCTAGGCACCAGTCTGGAATTTAGACTCTCTAAAAACTCCTTTCTTGTTACGCTGACCCCTTTCTTTTCTATCACTACTCCAAGCACAGCTTGAGGTAGTTTGTCAGGTGTTCGGCACTCATCATATGCAATTCGTATGCGACTCTTTATCATTTATGATTATGTCTTGACAATCCGGACTTAAAAACCTTTTTCAATCAACATCAATCTGCGCTTTCTGCAATTTCCCAGAGTAATCAAAGTAAACCGTCTTGGTCTCAGAGAACTCATGAATCCCCTCAATCCCTGCCTCGCGCGTCCCATTCCCAGTCCCCTTCACCCCGCCGAAAGGCAGGTGTGCCTCAGCTCCAATTGTTGAAGAGTTAACATAAGTCAACCCAGCCTCAATCTTCTTAATCGCAGTAAATGCATTCCTCATATTCTCTGTGTAAATCGCCGAGCTCAGGCCATACTCAACCCCGTTGCATATTTTTATAGCATCCTTCAAATCCTTTGCAGAAATCATGCTCACAACCGGCCCGAAAATTTCCTCCTGCGCAATCCTCATGCTGGGTGCAACATTCGTGAACAGAGTCGGCTCGTAGAAGAATCCTTTATCTGAACCAACCTTTCCACCAACGAGCAGTTTCGCCCCCTCCTTTTTCCCAATCTCAGTATACTTATGAGTCTTATCCACAGCCTTTTGATTTATGAGCGGACCAACATCAGTCTTTGAGTCAATTCCATTCCCAACCTTCAGCTTCTTAACCCTCTCAACCAGCATCTTCTCAAGTTTCCCTTTAACTTTCTCATGCACAATCACCCTGCTCGAAGCCGTGCATCTCTGCCCTGTAGTCCCGTAGCCGCCGAATAAAATCCCCTCAACAGCCAAGTCCAACTTAGCATCATCCATAACTATAATCGCGTTCTTCCCGCCGAGCTCCAACCCAAGCTTCCTCACTCCAACTTTCTTTGTGATATGCTCCCCAACTTCTTTTGAACCTGTAAACGAAATCCCGCGAATCTTCTTGCTGTCCAAAATCGCCTCCCCAACTTCTCCGCCTGGCCCAGTCACAAGATTAACAACCCCTTTCGGCAGTCCAGCCTTCTCAAGAATCTTCACAAGCTCAATCGCGCAGAGCGGCGTATCCGTAGCAGGCTTGAAAACCACTGTGTTCCCGCAGACCAACGCGGGCATCAGCTTCCACGCTGGAATCGCAATTGGAAAATTCCATGGCGCAATCAGGCCCATAACACCAACAGGAACCCGCAGAGTCATCGCGAACTTGTTCGGCAGTTCAGATGGTGTAGTATATCCAAACAACCTCCTACCTTCGCCAGCCATGTACTCAGCAATGTCAATCGCTTCCTGAACATCACCCAAGCCCTCAGAGATAACCTTGCCCATCTCAGTTGTAACCAGCTTGCCAAGCTCTTCCTTCCTCTGTTTCAAAATCTCAGCAGTCTTAAAAAGTATCTCAGCCCTCTGCGGTGCAGGAGTTTCGCTCCACTTGTCAAAAGCATCCTCAGCCGCGTCAACTGCAGATTTAACATCTTCTTTAGTCCCTTTCTGAAAAGTCCCGAGCGATTTCTTAGTCGCTGGATTAATACTCTCAAAAACTTCGCCAGAAGACGATTTCTTCCACTCGCCGTTTATTAGGATTTTATGCTCAGCCATGAGAAAGTGAAAGCGCTCTTAGTTAATAAGTCTAACTTTTTTCATTCTTTGGCTGCCACTTTCTTCTATTTATCCTATATCGTGCCCTGGTGTTTGCCAACTTTCTCATCACTATATACTCCTTTTCAAGGAGGAACGTACTCAATGTTTTTATGCCCCCTATCCTCTTTTTCATACTGGGCGTAAACCCTGGAGTTTTGTATAGTTTTGAAACTGTTTTATTGAATTGGAGTCCATTAAACCAGTCTCCTTCACTGCTGTCAAAAAGGGTCTGCATTACAATCTCTATAACTTCTGTTTTTGTGTATTTATTTTCCTCTTCTGCACCCTGTGCCCCGGCTTCTGTTTTTTGCCTGCTCTTTTTCAGACCAATTAATCCTAAAAACTCTAAAGACTCTGCAGTCAGCATATATTTTTTCTTATACTTCTTCAGCCATCCTTTCTCCACATAGTCTGCGAGAAATGCTGCATAGGTTTTCTTGCGGTTTCGCACATCATCAAAGTATGCCCACCCTATCACCCCTCTTAATTTAAGGCGAAAGTCTTCAGGACTGAATGGGGTTTCTCTATACTGTTCGTGAATATACTCAAGCCGTGTCTTAAGGAGTTTCTCTTCTTCCTTGTTCAAACTGCACTTACCGCCTTCAAAGATTCCTCAAGTATCCCAAGACCTTTCTCTGCGTCCTCTTCTGTAATAATCAAAGGAGGTGCAATTCTTATTCCCTTGTACCCGCAGGTCAGAAGCGCAAGCCCATTTTTCAAGGCCTCGTTTACAACCTTTTTATTGTCTCCTTCTTTCTGCAGGTCAAAGCCAATCATAAGACCCAATCCGCGCACATCTTTAATCGGATATTTCTCAGCGAGCTCACCCAGCCTCTTAAGGAAATACGTTCCCATCCTCTCCGCATTCTTCATCAACTTTTCCTTCTCAATAATCTCAATCACTTTCAACCCAACTGCAAGATCAATCAAATGCCCGCCGCCCCAGGTACTACCAATTGACCCGGGTTCATTATTATCATACTTTTTCGAAACCAGAGTGGCTCCGACGCAAAGCGACTTCGCAGCTGTCATTATATCAGGCTTTATGCCATAGTGCTCGTGAGCCCACCACTTCCCAGTCCTGCCCATGCCGGACTGAACCTCATCAATTATCAATGGAATATTATTTTCACGAGTCACCTTTCGTATGGTCTGCAGGAATTTTTTCCCTGCCGGCCTATACCCGCCCTCTCCCTGCACTGCCTCAACAATCACAAAAGCAGGAGCCCCCTCCATCCTTATGTACTCCTCTAATTCGCCAATCTGTTTATCATCATCAGAGGTGCAAAACTCAATCACATGGCTTGGCAATTGCGGAAAATACTGCTTCTGTACGGCCTTGCTTTCTGTGTACGTCAAAGCCCCGAGCGTCCTCCCGTGGAACGCGCCCTTGCACGAGATTCCCGGCTGCCCGCCCCGGCGTTTCAAATAGACAAATTTTATCGCATTCTCCACAGCCTCTGCGCCCGAGTTTATGAAAAGCACCTTGCTCATGTTCTCAGGAGAAATTCCCAAAAGTTTTTTCGCAAGCTTAAGCGCTTCGTCAGTATAATATGTTGTGCCGTCTATCTTGTACAGCCCGCTCTTCGCATGCTCCTCAA
This sequence comes from archaeon, assembly GCA_043814055.1. Lineage (GTDB taxonomy): Archaea > Undinarchaeota > Undinarchaeia > Undinarchaeales > JBDRKL01 > JBDRKL01. The sequence goes on from JBDRKL010000008.1 coordinate 50,726, forward strand.
TAACTCTTTTAATCTCTGGCCGGCCATAGCCCACGTTGTTCGTGGAGAAGTTAGAGTTGAAATCCAGGTACTTCTTCCCCTCGGTGTCAAAAAAATAGCACCCGTCTCCGCTCTTCAAAGCTATAGGAAAACTTCCGGTCTCAACCCTACATTTCTTTGACTCAGACACGATTTTGTCCATAAACAAGCTAGTTATCTTTTACTTATGAACTTTTCCTGCAGATATGGAATAACTATAAAAACCACCACTTCCAAAAACAGCCCATGGCACTTACAGAAAAACAGCGCAACCTAATAGACGACGCTGGCTGGATAAATTCAGTAATAATAATTGAGGTTCAGGGCAATGACAAGGACTATGTCAAGGAAGCCCTTGAAACATTAGTAAACAGGATGGCTCGCGAGAAAGGTATTGAGATTTACGAAACTAACTACGATCCGCCCCAGGAGTTCAAGGAAAAGTGGTTCTCAATCAACACAGAGGTCAAATTCCTCGCAAAGGACTTCGGCCTCCTAACTAGGGTTGCTTTGCTTTATTCCCCCACTTCTTTTGAAATACTGGACCCTCAAAAAGACCTAAAAGTCCCTATTGGCGAGCTCCAGAACTCATTAGTTGATATTTCCCACCTTGTAAGTTCCTTGGCGCATGCCGTTTTTGTCCACCAGAGCGCCGCCAACCGCGCCGCAAAGGCAAAAAAGGCTAAAAAAGGGTCAAAAAACAATACAAAAAGCTAAACGAAACCTTTATATACACTCTATTCGTTACTATGTTCAACAGTGTTGGTTTATTTTCGCTTTGTTTTATAGAAAACAACACTAAATAATACCAATCGGAGGTATAAAAAAATGCAAAAAATATGGAAAAAAGCAGGAGCCGCCCTCAGCGTTGGCCTTATGATAGGCGCAACAATGGCCGGAGCAGCTTTTGCAGAAGAAACCGAAGATGTTGCAGCAATGGACCTCGGCGACTACCAGGACTTGATGGTCTCATCTGATGGGACAGTCACAGGCCTCTACGTAGTTGGCGAGAACGCCGCTGCTGCTGACGTGATTGCAGCTGTCGATATGGCAGGCGCAACCATGAACATTCAGGTTTCTGGCGACGAAGCAGGCGAGGGCGAAATCACCCTTACGCCTCTGACGACAGACGCAGCAGGTGTAACCAGGCACATACAGCTGGACAAGGACGCAACATATGCGTACGAGTTCGGCGGTTCAACCGCAGTAACAACAGATGTTATCGGTCCAGCAGGTTACGCATCTGGTGACGGTGTCGTAGACTACCTGTACAGCCACAAGGAAAAGGGCTACACGTACATCGACGGTTTGGAGAAGACCTGGCACGAAGAGGTTGAGATAACCCTTTCCGGTCTGAACGCATCCAGAGATATGCTGGACACGCAGACAGCGGATCAGTACGACGAAGTGTTCCTGAAGGTTTCAGGCAGCACTATCAAGTACTACTACAA